>NZ_LGYX01000033.1:0-31989 GCF_001264395.1 Pantoea sp. CFSAN033090 | reverse complement strand
TTAAGTTTGATTTGCTTAAACAAGTTAAGCGGTGCTCATCTGTAAAACGTCATAATGAATTTCATTATGTGTTCACTCGTGAGGCTTGATATTTTTTTACGTCCGGAGACGCTGATATCAATCCTGCGAGTGCCCACACAGATTGTCTGATAAATTGTTAAAGAGCAGTGCGAACAGTGCGTTAGCGTCCTGTCGCGAGGTGGCGTATATTACGCTTTCCTCCTGCAGAGTCAACCTCTTTCTCAGAAGTTTTTCTCCGGCGGCGCAGTCTCCTGTGCCTTTCAACCCGCTTCCCGTTGCCGGTGTGCCGTGTTGATGGATGCGCATTATAGGGAGTTGTCTGAGAGGCGCAACCCATAAATTGCATAAAAAAGAGCGTTCGCTGCATTCCACAGCAAAAGCGGCTGTTATACGCAGTTACACACAATGTTATCCACATTAGTCGGGCCAGATAAATTTAGGCGAGCATCACGCAAACGTTTTCGCTACAATGCCGGGCGAAGTTCCGGACACCCCTTTTCGGGGCGTTACCTGAGGTTTTTGATTTTTTCTTCCTATATAGAGAAGAGAAAACCGCTGTAAAGCCTGATGTAACGCTCTTATATACGCGAAACAAAGCCAAGGGATAAACCACCATGCAACAAACTCGTCCTGTACGCCGCGCATTGCTCAGTGTCTCTGACAAAGCCGGTATCCTCGAATTTGCTCAGGCGCTCTCAAGTCGCGGTGTCGAACTGCTCTCCACAGGCGGAACAGCTCGCCTGCTGGCGGATGCGGGTCTGGCTGTCACAGAAGTCTCTGACTACACCGGCTTCCCGGAAATGATGGATGGACGCGTCAAAACCCTGCATCCCAAAGTGCATGGCGGCATTTTAGGTCGTCGCGGCCAGGATGATGCCATTATGGCGCAGCACGACATCAGCCCAATCGACATGGTGGTCGTTAACCTCTATCCCTTTGCACAGACCGTCGCCCGTGAAGGATGTTCACGGGAAGATGCAGTGGAAAATATCGACATCGGTGGCCCGACCATGGTGCGCTCTGCTGCCAAGAACCATAAAGATGTGGCAATCGTGGTCAGCAGCGGCGACTACGATGCGATCATTGCCGAAATGGATGCCCATGAAAATGGCCTGACGCTTGAGACCCGTTTCGATCTGGCAATCAAAGCGTTCGAACACACCGCCGCGTATGACAGCATGATCGCTAACTACTTTGGCAGCCTGGTGCCCGCCTATCACGGTGATCGTAATCAGCCCGCCGGCCGTTTCCCGCGTACCCTGAATCTGAACTTCATTAAGAAGCAGGATATGCGCTACGGTGAAAACAGCCATCAGGATGCTGCCTTCTATATAGAAGAGAATATCACTGAAGCTTCAGTGGCGACGGCCCGGCAGGTTCAGGGTAAAGCGCTCTCCTATAACAACATTGCTGACACGGATGCTGCACTGGAGTGCGTCAAAGAGTTCAGTGAACCCGCCTGCGTCATCGTCAAACATGCGAACCCTTGTGGCGTAGCGACCGGTGACTCGCTGCTGGCAGCCTATGATCGCGCTTACCAGACCGATCCGACCTCCGCATTTGGCGGCATCATCGCCTTTAACCGCGAGCTGGATGAAGCAACTGCGCAGGCCATTATCAGCCGCCAGTTTGTTGAGGTGATTATCGCGCCAGCGGTTTCCGAGGCCGCGCTGAAAATTACCGCCGCGAAGCAGAATGTCCGTGTCCTGATCTGCGGCCAATGGCAAAACCGTACTGCTGCACTGGATTTCAAACGCGTCAACGGGGGTCTGCTGGTACAGGATCGCGATCTCGGCATGGTTGATGCCAGCCAGCTGCGCGTCGTCAGTAAACGTCAGCCAACCGAACAGGAACTGCGTGATGCGCTGTTCTGCTGGAAAGTAGCGAAGTTCGTTAAGTCTAACGCCATTGTTTATGCACGCGACAACATGACCATCGGTATCGGTGCCGGACAGATGAGCCGTGTCTATTCCGCTAAGATTGCCGGCATTAAAGCAGCCGATGAAGGGCTGGAAGTAAAAGGATCAGCCATGGCGTCGGATGCCTTCTTCCCGTTCCGTGATGGTATTGATGCGGCAGCCGCGTCAGGCGTGAGCTGCGTCATCCAGCCTGGCGGCTCCATCCGCGATGAAGAGGTGATTGCGGCGGCTGATGAGCACGGCATTGCCATGATCTTCACCGACATGCGTCACTTCCGCCATTAATCGTTCTGGAGAGAAACAGATGAAAATTTTAGTAATCGGCAATGGCGGACGTGAACATGCTCTGGCCTGGAAAGCTGTCCAGTCGCCGCTGGCGGAAACCGTGTTTGTGGCACCGGGTAACGCGGGCACCGCATTAGAGCCTGCGCTGCAGAATGTCGCGATTAGTGCAACTGATGTCCCTGCCCTGCTTGAGTTTGCCCGGCGTGAAAAGATTGATCTGACGATTGTCGGCCCCGAAGCGCCGCTGGTGATTGGCATCGTGGATGCCTTCCGTGAGGCCGGGCTGGCTATCTTTGGTCCGACTCAGGCCGCTGCGCAGCTGGAAGGCTCTAAAGCTTTCACCAAGGATTTCCTGGCGCGTCATAAGATCCCGAGTGCGGAATACCAGAACTTCACCGAGGTTGAGCCCGCTCTCGCGTATCTGCGTGAGAAAGGCGCCCCTATCGTCATCAAAGCCGACGGCCTGGCCGCAGGTAAAGGCGTGATTGTGGCGATGACGCTGCAGGAAGCTGAGGATGCGGTTCAGGATATGCTGGCCGGAAACGCCTTTGGCGATGCCGGACACCGCATTGTGATTGAAGAGTTTCTGGATGGCGAAGAAGCCAGCTTCATCGTGATGGTGGACGGCGAGCATGTGCTGCCCATGGCCACCAGCCAGGATCACAAACGCGTGGGCGATGGCGATACCGGTCCGAACACCGGCGGAATGGGTGCCTACTCTCCGGCTCCGGTTGTCACCGATGAGATCCACCAGCGCGTTATGGATCAGGTTATCTGGCCGACCGTGCGCGGCATGGCGGCTGAAGGCAACGTCTATACCGGTTTTCTCTATGCCGGCCTGATGATCGATCACACCGGGCAGCCGAAAGTGATCGAATTCAACTGCCGCTTCGGCGATCCGGAGACTCAGCCGATCATGCTGCGTCTGCAGTCGGATCTGGTCGATCTTTGCCTGGCCGCCTGTGACGGTAAGCTGGATCAGAAAACGTCACAATGGGATCCCCGCCCTGCGCTGGGTGTGGTGCTGGCGGCGGGCGGTTATCCGGGTGACTACGCTCAGGGCGATCAGATTCACGGCCTGCCACTGGAAGAAATGGCTGACGGCAAGGTATTCCACGCCGGAACACGGCTGGAAGAGGACCTGGTGCTGACAAACGGTGGCCGCGTATTGTGCGTAACCGCGCTGGGCGACGATGTGGCCGCGGCACAAAAGCGGGCTTATGAGCTGACACAGCCAATCTCATGGCAGGGCAGCTTCTGTCGCCGCGATATCGGCTACCGCGCCATTAATCGCAAATAAGTTCAGGGGGCACCAGGTGCCCCCTTTTCAATTCACATATCTTCTTCTGTCGGCTGCTGTGAGCAGTCATCCTGCTGACTGACCCGCAATAGCTGTATCCCTTCCGGCGCTTCAAGCCATGACACCATCAGCGGTGTTGATGCGCGGCGTTGCTGCTGTGTCAGCATCTGCAGAGCGTCGGCGTCAAAAGCGGGTCTGACCTGCTGGCCTTCGCAACTCTCCAGCACATTGTTTCCCAGCCAGTGTCCCTGTCTGAGGAACACCTGACCGCTTAATAGCGCATCGCTGAGGTTACGCATCCGCTCGGCATCAAACTTATAGAGCTCAACCGCATCCGGGCTGACCGCTTCACGCCGGCCTGAAAGCTGGCGCTGCATAAAGTTAAGACCGCCAGCCTGGTCAAAGCGCAGGGTCACATCATCAGGCTGGTTGCCCTTCACCTGACGCTGGATGCTGATCAACGACTCTTCCAGCCAGACATAATCCGTCACTTCACCCTCACCGCCACTGAACGGCGTATAGAAGGTGCGGATATGGACCGACTGGTGGTCGCTGTTTTTACGCCAGATACGAACAACACCACGATCGGCAAGATAGCCACTGGCAGAAAAGGGGGGAATATCCGGAGTAGAGCTGCAACCGAAAAGAAAAAGGGAGAGAAACAGAACAGATAAACGCTGAAACAGCGGGGTCATGATGGCTGGCCTCTTAAACAAAAGGGGCGAAACGCCCCCTGTTTTAAAGCTTAACCGCAGTGCGACGTCTTACTTAACGGCGTCTTTCAGCGCTTTACCAGACACGAATGCCGGTACATTTGCTGCAGCGATTTTGATCTCTTTGCCAGTCTGCGGGTTACGACCGGTACGCTCAGCGCGGTGGTTCACTTTAAAAGTACCAAAACCAACCAGTTGTACAGCATCACCATCTTTCAGAGACTCAGTGATCGCAGCCAGAGTAGATTCCAGCGCTGCCTTTGCCTGGGTTTTAGACAGGTCAGCTTTTTCTGCGATCACATCAATCAGTTGAGTCTTGTTCATAAGTTATCCTTAAAGTGTATTTATCGCTTGCTAAGCAACGAGTGCGAGGGAAAAGCCATATTCTGGCACTCTTCTGCCTGCACGCACCGATAGCCACAATTTTCAGCCCCCCAAATGTAGACCAGACAGGGGGCCAATGTGAAGCCTCCAGGCGCGCTAATTCGGGCCTGAAGTCACGTTTTATCGCCTTACTGCTGGAAATTTATACCGATGTTGCTAATTCCCGCTTCACGCAGGTCAGATCGCAGACCTTTAATCAATTCAAGGTCGCGCTCTTCACACTCCGCCAGCAGGCGGAAAATCTCCCACTGAAGGTCCCACTCATCGATGATAGCCGGGTTTTCACGCAGCTCTTCGTCGGTCATTTCGCGTCCAGCCTGGGTCATTTCCAGCATGGCGATAGTAGTAATTGAGGTCTCGCTGACTTCAATTGCATGCTCAAGAGTTTCACCGCTCAGCTGCGCATGTACGACTTCGCTCAATGCCACACAGGCATCGATAGCCGGATAAACGCCGTAAACCTCAAACGCATCACCATCAGGAATGGCGGCTTCGAGCTTTTCCAGCTGGCTGTCGAAGTTAATCTTCGCATCTTTGACCGTCAGGTTTTCCCAGATCAGATCAAGAATGCGGCGATAGAGTGCCGGATCGGCAAATTCAGTCTGCTCGCAGAACGCACGATAGTTGGGATACATGCGCTCGCACAGGCAGGCCATAAAAGTAAGGTGCTGCCAGCTTTCCAGCTTCGCCAGACGCAGATGAACGGGATTTTGTAACATAAAGGTGGCTCTTATTCGTTTCGCTGGCCGCAGTGTAACTGCAAAACCGCAGCACAAACAGTGTTAAAGCGCGTTTTGCCAGCGCTGGAAAGCGGTTCGGTTCGAGGCAACCGCGTCGGCCCAGCGGGTCGGTTCCGGCAGCCGGTAACCACGCGTACAGTTTTCGACCCACTGCAGCGCGGTATCCAGGCTGACACGATGGCCGGTGGCGACAAACAGCGGATTACACCGCAGCTTGCTGCGCCATACCCAGCCTATCTGCTCACCTTTGTCGATCAGTGGCTGACGACTGCCAGGCTGCGCATCCAGATCGGCAAAACGGCCACACAGGCGACTTTTCGCGACACCAATGGTGGGCACATCGACCAGCAGGCCAAAATGTGACGCGACGCCAAGTCGTCGTGGATGCGAAATACCGTGTCCATCCACAAACAGCAGGTCCGGCTTTTGCTCCAGCATCTGCCAGGCGGCCATCAGCGCTGGATATTCACGGAATGAGAGAAAGCCCGGAATATAGGGCATGGTGGTCTCAACGCGTGCGATGCGGTGCTCCACCAGCTTTAAGGAGGGATACTCCAGTATCACCATCGCCGCCCGGGTAATGGTGCCTTCCTGCTCAAATCCAACGTCCGCCCCGCCGATAAAGCGGGGTGGCAGCACATCAAAGTCATCTTCACGCACCACATCAGCGGCGCGTTGTAACTGCTCAGCGCGAAGTGCGGCAATATCCATGATTACTCCTGATGCCAGGGACGTGATAAACGGTGTACCGCCTCAACAAAGACGCCCGCATTTTCCGGTGGCACATCCAGATGAATACCATGACCCAGATTAAAGACATGCCCGGTGCCCGAGCCAAAGCGCTCCAGGATCCCAGCCACTTCCTGTTCTATGCGCTCAGGTGCCGCATAGAGCATAGAAGGATCCATGTTGCCCTGCAGGGCGACTTTGTCGCCCACGCGACGGCGTGCATCATCAATATCGGTGGTCCAGTCGAGACCCAGCGCGTCACAACCGGTGGCGGCCATCGCTTCCAGCCACTGTCCGCCGCCTTTGGTGAAGAGCGTCACCGGCACGCGGCGACCGTCGTTTTCACGCAGCAGGCCATCGACAATTTTGTGCATGTAATGGAGTGAGAATTCGCGGTAATCACGACCGGTCAGCACGCCGCCCCAGGTATCAAATACCATAACGGACTGCGCACCGGCGCGGATCTGAGCATTGAGATAGAGGATGACGCTGTCGGCCAGCTTATCCAGCATCGCGTGGAGCGTAGCGGGATCGGCATACATCATCTTCTTAATTTTGGTAAACGCCTTGCTGCTCCCGCCTTCCACCATATAGGTGGCCAGCGTCCACGGACTGCCAGAGAAGCCAATCAGCGGCAGGTCGCCGTTCAGGTTCTTACGGATGGTACGGACAGCATTCATCACATAGCCCAGCTCCATTTCGGGATCGGGCACCGGTAAACGCTCAACGTCAGCGCGGCAGGTCACAGGGTTTGAGAAACGCGGGCCTTCGCCGGTTTCAAAGTAGAGACCCAATCCCATCGCATCCGGAATGGTCAGGATGTCACTGAAGAGGATGGCGGCATCCAGCGGATAACGGCGCAGCGGCTGCAGGGTAACTTCACAAGCCAGCTCGGCGTTTTTACACAGCGACATAAAGTCACCCGCCTGGGCGCGTGTCGCTTTGTACTCCGGCAAATAGCGCCCGGCTTGTCGCATCATCCAGACCGGCGTGACATCAACCGGCTGACGTAACAGGGCACGCAAATAACGATCGTTCTTCAGTTCACTCATCTCAACACTCTCTCAATAACAGGCGTGTAGTGTAGCACTTTCACACTTCGGCGCGGCACAGGGCGACGGTATCTTCAATCAGGCGGCGCGCCACGGTGCCTGGCGGTGGCAGCAACGGCAGCTCATCAAAACGGAACCAGGCCGCATCCAGCAGCTCTTTACCGTCGTGCTGCAGATCGCCGCTGTCATACTCCGCCATAAAGGCTGTCATCAGCGATTGCGGGAAGGGCCACGGCTGGGAGGTAACGTAACGGACGTTTTTGACGCGGATATTGCTCTCTTCCATCACTTCGCGGGCAACGGCCTGCTCCAGCGTCTCGCCCACCTCCACGAAACCTGCCAGCACGGTGTAGACCTTGTTGCGATGGCGGGCATGATTCGCCAGCAGGATTTCATCACCGCGACGGATAGCCACAATGATGCAGGGTGCGATCTGCGGATAGTAACGCTCGCGACAATGGCTGCAGAGACAGGCAAATTCATGTTTGCTTTGGTGCATTTCATGGCCGCAATAGCCGCACCAGCGATGAGAACGGTAGAATTCCGCCAGTTGCACACCGCGACCCACCAGCTGAAACAGCGCCACATCCTGATCGATCAGCTGTCGTACTGAGAACATATCGGCAGAACGCGGCTCACAAATCAGCCAGACTTTTTCGCCCTGCCACTCACCGATGGTCCGGGCTTTACTGCCGGTCAAACCAAATTTTTCGGCGTTTCCGTGGGGTAAATCACCTTGTGGTAACCAAAGTTTCTGTTCATGGCTGACAATCCACCATCCAGCGTCTACGCTTGAGATTTCGCATTGCATTTATTTCGTCATCCTTAGCGTCAACTCGCACGCTGAAGTCCTGATGTTAAGTGTGTAGATAAACAACTATAACTCACATGGAGTTAGATATGCTTAACCAGTTAGACGTCCTGGCTGAACGCGTAGGTGGCAGTAATGAACTGGTCGATTCGTGGCTTGAAGCCCGTCGTCAGCTACTGGTGACCTATTATCACCTGGTCGGACTTAAACCAAACAAAGAGGCGCTGACGCGTCTTGATGAGCAGGCTCTGGACAACTTCTGTCACGGTCTGGTCGATTATCTTTCTGCGGGTCACTTCAGTATCTATGAACGCGTGATCAGTGAAATGAGTGGCGACAGCCCGATGATTGCCGCCGCACAGATCTATCCACCGCTGGAAGCCAATACTGAGCGTCTGATGCAGCTGTATGACGGCCACCTGCAGCAGGCGATCGACGACGAGAACTGCATGACCTTCCAGCAGGCACTCTCCGAAGTGGGTGAAGTGCTGGAAGCACGCTTTACGCTGGAAGATAAGCTGATCCAGCTGGCATGGGATAACCAGCTTGTCCCCCCGCCGGTAGCCAATGACAGCCATATCGCGCGTCCGGCTTAATCATCATCTCCGGCAAAGGGGTTGAGATTATCCCGTAGCCCTTTTATGCTGAACAGGTTCTGAGGAGAGTGCTCCAAAGAACTTTTTTGATTTTTGCTTTGAAATATAAGGTTTTTACACTTGGCTCTGTTATCAGACACCCGCGTAAAAACCGCTTCTTGTCGGAGTGCCCAGTTGGGCTGAGACCGTTAATTCGGGATCCGCGGAACCTGATCAGGTTAGAACCTGCGAAGGGAACAAGAGTAAATATTCTCTGTATGCCAGCATGCTAACGCTGTCTATACGGTTACTCCTTCCGAACTCCGGACAAGCATCGTTCCCCCTTAACAGGAAGATTGCTATGTCTGACCAAAAAACAACCCGTCGTGAACAGCGTGCCCAGGCGCAGGAATTTATTGATTCCCTGCAAAGCGGCAGTGCATTTCCCCAGTCCCGCCGCATCTGGATTACCGGTAGCCGCGAGGATATTCGCGTTCCCATGCGTGAAATCGTGCTAAGCCCGACTCACATCGGCGGCAGCAAAGAACAGCCTCTCTATGAGCAGAACGAAGCGGTACCGGTCTATGACACGGCGGGTGCCTATGGCGATCCCGCGGCACAGATCGATGTTCATCGGGGCCTGGAAAAGCTGCGCGCCCGCTGGATTGCTGAACGCGACGACAGCGAACTTCTCGAACAGAACAGCTCAGGCTATACCCAGCAGCGGCTGGCTGACGAGGGGCTGGATCATCTGCGTTTCGATCAACTGCCGACACCGCGCCGTGCCCGCGCAGGCTGCTGCGTCACGCAATTGCACTATGCCCGCCAGGGGATCATCACCCCGGAGATGGAATTTATCGCACTGCGGGAAAACATGGGCCGTGAGCGAATCCGCAGTGAGGTATTGCTGCAACAGCATCCTGGCCACAGTTTTGGCGCGCATCTGCCAGCCAGTATCACGCCCGAGTTTGTGCGTCAGGAGGTCGCTGCCGGACGTGCCATCATCCCTGCCAATATCAATCACCCTGAATCAGAGCCGATGATCATTGGCCGCAACTTTCTGGTTAAGGTCAATGCCAACATCGGTAACTCGGCGGTGACCTCTTCTATTGAGGAAGAGGTGGAAAAACTGGTCTGGTCGACTCGCTGGGGTGCCGATACGGTGATGGATCTCTCTACCGGTCGTTATATTCATGAAACGCGCGAATGGATTTTGCGAAACAGCCCGGTGCCAATCGGTACAGTGCCGATTTATCAGGCGCTGGAAAAAGTGAATGGCGTGGCCGAGGCGCTGAACTGGGAAATATTCCGCGATACGCTGCTTGAGCAGGCGGAACAGGGTGTCGATTACTTCACTATCCACGCTGGCGTGCTGCTGCGTTATGTCCCGATGACGGCGAAACGTCTGACCGGAATTGTATCGCGGGGTGGATCTATCATGGCGAAATGGTGCCTGTCGCATCATCAGGAGAGCTTCCTGTATCAGCACTTCCGGGAGATTTGTGAAATCTGCGCCGCCTATGATGTCTCCCTGTCGCTGGGCGATGGCCTTCGTCCGGGTTCCATTCAGGATGCCAACGATGAGGCGCAGTTTGCCGAACTGCGTACCCTGGGCGAACTGACCCGTATTGCCTGGGAATATGACGTTCAGGTCATGATTGAAGGCCCGGGGCACGTCCCGATGCATATGATCCGCCGCAACATGACCGAACAGCTCGACCTGTGCGATGAAGCCCCCTTCTACACCCTTGGCCCGCTGACCACCGACATCGCGCCCGGCTATGACCATTTCACCTCCGGTATCGGTGCTGCCATGATTGGCTGGTTTGGTTGCGCCATGTTGTGTTACGTCACGCCCAAAGAGCATCTGGGTCTGCCGAACAAAGAGGATGTGAAGCAGGGATTGATCACCTACAAAATAGCAGCGCATGCCGCCGATCTGGCGAAAGGCCATCCGGGTGCGCAGATCCGTGATAACGCCATGTCCAAAGCGCGCTTTGAGTTCCGCTGGGAAGATCAGTTTAATCTGGCGCTGGATCCCCATACGGCGCGGGCTATGCATGATGAAACCCTGCCGCAGGAGTCGGGCAAAGTGGCCCATTTCTGCTCGATGTGCGGCCCTAAGTTCTGCTCGATGAAAATTTCCCAGGAGGTGCGCGAGTTCGCAGCACGTCAGGATACGCGCGCCGAGCCCGTTGAAGTGGGCATGGCGCAGATGTCAGACCGTTTTCGTCGGCGCGGCGGTGAGCTTTATCATCCCGCCGATGCCATTAAGGAGGAGTAACAATGCCCGCATTTCCCGCTACCGCCCCGCGCCTGGGGCTTTATCCGGTGGTTGATAGCCTCGACTGGATTGAGCGCCTGCTGAAGATGGGCGTTCGTACGCTGCAGCTGCGCATCAAAGATCAGCCCGATGAGATCGCCGAACCCGCCATCGCTCAGGCGATTGCACTGGGTAAACGCTATGACGCGCGCCTATTTATCAATGACTATTGGCAGCTGGCGATAAAGCATCAGGCTTATGGCGTGCATCTGGGTCAGGAGGATCTCGATGTCGCCGATCTTGCCCGGATTCATCAGGCAGGATTGCGTCTGGGGCTCTCCACCCATGACGATGCTGAACTGGACCGCGCACTGGCAATCCAGCCCTCTTACATCGCGCTTGGACATATTTTCCCGACGCAGACCAAAGAGATGCCTTCTGCGCCGCAGGGCATTGAGCAGTTAAAGCGGCATCTGACGCGCCTGACGCATATCCCCACCGTGGCAATTGGCGGTATTTCGATTGCTAGGGCACCTGACGTGCTGGCAACCGGCGTAGGGAGTATTGCGGTGGTGAGTGCGATTACCCAGGCAGATGACTGGCGTGAAGCAACACGTACTTTGCTGGCGCTGGCAGAGCCTCACCAATAAGGATTTGTGGAAGCTGTCCCGCATAGCGGCTGCAAAACCAGTAACGCCAGCGTTTCTGCCGGGAAAGCGACGCGCAAAAGCGTATGTTGCCGCTGGCGTGCTCTGATCCAAAACCTTAACGTGGCCTCCGTCAGGTTAAGGTTATCTGACCAGGGCCGGTTCCCTCCTCTTGCCGGCCCTGCTTCTTCTTTTCGCTATGCGAGAGTTGAAGCTGAAATCTGCGTCTCATGCTGGCACGAGAGCATGGCGCGTTCGACGGCTGCACCCACCAGCGCCAGCGCCTTTTCAGTCTGCTCGTTGATCGGCAGCCCGTAGTTTAAGCGCAGACAGTTACGGTATTTACCCGAGGCCGAAAAGAGTGAGCCTACGGCTATCTGAATTTTTGACTCGCGCAATTCGCGATTGAGCCGGACCGCATCAAACGCTTCGGGGAGCTCTATCCACATCAGAAAACCGCCCTGAGGACGGGAAACGCAGATGCCGCAGGGAAAGTAGTGGCGCACCCAACAGCTAAAGGTTTCATAGTTACGATGATAGATTTGCCGCATCCGGCGCAGATGGGGCTGATAATGGCCCTGGCGGATAAACTCGGAGACCGCATGCTGAGGCTGTGTGGCGGTGGAACCTGTGACGATATATTTCATGTGCAGTACACGGTCGCGATAGCGGCCGGGTGCAACCCAGCCGACACGCAAACCTGGCGCCAGCGTTTTGGAAAAGGAGCTGCACAGCAGAACCCGGCCATCGAGATCCAGCGCTTTAATGGTCGCTGGGCGCGGATATTCCCAGGCTAACTCACCATAAACATCATCTTCAATGACCGCCGCGTCAAACCGCTGCGCCAGGGCCAGCAATGCCCGCTTACGCGGCTCAGGCATGATAAATCCCAGCGGATTATTACAGTTCGGCACAACAACGACTGCTTTAATCGGCCATTGATCAAACGCCAGTTCCAGCGCTTCCAGGCTGATGCCGGTTACCGCATCGGTTGGGATCTCAATGGCACGAATGCCAAATCCGCGCAGGGTTTGCATGATCCCGTGAAACGAAGGTGACTCAACGGCAATGATATCGCCCGGCTCGCAGACCGCACGCACGGCTACCGATAAGGCTTCATGACAGCCGGTGGTAATAACAATATCATCGGCGGTGAGCTGGCAACCGCTATCTATCGCCAGTCGTGCAACCTGTTGCCGCAGTGCGAGAACACCATAGAGGTTGTCATAATTGAGCAGCGCGATGTCCTGCTTCTGTGCCTGACGGCTGAAGGCTTTCCACAGCGGCTTAAGCGTCGGCTGCGTCAGATCGGGCATGCCGCTTCCCAGCTGCAACACATCATCTTCCAGACGGCTGTTAATCAGCTCCAGCACCGCATCCCACTGCGTTACCTCAACCGGCCGCTGTGCGGGACGGGTCAGCGCAGGCATCGGGGGCGTCGCCTTACGCGAGGCCACAAAATAGCCAGAGCGCGACTGCGGCGTAATCATCTGCTTCTCTTCCAGCAGATGATAAGCCTGCTGCACGGTGCTGATACTGACGCCATGTTCGGCACTCAGACTGCGTACCGAGGGCAGGCGCTCACCACTGCGATATAAACCTTGTTCAATACGCTGAGCCAGCAGCGTGGCCAGATGTTCATATCGCGTCATTGTATTTCCTCTGACTCAGGAGCTGAGCATTAACCGGTACAGTTATGTCTCTTTTTTACCATTCAGATCGCCATTACCGCAATCTGTATGTTAAAGAAAGGTGATTTTTGCGTCTGTATCATACAGAGCGATCCGCTGAGAATAGTCCTCAGACAATTCACTGAGGGCACTATCATGGGATACGACGAGAATCGCGCAGCTAAACCGTTCACAGGCACGCCTTACCAGCTGGTTCGTTACTTGTGGCGCAGTTATAAACGCTGGCAGCTGCGGCGTGAGACGCGCGTCATCCTGTCGAAGCTGAGTGACAGTCAGCTGAAAGACATTGGCCTTGGCCGTAACGACTGGAATGCCTGAATCAGAGACAAAAAAAAACCCTGCCGAGGCAGGGTTTTTATCAGGTAAAGGACGATTAATCGTCTTTGTTGCCGCCGAGACCGGCGTTCAACAGTTCAGCCAGGCTGGCTGAGGCTTCATCCGCAGTAACCTGCGGTGCAACCGGAACTTCACCTGCCGCTTTGCGGCGCATACGATCCTGATGGTACGCATAACCGGTACCGGCCGGGATCAGACGACCCACGATTACGTTCTCTTTCAGGCCGCGCAGTTCATCGCGCTTACCTGCTACTGCTGCTTCGGTCAGGACACGCGTGGTTTCCTGGAACGATGCTGCAGAGATGAACGATTCGGTAGCCAGTGACGCTTTGGTAATACCCAGCAGGTCACGCATGAAGGTTGCGCCAACTTTTCCGTTCGCTTCCAGATCACGGTTAGAGATCTTGATGCGAGAGAATTCAGCCTGCTCACCTTCCAGGAAGTCTGCACTTCCTGCGCTCACGATGGTTGCTTTACGCAGCATCTGACGAACGATGACTTCGATGTGCTTATCGTTAATCTTAACGCCTTGCAGACGGTAAACTTCCTGCACTTCGTTAGTGATGTAACGGGTCACCGCATGCACGCCACGCAAGCGCAGGATGTCATGTGGAGACTCTGGGCCATCGGAAACCACGTCACCGCGCTCAACACGTTCACCTTCGAACACGTTCAGCTGACGCCATTTCGGAATCATCTCTTCGTACGGCTCACTGCCATCCAGCGGAGTGATGACCAGACGACGCTTACCTTTGGTCTCTTTACCGAAGGAGATGATGCCGCTGATCTCCGCCAGAATAGCTGGCTCTTTCGGACGACGCGCTTCGAACAGGTCAGCAACGCGTGGCAGACCACCGGTAATATCCTTGGTACCGCCAGATTCCTGCGGAACACGCGCCAGCGTGTCACCAGCACTGATCTTCACGCCATCTTCCAGCTGAACAATCGCTTTACCAGGCAGGAAGTACTGAGCCGGCATGTCGGTGCCCGGGATCAGAACGTCATTGCCGTTGGCATCAACAATTTTCAGCGCAGGACGCAGATCTTTACCGCCCGCAGTACGTTCAGCACTGTCCAGAACCACCAGCGAAGAAAGACCGGTTAAGTCATCTGTCTGACGGGTAATGGTCTGGCCATCAACCATGTCCGTGAAGCGAATGAAACCGCCCACTTCGGTGATGACTGGCATGGTATGCGGATCCCAGTTTGCGACGGTTTCGCCCGCTGCAACCTGCTCACCATCACCTTTCGCCATGGTAGAACCATAAGGAACTTTATAGCTCTCTTTGGTACGACCAAATTCGTCGATCATTTTCAGTTCAACGTTACGCGAGGTGATCACCAGCTTGCCTGCCGAGTTCGTTACCGACTTAGCGTTGGTCAGCTTGATGGTACCTTTGTTCTTCACCTGAATGCTGGATTCAGCAGCCGCACGTGATGCCGCACCACCGATGTGGAACGTACGCATCGTCAGCTGTGTACCTGGCTCACCGATGGACTGTGCCGCGATAACACCGATCGCTTCACCTTTGTTGATGATGTGACCACGTGCCAGGTCGCGACCATAGCAATGCGCACACACACCAAAGTCGGTTTCACAACCTACTACTGAGCGGACTTTCAGGCTGTCGACTGAGTTCAGTTCCAGCACGTCACACCAGTGCTCATCGAGCAGCGTGTTGCGTGGAACCAGAATATCAGCAGTACCCGGCTTCAGAACGTCTTCAGCGGTCACACGACCCAGAACACGTTCACGCAGTGGCTCTTTAACGTCGCCACCTTCGATGACAGGTGTCATCATGATGCCTTCGTGTGTACCACAGTCATCTTCGGTAACAACCAGATCCTGTGCAACGTCAACCAGACGACGCGTCAGATAACCGGAGTTCGCCGTTTTCAGTGCGGTATCCGCCAGACCTTTACGAGCACCGTGGGTTGAGATGAAGTACTGGAGTACGTTCAACCCTTCACGGAAGTTCGCCGTGATTGGTGTTTCGATGATGGAGCCATCTGGCTTCGCCATCAGACCACGCATACCGGCCAGCTGACGAATCTGTGCAGCAGAACCACGCGCACCGGAGTCAGCCATCATAAAGATGCTGTTAAAGGAAACCTGTCGCTCTTCTACGCCGTCACGGTTAATAACGGTTTCGGTTGAGAGGTTTTCCATCATCGCCTTAGCAACACGTTCGTTGGCTGCTGCCCAGATATCGATGACTTTGTTGTAACGTTCGCCTGCGGTTACCAGACCAGACTGGAACTGCTCCTGGATCTCAGCCACTTCAGCTTCCGCTTCGGTGATGATTTCCACTTTCTTCTCTGGAATAACCATGTCGTCGATGCCGACAGACGCGCCTGAACGGGCTGCGTAAGCGAAACCGGTGTACATGGTCTGGTCAGCAAAGATAACAGTCGGCTTCAGGCCCAGAATGCGGTAACAGGTGTTCAGCATTTTGGAGATAGCTTTTTTGCCCAGCGCCTGGTTAACGATGGAGAAAGGCAGACCTTTTGGCACGATCATCCACAGGATGGCACGGCCAACAGTGGTGTCGATGATGCTGGTTTTAGCAACCCACTCATCCTGCTCATTTTTCTCGTGTTCGGTGATACGCACCTTAACGCGAGCATGCAGCGATGCGAGGCCAGCGCGATAAATACGCTCAGCTTCTTTCGGGCCAGTCAGCACCATGCCCTCGCCTTTGGCGTTAACACAGTCACGGGTCATGTAGTACAGACCCAGTACAACGTCCTGAGAAGGAACGATGATTGGCTCGCCGTTCGCAGGTGACAGGATGTTGTTGGTCGACATCATCAGCGCACGTGCTTCCAGCTGGGCTTCCAGCGTCAGCGGTACGTGAACAGCCATCTGGTCACCATCGAAGTCGGCGTTGTATGCCGCACAAACCAGCGGGTGCAGCTGGATCGCTTTACCTTCGATCAGAACCGGTTCAAAGGCCTGAATACCCAGACGGTGCAGCGTAGGCGCACGGTTCAGCAGAACCGGGTGCTCACGGATCACTTCGTCGAGGATATCCCAGACAACCGCTTCTTCGCGCTCAACCATTTTCTTCGCGGCTTTGATGGTGGTGGCCAGGCCACGCAGTTCCAGCTTGCCGTAAATGAACGGTTTGAACAGTTCGAGTGCCATTTTCTTCGGCAGACCGCACTGATGCAGGCGCAGGTATGGACCTACGGTGATAACCGAACGACCAGAATAGTCGACACGTTTACCCAGCAGGTTCTGACGGAAACGACCCTGCTTACCTTTGATCATGTCAGCCAGCGATTTCAGCGGACGCTTGTTGGAACCGGTGATCGCACGACCGCGACGACCGTTGTCCAGCAGTGCATCGACCGCTTCCTGCAACATACGCTTTTCGTTGCGCACGATGATATCTGGCGCAGCCAGATCCAGCAGGCGTTTCAGGCGGTTGTTACGGTTGATCACGCGACGATAAAGATCGTTCAGATCCGACGTTGCGAAACGGCCACCATCCAGCGGTACCAGCGGACGCAAATCCGGTGGCAGAACAGGCAGCACGGTCAGGATCATCCACTCTGGCTTGTTGCCAGACTGTACGAACGCTTCCAGCAGCTTGATGCGCTTGGTCAGTTTTTTACGTTTGGTTTCGGAGTTAGTTTCGTTCAGCTCTTCACGCAGCTGCTCGCACTCCTGCTCCAGATCCATGTTTTTCAACAGGGCCTGGATCGCTTCGGCGCCCATTTTGGCGTCGAACTCGTCACCGAACTCTTCCAGAGCGTCAAGGTACTGCTCTTCAGTCAGAATCTGACGCTTCTCGAGGTTGGTCATGCCACCTTCGATTACCACGTAAGATTCAAAGTAGAGCACGCGCTCGATGTCACGCAGTGGCATATCCAGCAGTAAGCCGATACGCGATGGCAGTGACTTCAGGAACCAGATGTGCGCAGTCGGCGACGCCAGTTCGATGTGGCCCATACGCTCACGGCGTACTTTAGTCTGGGTCACTTCAACGCCGCACTTCTCACAAATCACACCACGGTGTTTCAGGCGCTTGTATTTGCCGCACAGGCACTCATAGTCTTTTACCGGCCCGAAGATACGGGCACAGAACAGACCATCGCGCTCTGGCTTAAAAGTACGGTAGTTAATGGTTTCTGGCTTTTTCACTTCACCAAAAGACCAGGAACGGATCATGTCTGGCGAAGCCAGCGCAATTTTGATCGCATCAAACTCTTCGGTCTTAGTTTGCGCTTTCAGAAACTTAAGTAAGTCTTTCACGGATTAGCTCCCGTCGGAGTGAGACTCAGAGGGCGTCCAACCGAAATTGAACGCCCCGTAACCAGTACAATTGCGAGCGCTTTAAACCCTGCGCTTTCAGGCGGCGGCGAACCGCAGCCTGAAAAGGGGTTACTCGTCTTCCAGCTCGATGTTGATACCCAGCGAGCGAATCTCTTTCAACAGTACGTTGAAGGATTCCGGCATGCCCGGTTCCATCTGATGGTTACCGTCAACGATGTTTTTATACATCTTGGTACGGCCGTTGACGTCATCAGACTTAACGGTAAGCATTTCCTGCAGGGTATACGCGGCACCATATGCTTCCAGTGCCCATACTTCCATCTCACCAAAGCGCTGACCACCGAACTGTGCCTTACCACCCAGCGGCTGCTGAGTAACCAGGCTGTAGGAACCGGTTGAACGTGCATGCATCTTGTCATCAACCAAGTGGTTGAGTTTCAGCATGTACATGTAGCCAACGGTTACTTGACGTTCGAACTGCTCACCGGTACGGCCGTCAAACAGGGTAATCTGACCGGAAGAAGGCAAGCCGCCGAGCTGCAGCAGCTCTTTGATTTCGCTCTCTTTCGCGCCATCAAACACCGGAGTGGCGATTGGCATACCTTTCTTCAGGTTCTCAGCCAGACGCAATACTTCGTCGTCGGAGAAGGTGTTCAGGTCAACTTTCTGACGCAGATCGCTACCCAGGTCATAGGCGCGCTGGATGAATTCGCGCAGTTTCGCGACGTCTTCCTGCTTTTTGAGCATGGCGTTGATCTTCTCGCCGATGCCTTTCGCTGCCATACCCAGGTGGGTTTCCAGAATCTGACCGATGTTCATACGCGATGGTACGCCCAGCGGGTTCAGAACGATGTCAACCGGCGTGCCGTTTTCATCGTAAGGCATATCTTCGATCGGGTTGATCTTAGAGATAACACCTTTGTTACCGTGACGGCCTGCCATTTTGTCACCCGGCTGAATCTGACGCTTAACAGCCAGATAAACCTTAACGATTTTCAGCACGCCTGGTGCCAGATCATCGCCCTGGGTGATTTTACGACGCTTACCTTCAAGTTTTTTCTCAAACTCGTGCTTCAGCTCGTCGTACTGCTCTGCCAGCTGCTCCAGCTGGTTTTGCTTGGCTTCGTCAGTCAGACCCAGTTCCAGCCAGCGCTCGCGCGGCAGCTTGTCCAGTTTGTCTGCTTCAACGCCACCAGAAATCAATACGTTCTGGATACGGCTGAACAGGCCCGCTTCCAGAATCTGCAGTTCTTCAGACAGGTCTTTCTTGGCCTGCTTCAGCTGCATCTCTTCAATTTCCAGCGCACGTTTGTCTTTTTCCACGCCATCGCGGGTAAAGACCTGAACGTCGATCACGGTGCCTGACACGCCATTCGGTACGCGCAGTGACGAATCTTTCACGTCAGAGGCTTTTTCACCGAAGATAGCGCGCAGCAGTTTCTCTTCTGGCGTCAGCTGGGTTTCACCTTTTGGCGTAACCTTACCAACCAGAATGTCACCACCGGTCACTTCAGCACCGATGTAGACGATGCCTGACTCATCCAGTTTAGAGAGTGCAGCTTCACCCACGTTCGGGATATCAGCGGTAATCTCTTCCGGCCCCAGTTTGGTGTCACGCGACACGCAAGCCAGTTCCTGAATGTGGATAGTCGTAAAGCGATCTTCCTGAACCACACGCTCGGAGACCAGGATGGAGTCTTCGAAGTTGTAACCGTTCCACGGCATGAACGCTACGCGCATGTTCTGGCCCAGCGCCAGTTCACCCAGATCGGTGGACGGGCCATCTGCCAGCACGTCGCCGCGCTCAACCGGCTCACCCAGAGAAACACATGGCATCTGGTTGATGCAGGTGTTCTGGTTAGAACGGGTATATTTGGTCAGGTTGTAGATGTCGATACCGGCTTCGCCAGCATGCATTTCGTCTTCGTTAACTTTGATAACGATACGTGATGCGTCGACGTACTGTACGGTACCGCCACGTTTGGCAACGGCAGTTACACCGGAGTCAACGGCAACAGCACGTTCCATACCCGTACCAACCAGCGGCTTATCAGCACGCAGAGTCGGAACGGCCTGACGTTGCATGTTCGCACCCATCAGGGCGCGGTTAGCATCATCGTGTTCCAGGAACGGGATCAGGGACGCACCGACAGAAACGATCTGTTGAGTCGAAACGTCCATGTAGTCAACCTGATCGCGGCTGAACAGGCTTGATTCGCCTTTGCTACGGCAGGTGACCAGGTCATCAACAAACGCGCCGTTATCATCAAGAGGGGCGTTCGCCTGAGCGATAACGTAGTTACCCTCTTCGATAGCAGAGAGGTAGTGAATCTCGTCAGAAACCAGACCGTCGATAACACGGCGGTAAGGCGTCTCAAGGAAACCGTACTCGTTGGTCTGTGCATACACAGACAAGGAGTTGATCAGACCGATGTTCGGGCCTTCAGGGGTTTCGATTGGGCAGACACGACCGTAGTGCGTTGGGTGTACGTCACGCACTTCGAAGCCGGCACGCTCACGCGTCAAACCACCCGGGCCGAGAGCAGAGATACGACGTTTGTGCGTAATCTCTGACAGCGGGTTGTTCTGATCCATAAACTGAGAAAGCTGGCTGGAACCAAAGAACTCTTTCACCGCGGCCGAAATTGGCTTCGCGTTGATCATGTCCTGTGGCATCAGGGTATCAAGGTCGCCCAGTGACAGACGCTCTTTCACCGCACGCTCAACACGTACCAGACCGACACGGAACTGGTTCTCAGCCATTTCACCGACTGAACGAATACGACGGTTACCGAGGTGGTCGATATCGTCCACTTCGCCTTTACCGTTACGGATGTCGATCAGCTTCTTCATCACTTCGATGATGTCATCTTTGCTCAGGATGCCTGAACCTTCGATTTCATCACGCAGCAATGAACGGTTGAACTTCATACGACCCACAGCAGAAAGATCGTAACGATCTTCAGAGAAGAACAGGTTCTCAAACAGGTTCTCTGCTGCTTCGCGTGTTGGCGGCTCACCAGGACGCATCATGCGGTAGATCTCAACCAGTGCGCTCAGACGATCGCTGGTTGGGTCGACACGCAGGGTCTCGGACATATATGGACCGTGGTCCAGATCGTTGGTGAACAGCGTTTCGATGCGCTTGTGACCGGACTGGCTCAGTTTGGCCAGCAGATCCAGTGACAGTTCCATGTTCGCTGCAATGATCAGCTCACCGGTGCTCTCATCGATGTAGTCTTTAGCGACCACTTTGCCCGCGATATATTCAACCGGAACTTCGATGTGCTGAATGCCATCTTTTTCCAGCTGACGGATATGGCGCGCAGTAATACGGCGTGCTTTTTCGACGTAGACGGTGCCGTTCGCTTCGATATCGAAGGTCGCAGTTTCACCGCGCAGGCGCTCAGGCACCAGCTCCATCTGCAGCTTGTTGTCGCGAATTTCAAACACCACTTTCTCGAAGAAGATATCGAGGATCTGAGGTGTAGTGAACTGCAACGCACGCAGGATGATAGTGGCCGGCAGCTTACGACGACGGTCAATACGGACAAACAGGTTATCTTTCGGGTCAAACTCAAAGTCGAGCCATGAACCGCGGTAAGGGATGATACGTGCGTTGTAGAGCACTTTACCCGATGAGTGGGTTTTACCCTTATCGCTATCAAAGAACACGCCAGGACTACGGTGCAGCTGAGAAACGATAACGCGCTCGGTACCATTGATAACAAAGGTACCATTGTCGGTCATGAGCGGAATTTCGCCCATGTAGACTTCTTGTTCTTTAATGTCTTTTACGGTGCCTTCTGGCGCTTCGCGCTCATAGACCACCAGACGCAGTTTCACGCGCAGCGGTGCCGAATAGGTCACGCCACGGATCTGACACTCTTTCACGTCAAAGACAGGTTCACCCAGGCGATAGCTGACATACTGCAACTCAGAGTTGCCGCTGTAGCTCGCAATAGGGAATACAGAGCGGAATGCAGCTTCCAGTCCGTACTGACCTTCTGGATCTTGCTCGATAAACTTCTGGAACGAGTCGAGCTGGATGGAAAGGAGATAAGGTATGTCCAGTACTTGCGGACGTTTACCAAAATCCTTACGAATACGTTTTTTCTCGGTATAGGAGTAAACCATAGGGTTCCTCAGCTAGCTGACAAGTCGACCCACGCTGTCCGTCCTGACAGGACAGTTCATGCAACACGATTTTGTTTGATTCACTGGCTGCGCAGCAGCAGTGCAATACCTCTTTCTATCACGCTTAAATCATTTCATCGCTGTTGCGAGGGCAGGGAACCCGCACAGGTAGAGCGGTATATTAAGTCGTCGATAGAGAAAGATATTGAAGAGTAACAATGGACAAACAGTGTGAAACCCCATTGAGACCCTGTAGCGCAAAAAGGCTGGTGACCAAAAAGTCACCAGCCATCAGCCTGAAACTACTCAGACTGCAACCCGAAGGCTGTCTTACTTAACTTCAACTTCAGCGCCAGCTTCTTTCAGAGCAGCTTCAAGTGCAGCTGCGTCATCTTTGCTGATCGCTTCTTTGATTACGCCAGTTGCTTCAACCAGATCTTTGGCTTCTTTCAGGCCCAGACCAGTTGCAGTACGTACGGCTTTGATTACTGCAACCTTGTTCGGGCCAACAGCTTTCAGAACTACGTCGAATTCAGTTTTTTCTTCAACAGCTTCAGCCGGGCCCGCAGCAACAGCTACAGCAGCAGCAGCAGAAACGCCGAATTTTTCTTCCATAGCAGAAACCAGCTCAACTACTTCCATTACGGACATCGCTGCAACAGCTTCCAGAATTTGGTCTTTAGTAATAGACATGACAATTGTTCCTAAGAATCAGAAAAAGTTTATACGTAAGCAAGTACGAAGAAAAGAATATGACCTTAAGCCGCTTCTTTTGCATCGCGTACAGCAGCCAGAGTGCGGACCAGTTTGCCGGCAGCGGCTTCTTTCATGGTCGACATCAGACGTGCCAGTGCTTCTTCGTAGGTCGGCAGCGTTGCCAGACGGTCAATATTGGCCGCCGTGATCAGCTCACCTTCAAAGGCTGCAGCTTTGACCTCAAATTTTGCATTCGCTTTCGCGAAATCTTTGAACAGACGAGCAGCAGCGCCCGGGTGTTCCATAGAATATGCAATCAGGGTCGGACCAACAAACGTGTCTTTCAGGCACTCAAACTGAGTTCCTTCAACGACGCGGCGCAGCAGGGTGTTACGAACAACACGCATGTAAACGCCAGCTTCACGGCCTGCTTTACGCAGTTCGGTCATTTTATCAACGGTAACGCCACGGGAATCCGCAACAACCGCTGAAAGCGCACCTTTGGCTACTTCGCTGACTTCAGCAACAATCGCTTGTTTGTCTTGAAGATTTAATGCCATTAGCTTTTGCTCCTGGATTTGACCGGGAAAGGATTTCCCCGGAACTCACTTCACTTACTCACCCCAAGGGGAAATAAGCGCTCGAACACGGTGAGCAGAATCCAGCTAAGAAAAAATTCTTTTGGTTCTGTCACCGTCTACGCAGGGTATTAAGCGGAATATCCGGAGATAAGCAGCTCCTGCGGTCTTGGACGGAGGCCAGGATAAGGCCTGGCTCCAACCTAAATTCTGTGCGACGCAGCAGAGTCAGAGGGAAAGGCGATACACGCAACAATCAGTTCTGGCTCTCTGGTGTCCTGTTCCGTTAATAACAGAACAACGGGCGTAAGATTCTAGGTGAATTTTTCGCCCGTTTCAAGCAGCAATTAGTTTGCTGTTGCGTTCAGACCAGCCTGGTCAACGGCAACGCCGGCGCCCATGGTGGTTGAAAGGCTAACTTTCTTGATGTACACGCCTTTCGCCTGAGATGGTTTTGCTTTTTTCAGCGCAACCAGCAGAGATTCCAGGTTTTCTTTCAGTTTGTCAGCGTCAAAGTCCACTTTACCGATGGTAGTATGGATGATGCCGTTTTTGTCGTTACGATAACGAACCTGACCCGCTTTAGCGTTCTTAACCGCTTCAGCAACGTTAGGCGTTACAGTACCGACTTTCGGGTTTGGCATCAGGCCACGTGGACCCAGAATCTGGCCCAGCTGGCCAACAACGCGCATTGCATCCGGAGAAGCAATAACAACGTCAAAATTCATTTCGCCTTTCTTGATCTGATCAGCCAGGTCTTCCATGCCTACCAGCTCAGCGCCTGCTGCTTTAGCAGCTTCAGCGTTGGCGCCCTGGGCGAAGACAGCAACACGTACTGAACGACCAGTACCGTGTGGCAGAACGGTCGCGCCGCGAACGTTCTGATCAGATTTACGTGCATCAATGCCGAGGTTGACAGCAACGTCAACGCTTTCAACGAACTTGGCAGTAGCCAGTTCTTTCAGCAGAGCAACAGCTTCAGCAATATCATACTGCTTGGTCGCGTCAACTTTGTCGCGAATTACGGTCATGCGCTTGGTCAGCTTAGCCATTTCTTAGTCCTCTACTACCAGGCCCATGGAACGAGCAGTACCTTCGATTGAGCGAGTCATCGCTTCAACGTCAGAACCAGTCATGTCCGCAGCTTTGGTTTCTGCGATTTCACGTACCTGAGCACGAGTCACTTTACCGACTTTATCTTTGTTCGGCTTACCAGAACCAGACTTGATGCCCGCTGCTTTTTTCAGCAGTACGGCAGCCGGAGGCGTTTTGGTAATGAAGGTAAAAGAACGGTCGCTGTATACGGTGATAACAACAGGAGTCGGCAGACCTTTTTCCAGAGATTCGGTCTTAGCGTTGAACGCTTTGCAGAATTCCATGATGTTAACACCCTGCTGACCCAGAGCTGGACCAACCGGTGGACTTGGGTTCGCCATACCAGCTGCAACCTGCAGCTTGACGTAGGCTTGGACTTTCTTAGCCATGATATTTCCTCAATTGGGTTATAGCGCCTGTAAAGGCTCCCCGTGATAACGATTTACACGCTGTTGCCAGCGCATAAAAACAAAAGGCGCGAAATTGTAGTTAAATTTCGCGCCTGCTGCAACAGCTAATTTGTGAGCGGAAAGAGGTTAACCTTTCTCCACCTGACCGAAGTCGAGCTCAACCGGCGTGGCACGTCCAAAGATGGAAACGGATACCGTCAGGCGGCTCTTCTCGTAATCCACATCTTCAACCACACCGTTAAAGTCAGCAAAAGGACCGTCATTAACGCGAACCATTTCACCTGGCTCAAACAGCGTTTTCGGACGAGGCTTGTCGCCGACCTGCTGCAGACGGTTCATGATCGCATCAACTTCTTTATCGCTGATAGGTGCCGGACGGTCAGATGTACCGCCGATGAAACCCATCACGCGTGGGACGCTGCGTACCAGGTGCCAGCTGGCGTCATTCATCACCATCTGAACCAGTACGTATCCCGGGAAAAACTTGCGCTCGCTCTTACGACGCTGGCCACCACGAATTTCAACGACTTCTTCAGTCGGAACCATGACGTCGCCAAACAGCTCTTCCATGTTGTGCAATTTGATATGCTCGCGCAGCGATTGTGCTACGCGGCCTTCAAAACCGGAAAACGCCTGTACGACGTACCAGCGTTTCTTTGGAGCTTCAGACATCTCAGAACCTCAGGCCAGTGATAAACGATACCAGACGGACCAGAATACCATCCAGCCCCCACAAAATCAGTGACATCACGGCAGTAACCGCGGCAACGATTAACGTGGTGTGCAGCGTTTCCTGGCGGGTTGGCCAGATAACCTTACGCATTTCTGTTCTTGCTTCACGAGCAAAAGCCACGGTCGCTTTGCCTTTGGTCGTTAAAAGCGCAATGCCGCCAGCCGCTGCAATCAGTACAACTACGGCTAAAGCACGCAGTGGCAGTGACACATCACGATAGAGGTAGTTACCTACAATCGCTGCAAGCAGCAGTAACACGACTACTACCCACTTTACCGCTTCCAGGCCACGCCCGCTCCCTTGAGCTTCGGTATTCGCACTCATAAACCAACCTGCCACAATAATTCAGAAACTATTCTGCCCCGCAGTGCGAGGCGTCCAAACCGAATGAGCTTTTGGGGCGTAACTCGGTATCCAACGCCGCATAACAGAGCCTGTCTCAGCAATGATTATGATTCAAAAAATCACTGATGAGCCAGGTTCTATGAAACAGCGTGCAAAAAGGGCATCAAATGATGCCCTTTCCGTGTGCATTGCGTCAAACGTTATCGGTAATTATGCGATAACTTTAGCAACAACACCCGCGCCAACGGTACGACCGCCTTCGCGGATTGCGAAGCGCAGACCTTCGTCCATTGCGATTGGGTGGATCAGGGTAACAACCATTTTGATGTTGTCGCCTGGCATGACCATCTCAACGCCTTCTGGCAGCTCTACTGAACCGGTTACGTCAGTTGTACGGAAGTAGAACTGTGGACGATAGCCTTTGAAGAACGGAGTATGGCGGCCACCTTCGTCTTTAGACAGAACGTAAACTTCTGACTCGAACTGGGTGTGCGGCTTGATTGAGCCTGGCTTAGCCAGAACCTGGCCACGCTGGATGTCTTCACGCTTGATACCGCGCAGCAGAACACCACAGTTTTCGCCTGCCTGACCCTGGTCCAGCAGCTTACGGAACATCTCAACACCGGTACAGGTTGATTTCGCAGTATCTTTGATACCCACGATTTCAACTTCGTCGCCGACTTTAACGATGCCGCGCTCAACACGACCGGTAACAACGGTACCACGGCCAGAGATTGAGAATACGTCTTCGATTGGCAGCAGGAACGGCATGTCGATCGCACGGACTGGATCCGGGATGTAGTTGTCCAGGTGTTCAGCCAGCTCAACGATTTTTGCTTCCCACTCAGGAACGCCTTCCAGCGCTTTCAGAGCAGAACCACGAACGATTGGGGTGTCATCGCCTGGGAAGTCGTACTGTGACAGCAGGTCACGTACTTCCATCTCTACCAGTTCCAGCAGCTCTTCATCATCAACCATGTCACACTTGTTCAGGAACACGATGATGTAAGGAACGCCAACCTGACGACCCAGCAGGATGTGCTCACGGGTCTGTGGCATTGGGCCATCAGTCGCAGCAACAACCAGGATCGCGCCGTCCATCTGCGCAGCACCGGTGATCATGTTTTTCACATAGTCGGCGTGGCCTGGGCAGTCAACGTGAGCGTAGTGACGTGCAGCAGTCTCATACTCAACGTGTGCGGTGTTGATGGTGATACCGCGGGCTTTTTCTTCAGGCGTGCTGTCGATCTGATCGAATGCACGAGCCTGGCCGCCGTTGGTTTTAGCCAGTACGGTAGTGATAGCTGCAGTCAGGGTGGTTTTACCGTGGTCAACGTGACCGATGGTGCCCACGTTTACGTGCAGTTTGTTACGTTGAAATTGCTCTTTAGCCATCGCTAGTCCCTCTAAGACACGGATATATCAATGATATCATCACATTAACCAGGCAATGCCTGACTGCAAGGAAGTTACAGAGAAAATCAGGAGGGAGATTAAAGGAAGTGGTGCTGATACCCAGAGTCGAACTGGGGACCTCACCCTTACCAAGGGTGCGCTCTACCAACTGAGCCATATCAGCACATCTGGAGCGGGCAGCGGGAATCGAACCCGCATCATCAGCTTGGAAGGCTGAGGTAATAGCCATTATACGATGCCCGCATCCTGGAACTCGGCTACCTGTTCTTTCTGTAGCTTGCAGATAACAGAGATGTTTCTCTATTATCTACTGCCTGTCAGCGAAGCTGACCGACTTTGACTTCGCTAACGCTCAGTCTGAATTCAGGGTGATAAGTGACTCACCTGACAGATAAACAGGTTGTTTATCTGCGTACCCAACCGCGAGGTTGAGATGGTGGTGGGAGAAGGATTCGAACCTTCGAAGTCTGTGACGGCAGATTTACAGTCTGCTCCCTTTGGCCGCTCGGGAATCCCACCTACTTGATGGTGCCGGCTACCGGAATCGAACTGGTGACCTACTGATTACAAGTCAGTTGCTCTACCAACTGAGCTAAGCCGGCATCAAGTGGAGCGCATTCTAGGAAGGTCGGGCTCTGGATGCAACTAAAAAATCGCTTATTTTTTTCTATCGCTTACTATTTGTGCAAATCATCGCATTTTAGTGTTTTTGTGCAGAATATTTGTGCAATCTGGTCCTGTTTTCATAGGATCAGTCGGCTCGCGCTAATGCCTTAGGCCTCTCTCTGGACCGCTTTTCAGCAGGTAAATGATCTGCAGGCAGTATTTTTATTTCACACGCCTGTACCGAACGATGCTTTTTTGACCTCGCCTGCGCTTTTTTTTCATGTGCAGGCACTTTTCTGTAGAAAGCAGGCCTGTTTTGACATGCGTGTCCCTTATGTCGGTACGACGATGACCAGGCGTGGAGCCTTTCAAAATGACTCTACGCCGTTTGTTCTTTTGCTGAAGTTCTTATGGCACATATTGAATCTGTACCGCCTCAGCCTCTCTCTATGCCCTTATGGCGGCGTTTTGTCATTCAGACGTTGTCAGATGTAAAAAGCAGATAAAAGCCGCACATGCGCTGTGATGACCTGCAATATCATAAACAACGATAAAGCAGTAAAAATTAAAGCCACCATGATGTTTTGTGGGTATGCCGACGAAAGCGAGATCACGTTTATCTTTTTACTTCTGTTAAAAGCCATACTGGTGATACCCTCCAGCCCATTGTTCTCACTGATAAACCAGCGATTCGTGATTCACTTCACCTGTGCTGTCCTGCTTATCGGATAACACGCGGTTGATAGCCATGAATTTGCGGTCAGATGCATGCTTATGGATAAAACGACCCCCCTGACAACGCCTTATTTAGAGTTCACTCGTGAGCAATGGGCTGCATTACGTGATTCCGTACCTATGACGCTGTCAGAGGAAGAGATCGCGCAGCTGGAGGGCATCAACGAGGATCTCTCGCTGGAGGAAGTAGCGGAAATTTATCTGCCACTTTCGCGTCTGCTTAATTTTTATATAAGTTCTAACGTTCGCCGGCAGGCTGTACTGGAGCAATTTCTGGGCACCAATGGCCAGAAAATCCCCTATATCATTAGTATTGCGGGTAGCGTAGCGGTCGGTAAAAGCACGACTGCGCGTGTCTTGCAGGCTTTGCTCAGCCGCTGGCCTGAACATCGCAAAGTCGAATTGATCACCACTGATGGCTTCCTTCATCCTAATGCCGTGCTGAAAGAGCGTGGGTTAATGAAGAAAAAAGGATTCCCGCAATCCTACGATATGCACCGGTTGGTCAATTTCGTCTCCGATTTGAAGTCGGGAGCCAGTCAGGTGACTGCTCCGGTCTATTCACATCTGATTTATGATGTCATCCCTGATGGCGATAAAGTGATACAGCAGCCTGATATTCTGATTCTGGAAGGACTGAATGTATTACAGAGTGGAATGGACTATCCCCACGATCCCCATCATGTCTTTGTTTCAGATTTCGTCGATTTTTCTATCTATGTTGATGCAGAGGAAGATCTCCTGCAAAGCTGGTATATCAATCGATTCCTGAAATTCCGCCAGGGCGCATTTACCAATCCGGACTCCTATTTCCATCATTACGCCCAGCTTTCAGAGGCAGAAGCGGTTGAAATTGCTGGTAATTTATGGAAAGAGATTAACTGGCTTAACCTGCAGGAAAATATCCTGCCGACGCGCGAACGAGCCAGCCTGATTATGACCAAAAGTGGCGATCATGCAGTCGATAAGGTTCGTTTACGTAAATAACTGCTGTCATAAAAAAGCCTGCGTTGCTGCAGGCTTTTTTTACTCAAACAGGACGCAGTGATATTTCTCCACCCACCCAGGCTTTTATTTCGCCATCCTGTTCCAGTAACAGGCCACCCTGGCTGTCTACGCCTCGCGCAATACCATGGACCTCACGTTCACCGATAAGCAGCTTAACCGGCCGGTTAATAAAATTATCCAGCGCAGCCCAGCGTGCGACAAACGGGGTTAATCCCTCCTGCTCAAAGAGCGGCAGAGCTTCGCGCAGACTGTTGATCAGACGTGCTGCCAGCTCATTGCGGTTTACCGTTACCCCGGCCTCCTGCAGGTTAATCCAGCCCTGATTAATCTGTGATGCATCGGCTGTTCGCATCGCCAGGTTAATCCCCGCACCAATCACGATCTGCGCAGCATCGCCGGTTTTACCTGTCAGTTCGACCAGAATACCCGCCAGTTTACGATCGTTCAGATAAATGTCATTGGGCCATTTTACGCGGACATCATCGGCCCCTAATGAACGTAATGTCTCAGCCATGATAATGCCAATTACCAGGCTCAGGCCCATCGCCGCTGCCGGACCCTGCTCCAGACGCCAGTACATAGACATGTAGAGGTTCGCTCCAAAGGGCGAAAACCACTGACGGCCACGACGGCCGCGACCCGCCTGCTGATATTCCGCAATGCAGGCAGCACCCGACTCCATTTCATGCATACGTTCCAGCAGATACTGATTTGTGGAATCAATCACCGGGATTACCGAGACGTTACCCTGCGTAACCTGTGAGAGTATCGCCTGCTCATCCAGCAGCTGTATCGGGGCAGAGAGACTGTAACCTTTACCTGTCACGGTATAGACGTCAAGACCCCAGCTTTTTAACGTCTGGATATGCTTATTTATGGCTGCGCGACTCATGCCCAGCGTTTCACCCAGTTGCTCACCAGAATGAAACTCACCATCAGATAAGATATCAACCAGCTTTAGCGGAACATTATGGTCTTTCATGCGATCACCCCGACGGCATTACACTCACCCTGCGCCTGAATAAAGCGCACTTCGGGCTCAAGCCAGACATCAAATTTTTCACCAACCTGAGCGCGTACGGTTTTTGCCAGCGCAACGATATCGTCGGGAGTGGCATTTTCAGCGTTGATCAGCACCAGAGCCTGTTGCTGGTGAACTGCCGCGCCCCCGATGCGGTAACCTTTCAGCTGGCACTGATCGATAAGCCATCCTGCTGCCAGTTTGATTTCACCATTTGGCATCAGATAGTGTGGCATAGCCGGAAAATGCGTCAGTAGTGAGCTGCACTGCGCCTCGGTGACGACAGGATTTTTAAAAAAGCTGCCTACATTACCGGTGACTTTCGGATCGGGTAATTTGCTCTGCCGCATCTGGCATACCGCGTGATAGACATCCCAGGCATTGGCCGTCACCGGATTGAGCGTTTTCAGATCGCCGTAGGTTAATACCGGTTGCCATTGCTTAGGCAATATTATCCCGACTGCGACGATGACATAGCCTGACTGGTAGTGATGTTTAAAAATGCTGTCACGATAGCCAAACTCACAGGCTTCACGATCGAGACGTTCTGTCTGACCACTGTGCAGATTAAGTACATCCACGTATTCGCAGACGTCTTTTAATTCCACGCCATAAGCACCTATGTTCTGAATCGGTGCCGAACCGGTCATACCAGGGATCAATGCCAGATTTTCCAGGCCTGTGATCCCTTTTTCCAGCGTGCTTTTAACCAGCTGATGCCAGTTCTCACCTGCCCCGACGTGCAATTTCCAGCACTCATATTCATCCTGAATTTTGATGCCTTTGATGCGGTTCAGCACCACTGTACCGGCAAAATCTTCCAGGAAGAGGACATTGCTGCCTTCACCGAGCACGAGGAAAGGCGTTTGATCACTCTGGCTGGCCTGCCATGCTGCCAGAATGGCGGCTGGCGTCTCGGCGACGATGCGTTTCTGTGTATGTACTTCAAGCCCAAGCGTATTGTCGGCTTTTAAGGAGGGATGCTGGCTGGACATTTGGCGGCCTTTACTGAGTTATCTGGCCGTAGTTTACCGTATCAGAGAGGGGTTCTCAGGCTGTTTTCGGGGGTTATGATGAGGTTTTTCACGATCTGCAGACGTAAAAAAGCCCCGCACTTGCGTGCGGGGCTTCTTCACTTATTTAATGCCTGGCAGTTCCCTACTCTCGCATGGGGAGACCCCACACTACCATCGGCGCTACGGCGTTTCACTTCTGAGTTCGGCATGGGGTCAGGTGGGACCACCGCGCTAAAGCCGCCAGGCAAATCTTGGTGCACGAAACGAATCTTTTACGCCATGACCGCGTTGCCATCGCTCAGCCACACCGGTCACATACTTCAGTATGCTCCCGCTGACGTCCTCGCTCTGCGCCTTGTCACGCCGCAAAATCTTTCGTTTCCGCTAATTTTTATCCGGTAACAGGCTGAAAATTGTGTCTCTCAAAAACGCCTCTGGCGTTGTA
>NZ_LGYX01000032.1:0-49421 GCF_001264395.1 Pantoea sp. CFSAN033090 | reverse complement strand
CAGAAGTTTTTCTCCGGCGGCGCAGTCTCCTGTGCCTCTCAACCCGCTTCCCGTTGCCGGTGTTCCGTGTCGATGGAGGCGCATTATAGGGATCCCGTTTCAGAGCACAACCCTTTTTTTGGATCTTTTATCTGAACGGTTATAAATGATCCAGATTGATGAGATCGCCAGCGATCCAGGCCAGAATTGGCTTGTCAGCTGCCTGAAATCGCATCAGGCTGCATTGAAAACAGAACAAAGGAGAACATGATGGCTTCCGCCCTACGTCCATATAAAGACCTTTTCCCGCAAACTGGCCAGCGCGTTATGGTCGATCCAAGCAGTGTTGTGGTCGGTGATGTCATAATGGGGGACGACGTGAGCATCTGGCCGCTGGTTGCGATCAGGGGTGATGTGAATCAGGTCCGCATTGGTGCCCGTACTAATGTACAGGACGGCAGCGTTCTGCACGTTACGCATAAATCAGCGTCTAACCCGCAAGGCTTCCCTCTTATTATTGGCGAGGATGTCACGGTCGGGCATAAAGCGATGTTGCACGGCTGTACCATTGGCGATCGCGTGCTGGTCGGAATGGGATCGATTCTGCTTGATGGCGTAATAGTAGAAGAAGAGGTGATGATTGGTGCCGGAAGTCTGGTGCCGCCAGGTAAAAGACTGGAGAGCGGCTATCTCTATCTGGGTAGTCCGGTCAGGCAGATCAGGCCGCTGAATGACAATGAGAAGGAAGGTTTACGCTATTCCGCTAATAATTATGTCGCCTGGAAAGATGATTACCTGGCGGGAGATAACCAGATCCAGCCCTGAGCATCAATATTATCCTGACGGATAGCCGCTTCAGCCTCATCTTCCAGATCCCAGCGATGGTGCTGAAACAGCGCCATCGCCTCCCCTTCACCAAAACGTGAAGCCAGCGACTTCCCGCTGATTGCACAGGTCAGCCGCATGCCGTTGACCAGCACCGGGAAACAGACCGCGTTCAGTTCAGCATTATAGGTTTCATCATCAGGAAACTGTATCGCCTGATTCATGGCTGCATGGACTGTTTAAGCTGAGTAATCACCGGCGCGATTTCCGGCATCACACCGTGCCACAGATAGAAGGCATGAGCAGCCTGCCCCACCAGCATGCCCAAACCATCTGCCAGATGAGCCGTGCCCTGCGCCTGACACCAGCGCAGGAAAGGCGTCAGCCCGCTTTGATAAAACATGTCATAACAGCGCACATCAGCATGAATGACTGCTGCAGGTAAAGGAGGGGTTTCGCCATTCACACCGCTTGAGGTCGCATTAATGATCAGATCAAAGTGCTGATCTGCCAGCTGTTCAAAACCACATGCGCGGATAGTGCCGCTCGCTGCAAACAGGCCAGCCAGCTCTTCCGCCCGCGCGGCGGTACGGTTAACAACAGTGAGTGTCACGCCTGCTGAGAGAAGCGGCAGAATGACCCCACGTGCAGCACCGCCCGCCCCCACCAGCAAAACCTTGTCACCAGCGTTGATCATCTTCAGCCGTTCAAGATCGCTTAACAGCCCGATACCATCCGTGTTGTCACCCAGAATCTGCCCATCGCTGAGTTTTTTCACCGTGTTTACCGCGCCGGACAGGGCTGCACGTTCGCTGAGCTGATCGGCAAATTCCCATGCCTGCTGTTTAAAAGGTAACGTCACGTTGGCACCACGACCTCCCTGTTCGAAAAAGGCAGAGAGCGCCTGAGGAAAACCATCAATCGGGGCACAAATCCGACCATAGCGATGTTCAACGCCCGTCTGTTCAGCAAAAGCCTGATGGATCAGCGGAGATTTACTGTGGTTGATCGGATTACCGAAAACGGCGAATTGATCCATGAATTAGCCCTGACGTATAAGTTCGCCGCTGATGACATCGCGGATTTCAGAGGGATTGAGCCGCCCACCTGTTTTTCCCGACAGAACCGGGAACTGCTCACCAAACTGCTGCTTCACTTCTTCAGCCGTTCGGCAGGGAGGCAGGCCTGACAGATTTGCACTGGTTGAGACCAGCGGTTTACCAAATGCGCGGCAAAGGGCCTGCACATCAGGATGGTCACTGACGCGAATGGCCAGTGAATCAAACTGTCCGGTAAGCCAGCGAGGCGTTTGTGGCGGAACGGGTACGACAAAGGTCACCGGGCCGGGCCAGCATGCAAACATCCGCTCACGCTGGATCACAGACAGTTCCCGAGCGGAGATGTAAGGTTCCAGCTGGGTGTAATCAGCCGCAATCAGGATAAGCCCCTTTTCTACCGGACGCTGTTTCAGCGCCAGTAAAGCCATGACGGCAGATTCACTGTCAGGGTCACAGCCCAGACCAAATACGGCTTCAGTAGGATAGGCGATGACCGCCTGTCGATTCAGCTGCTCTAGGCAGGTTTCAAGTGAATCGGCGAGGTGTTGATTTTCCATGGTCTATGAATTCTCTTCAGCAATGGCTTTGCCACAACTTTTACTGGCGCAAAAGCGTTTGATCCCTTGGGCCGTCTTTTTTTCAACTAATAGCGGATACTGGCAATAAGGACAGATTCCGGCAACGGGTGTCAGATTCACAACAAACTGGCAGGCTGGATAGCGATCGCAGGAGTGAAACGTTTTGCCGTAACGGGAGCGCCGCTGAACTAACCGGCCTTCATGGCACTGTGGACAGGCCAGCGAGGTTTCATCCGGTTTGTCGATGGTTTCGGTGTATCCGCATTCCGGATAGAGGCTACAGCCAATGAACATGCCAAATCGCCCCTGCCGCAACACTTTATCCGCACCGCATTCGGGACAGGCGTGGCCTTCCAGCACTTTGACCACATGACCATCGGCCTGACCCTTTAAGGGTCGAATGTAGTCGCATGCCGGGTAGTTCGCGCAGCCCAGAAAAGGACCGTGTTTACCGGAGCGGATAACCAGTTCTGCCCCGCAAGCGGGGCAGGGATCCTGTTTACGCACGGTGAAGAGTGCAGCTTTACTCATAGCGATCAATGCATGAAAGGAAATTTAATGCAGCATACCTTCATTGGCGTCGAATAGCAGTTCTTCCATCTGCTGATAGGCATTTTCACATCCGGGAATGTTGAACAACACCATCAGTACCACCCATTTGAGATCCTCCAGGTCAAACTCAGAGGTATCCAGCGCCATAATGCGTTCGATGACCATTTCACGCGTTTCCAGGTTCAGCACCTGAATCTGCTCCAGGAACAGCAGGAAACCACGGCTGTCAGCATCTAAACGTTTGCTCTCTTCATCGGTATAAATACGCATGGAGAGCGGATCATTTGTCAGTAAAATTGGCGCAACCAGTCCTTCCTGATAGTCAGCCAATCTTTCTAACCAGTTCAGCGCACTGTAAATATCTTCACGATGGAACCCGGCATCCGTCAGGTCGTCTGTCAATCTGTCCTGATCAACACCCATTTCTGCTTCGTTGTGGATATATGTCTCAAACAAATACATCAGTACGTCGAACATGGCATGCCCTCCTCAATCGGACATAGCCGCCGGGTACAGCTGCGATCCATCCTGCTAACTCCAGTTCCAGCAACTGAGCTGAGATAACTGGCACAGATTGGCCGGCACGTTCAGCGACAACGTCAACAGGTGTAACATCATCACCTACGTTAGCCAACACATCAGCAAATGGCAATGGAGCATCGTCACTCACCTCAGAATAAATTTCACCGGCCGGTGTCATCGGCAGCCAGTTAAGTGCACTTGCCAGATCTTCCACGATGTTATGGGGATGGGCCACCAGCAGCGCCCCCTGCTGAATCAGCCAGTTTACGCCTTCGCTTAACGGGTTACCGAGCGCGCCAGGTAAGGCATAGACATTACGATTTTGCTCCAGCCCATACCGCGCCGTTACCAGGGAACCACTCTTCAGCGAGGCTTCTACCACCAGCACCCCATGGCTCAGGCCGCTGATAATACGATTACGGCGCGGAAAATTAAGCGGATGCGGCAGGGTCGTCAGCGGAAACTCAGAAACCACCGCTCCACCCTGTTCAACGATCTCTGCGGCAAGATGGGCATGATTGCTGGGATAGAGCCGCTGCAAACCACTACCTAACACGGCCACCGTTTTACCGCCTACGTTGAGTGCTGCCTGATGCGCAACACCATCAATACCCCTTGCCAGTCCGCTGGTAATGGTCAGACCGCTGAGGCTTAAGTGCTGGGTAAACCAGTCGCACCAGTAGCGGCCATAGTGTGAACAGTTTCGGCTGCCCACCACCGCTAACTGTGGTGTGCTGATAAGCGCAGGATCGCCATCAATATAGAGCAGCGGCGGAAAGCGGTTGGTTTCTTTAAGACGGGCAGGATAGGCCGCGTCCAGAGCAGTTACCAGATGATGAGCCGGACTCTGAGCCAGCCAGGAATAGACTTCTGTGAGATTATTTTCATTAAAATCATCATATTGCTGGCACTGGCTCTCATCTAAGCCAAGCCGGATAAGCTGCTCCCTGTCTGCCTGTCCGGCACCTATTTGCTGCGCCACATCAACCCAGCGTTTTCCTGTCATTCCAGTGACGGCGGCCAGCCGTACAGACTGCGCTATTTTGTCCATCTTCAGCTCCCTGATCGCCCTTGCTTCCTGCCGCAGAATGCTGTCAATCAGGCCTCGAAAAGTCTACAATATAAGGTAGTAATCTTTTCTTAACCGAATACAGATCTGGATATTTATGTCAGTTTTGCAGGTATTACATTTCCCTGACGAGCGTCTTCGCAAAGTTGCTGCGCCCGTTAAAGAAGTTAACGCAGACATTCAGCGTATCGTTGATGATATGTTCGAGACGATGTATGCCGAAGAAGGTATCGGTCTTGCGGCTACGCAGGTCGATATTCATCAGCGCATTATCGTGATTGACGTCTCTGAAAGTCGTGAAGAGCGTTTAGTGCTGATTAACCCTGAGCTGCTGGAAAAAAGTGGTGAAACCGGCATTGAAGAGGGTTGCCTCTCTATTCCGGAACAGCGCGCATTTGTTCCGCGTGCCGAGCGGGTAAAGGTCCGTGCACTGGATCGCGAGGGTAAAAGTTTCGAACTGGAAGCCAGCGAGTTACTGGCCATCTGTATCCAGCATGAGATCGATCATCTGGAAGGCAAACTGTTTATCGATTATCTGTCGCCTTTAAAGCGGCAACGGATCAAAAATAAATTAGAGAAACTGGCGCGTCAGAACGCGCAGGCTTCCTGAGATCTTAATAAGGGATAAACGTGTCTGCCCCGCTAAAAATCATCTTTGCTGGCACACCTGACTTTGCAGCGCGTCATCTTGACGCGCTGCTTGCTTCTGAACATCAGGTTATCGCCGTATTCACCCAACCCGACCGTCCTGCTGGTCGCGGTAACAAATTAACGCCAGGCCCGGTCAAAACGCTGGCGATGGCACATGACATTCCGGTTTATCAGCCTAAGTCACTGCGACCTGAAGAAAATCAGCAACTGGTTGCTGACCTCAAGGCCGATGTGATGGTGGTTGTAGCCTACGGATTAATTCTGCCCAAGGCCGTGCTTGATATGCCACGTCTGGGATGCATCAATGTCCATGGCTCACTGCTGCCACGCTGGCGCGGAGCTGCGCCTATTCAACGTGCGCTCTGGGCTGGCGACAGCGAAACCGGCGTGACCATCATGCAGATGGACGTGGGACTGGATACCGGCGATATGCTGCATAAGCTGGCCTGTCCGATTACTGCCCAGGATACCAGTGCCACGCTGTATGACAAGCTGGCACAGCTTGGCCCACAGGGGCTGCTGGATACGCTGACATTACTGACCACTCAGCAGGCTTCACCTGAAAAACAGGATGAAACGCTGGCCAACTATGCTGAGAAACTCAGTAAAGAGGAGGCACGTCTTGACTGGACACTCTCTGCAGAACAGCTTGAGCGTTGTATTCGCGCTTTTAACCCGTGGCCGATGAGCTTTTTCACCATTGAAGATCAGCCGGTTAAAGTCTGGCAGGCAAGCGTTCTGCCCCACTGCGATCGTGCGCCTGGTGAAATTATCCATGCTGACAAGCATGGCATCCAGGTGGCAACGGCTCAGGGCGTACTGAACCTGCTCCAGTTGCAGCCCGCCGGTAAAAAACCGATGTCGGCTCAGGATCTTCTCAACTCGCGCCGGGAATGGTTTGAACCTGGAACCCTTCTGGACTGACTCTCAGGCCCGGTCCCTCACCGGGCCTTTTGTTTGATGACAAAACCCTATGACTAAATCTATCAACCTGCGTAGCCTCTCAGCTCAACTTATTGAGCGTGTGGTCGACAAGGGCGAATCCCTGAATACGGCACTGCCAGCCGCCCAGAAAAAGCTCTCTGACAAAGATAGCGCATTAGTGCAGGAGATCTGTTTTGGCGTATTGCGCACATTACCGCAGCTGGAAGCGCTGATTGGCAAACTGATGGAGCGTCCACTTACCGGCAAACAGCGGGTTCTGCACTATCTGATCATGGTCGGGCTTTATCAGCTGGAGTATACCCGTGTGCCTGCCCATGCCGCACTGGCAGAAACCGTCGCGGGCGCCGAAGTACTGAAGCGCACCAGTATGAAAGGCTTATTAAATGGCGTATTACGCCAGTTTCAGCGTCAGCGGGAAGAGCTGCTCGCCACTGTTCAGGATGGCCCGCAACGCTATCTGCATCCCGGATGGCTTCTAAAGCGTTTACAGCATGCCTGGCCGGAACAATGGCAACAGATTGTCGAAGCAAATAATCTGCGTCCGCCGATGTGGCTGCGGGTTAATCGCCAGCACCACGATCGTGACACGTGGCTGGCTATGCTGGCCGAAAGCGGCAGGAATGCTCAGCCTGATGTCGATGTGCCGGATGCGCTGCGGCTTGACGCCCCTGCCCCGGTCAGCCAGCTACCAGGCTTTGATCAGGGTTGGGTTACCGTGCAGGATTTATCTGCTCAGCGCTGTGCCTTGCTGCTTGAGCCCCAAAACGGCGAACAGATTCTGGATTTATGCGCTGCGCCCGGCGGTAAAACGACCCATATCCTTGAAATCGCGCCTCAGGCCGAAGTTATGGCCGTCGACGTGGATGCGCAGCGTCTTAAACGCGTAAATGAGAATCTGCAACGACTGGGTATGAAAGCAGACGTGAAACAGGGTGATGGACGAACGCCGCAACAGTGGTGCGGCGTTCGTCAGTTTGACCGTATTCTGCTGGATGCGCCCTGCTCTGCTACCGGTGTGATCCGACGCCATCCTGATATTAAGTGGCTGCGTCGCGATCGGGATATCGCCGAGCTGGCAAAGCTTCAGGGTGAAATTCTTGATGCTATCTGGCCGCACCTGAAACCTGGCGGTACACTGATTTATGCCACCTGCTCCATCCTGCCTGAAGAGAATCATCAGCAGATAGATGCTTTCCTGCAGCGCCAGCATGATGCGCAGGCAGAGCCCCTCAGAGATGCGCCCGCGAACGGCTTACAGGTATTCCCGGAAGCCGAGGGCGGAGATGGTTTCTTCTACGCTAAGCTGATAAAAAAATCGGGTACAAACTGAAATGAGTATTGATAAGCGATGAAAATAATCATTCTGGGCGCAGGACAGGTTGGCGGAACCCTGGCAGAAAATCTGGTGGGTGAAAACAACGATATCACGGTGGTTGATACCGACTCTTCACGCCTGCGTCACCTGCAGGATAAGTTCGATCTTCGCGTCGTGCAGGGTCATGGTTCTCATCCACGCATTTTACGTGAGGCGGGTGCAGAAGATGCCGACATGCTGGTTGCCGTAACCAACTCCGATGAAACCAACATGATTGCCTGTCAGATTGCTTATTCGCTTTTCAATACGCCGAATCGCATCGCCCGTATTCGCGCAGCCGACTATCTGCGTGATGCGGACAAGTTATTTATTCCTGAAGCGGTGCCTATCGATCACCTGATCTCGCCTGAACAGCTGGTGATCGACAATATCTATCGTTTAATCCAGTATCCTGGCGCATTGCAGGTCGTTAACTTTGCTGAAGGCAAAGTCAGCCTCGCCGTGGTGAAAGCTTATTATGGCGGGCCACTGGTGGGAAATCCGCTATCGATCATGCGTGAGCATATGCCACACATTGATACCCGCGTAGCCGCTATATTTCGTCAGGATCGCCCCATTCGCCCGCAGGGTTCAACCATCGTAGAAGCGGGTGATGAAGTCTTTTTCATTGCAGCCAGTCAGAACATTCGTGCGGTAATGAGTGAAATGCAGCGGCTGGAGAAACCTTATAAACGGATTATGCTGGTAGGTGGCGGTAATATCGGTTTCGGCCTGGCACAAAAACTTGAGAAAAATTACAGCGTGAAGCTGATTGAACGTAACCCCCAGCGCGCAGCAGAACTGGCAGAGCATCTTCACGACACAGTCGTCTTTTATGGCGATGCGTCAGATCAGGAACTTCTCGCTGAAGAACATGTTGATCAGGTTGATCTCTTTATCGCCGTCACCAACGATGATGAAGCCAATATTATGTCAGCCATGCTGGCAAAAAAGATGGGGGCGAAGAAGGTTATGGTGCTGATTCAGCGCCGCGCCTACGTCGATCTGGTACAAGGCAGCGTTATCGATATCGCTATTTCACCTCAGCAGGCCACGATTTCTGCCCTGCTTGGTCATGTGCGCAAAGCGGATATCGTGGGCGTTTCATCGCTACGACGCGGTATTGCAGAAGCGATCGAAGCGATAGCCCACGGAGACGAATCAACTTCACGCGTGGTCGGCCGCTCCATTGATGATATCAAACTACCGCCAGGCACCATTATTGGCGCAGTGGTTCGTGGAGACGATGTGATGATTGCCAATGATAACCTGCGAATTGAACAAGGTGATCATGTCATCATGTTCCTGACCGACAAGAAGTTTGTATCAGATGTGGAACGTCTCTTCCAGCCGAGTCCATTTTTCCTGTAAATGCCGCGTTTACAGGCGAACAGAGCACAGGGAATGCAAAACTGCCGCTTAATTCGCTGTGTTGATGGCAAAACCAGTAGGGTTTGTTAGACTTTATGGCATTGGCTTGGGCAAGGAGATAAGTATGAGTTTAATCAAAGAGTTTCGCGATTTCGCAATGCGCGGCAATGTGATGGATTTAGCCGTTGGTGTCATCATCGGTGCTGCATTCGGTAAAATTGTTTCATCGTTAGTCGCCAACATCATTATGCCGCCTTTAGGCTTACTGATTGGTGGTGTCGATTTTAAATCATTCGCCTGGGTACTTAAGCCTGCAGTTGGTGATGCTCCAGCCGTTGTAATGCAGTACGGTATCTTCCTTCAGACCATCTTCGATTTTGTCATCATCGCTTTCGCAATCTTTATGGCGATCAAGTTAATGAATCGTCTGTACAAGAAAAAGGAAGTAGAGAAGTCAGTGGCTAAACCGTCAAACGAAGAAGTTCTGCTGACTGAAATCCGCGATCTGCTGAAACAGCAGAATACCCGGGTCTAGTTAATAAGCCGCCGCACAGGCGGTTTTTTTAACCGTAAAAGCAGAAGGGCAGTGATAAGACGCTTTCTTATCACTGCCCTCCCATCCAGTCCCCTTGCCATGTTTCTCTTTCCGCTTAAAACTACCTTTACCCTTTTGCTTCTGCTCGATGCGTTGCCGAAATAGCGGGTCATGTAACAGAGCCTGAATCGCGTTATCGCGGATTTGCCCTTTGGTGTGCTGATATTTACTCATGACGCCTCCTGTTGAGATGGTCTGATACTCTATTCCTTTGCAGCAAAATAACAATATGCTTATTTGCTCGAAGCCTCTCCCCGCTCCAGCGCCTCAAGAATTGAGCACGAAATGCTACTGTGACTGTCACCACAACAGGCATCGGAAAGGTGTCGCAGAGAACGCTGCATCGTTTCTAATTCTGCGATCATCTGAGCAACTTCGCTCAGCCGTTTTTCAACGATCGCTTTTGATTCCTGACAGGTGTGGTGCGCAGGATCAACCCGGATCGAAAGTAGCTCTCTGATCGCTTCCAGACTGAAACCCAGTTTACGACCATAACGAATAAATTTCAGACGCTGAAGATCGCCCTCGCTGTAAAGGCGAAAACCACCTTCCGTCCGACCATCATGATCCATCATCTGCTGCTTTTCATAAAAACGGATAGTGTCTGGCGTCACCTCCGCAAGCTTAGCTAACTGACCGATGCGAAACATTTACTCCTCCTCGCGGAAACGATGCTGAATAGCAGTGGAATAACTGCCATGGAGAAAATCGGTACTGATACCCGCCTGGCGTAATCTTAGCTCCAGCACCTGAAGCCGATGGCAATGATCCTGATAATTTTGATCCGCAGGATCGAGGTTGCGAATAAGATCGTTAACTTCCATGGCTTCACGTCTGAGCTCAAGCTCCGGCGGCAGAAAGCCCGAATTTTTCAGTAAACGGTAGCCCGCTCTTAACTCAGGCGGAACATGACTGTCATCATCCAGCTGCAGCGGCTTACCAGAGCCGGGAAGATTACTCAGCTCGCCTTTTTCCAGCGCCGCTTTAATGTGCTGTTCAGCAAGTTCATCAACCAGCCACATAGTTGGCTCCTTTGAACATGAAAAGAGTAAGTTCTAAGGTAGTAAATTTCAGGCAATAAAAAACCCGCCGAAGCGGGTTTTTTACGTTGCTACAGATTACTCTGCGGCTGCTTCTGCTTGAGCTTCTGGACGATCAACCAGCTCGATGTAAGCCATCGGAGCGTTGTCACCAGCACGGAAGCCACACTTCAGAATACGAGTGTAACCACCGGCACGGCTCGCGAAACGCGGGCCCAGCTCATTAAACAGTTTTGCCACGATCTCGTTATCACGAGTACGGGCGAATGCCAGACGACGATTAGCTACGCTGTCGGTCTTGGCAAGAGTAATCAGCGGCTCAACTACGCGACGCAGTTCTTTGGCTTTCGGCAGAGTCGTTTTGATGATCTCATGACGAACCAGAGAACCGGCCATGTTGCGGAACATAGCCTGACGATGGCTGCTGTTGCGGTTCAGTTGACGACCACTCTTACGATGGCGCATGACCTTATCCTTCTCAGTGAAACCTTAACCTGTGATCTGATTATTCATCAGCAATGCTTGCTGGCGGCCAGTTCTCGAGGCGCATGCCCAGAGAAAGACCACGCGAAGCCAGCACATCTTTAATCTCGGTAAGAGATTTTTTACCAAGGTTAGGCGTTTTAAGCAGCTCAACCTCGGTACGCTGTACCAGATCACCGATGTAGTGGATAGCTTCTGCCTTAAGGCAGTTAGCAGAGCGGACAGTCAATTCCAGATCGTCAACAGGGCGCAGCAGGATCGGATCGAATTCTGGTTTCTCTTCTTTAACTTCCGGCTGACGTACATCACGTAAGTCAACGAAAGCTTCAAGTTGTTCTGCCAGAATGGTTGCCGCACGACGAATCGCCTCTTCAGGATCGATTGTGCCGTTGGTTTCCATTTCGATGACCAGCTTGTCCAGGTCGGTGCGCTGCTCTACACGCGCTGCTTCAACATTGTAGGCGATACGGTCTACAGGGCTGTAGCAAGCGTCAACTAACAGGCGGCCGATTGGGCGCTCATCTTCTTCCGAATGAATTCGGGCAGAAGCCGGCACATAGCCACGACCACGCTGAACTTTGATACGCATGCTGATAGCAGCGTTCTCATCGGTCAGATGGCAAATGACATGCTGAGGCTTGACGATTTCGACATCACCATCATGGGTAATGTCGGCTGCAGTCACAGGGCCAATGCCAGATTTATTCAAGGTCAGAATAACTTCATCTTTCCCCTGAACTCTTACCGCCAGCCCTTTCAGGTTGAGCAGGATTTCCAGGATATCTTCCTGTACTCCCTCTTTGGTGCTGTACTCATGAAGTACACCATCAATTTCAACCTCGGTCACCGCGCAACCCGGCATGGATGAAAGCAGAATACGGCGCAGTGCGTTACCAAGAGTATGGCCAAAGCCACGCTCTAAAGGCTCAAGGGTCACCTTGGCGTGCGTCGAACTCACTTGCTCGATATCTACCAGGCGCGGTTTTAGAAACTCTGTCACAGAACCCTGCATTGTGTCCTCTCTTTGGTACTAAGCCTTACTTGGAGTAAAGCTCGACGATCAGGTGTTCGTTAATGTCCGCAGACAGATCAGTACGTTCAGGAATACGCTTGAACACACCTTCCATCTTAGTCGCATCAACTTCCAGCCAGGTTGGCTTTTCACGCTGCTCAGCCAGCTCCAGAGCGGCCTTCACGCGAGATTGCTTTTTGGCTTTCTCACGGATGCTAACGACATCATTCGGAGATACCTGATAAGAAGCGATGTTAACAACGCGGCCATTTACCAGAACAGACTTATGGCTAACCAGCTGACGTGCTTCTGCACGAGTGGCACCAAAGCCCATACGATAAACTACGTTGTCCAGACGACCTTCCAGCAGAGCCAACAGGTTTTCACCGGTGTTGCCTTTCAGACGAGCTGCTTCTTTATAATAGTTACGGAACTGACGCTCCAGCACGCCGTAGATACGACGAACTTTTTGCTTTTCACGTAACTGACCGCCGTAATCAGACAGACGCGGTTTACGCGCACCATGCTGACCAGGGGCTTGTTCAATCTTACACTTGGAATCAATCGCGCGAACGCCAGACTTAAGGAATAAGTCAGTGCCCTCACGACGGCTCAGCTTGAGCTTAGGACCCAAATATCTTGCCATTTTCTTTCTCCAACTATCCTAAAAAAACGGGCGTTATACGCGACGTTTTTTCGGCGGACGACAACCGTTATGAGGGATCGGAGTCACATCAGTAATATTAGTGATGCGGAAACCAGCGGCGTTCAAAGCACGAATCGTAGATTCGCGACCTGGACCCGGACCCTTTACCATAACTTCCAGGTTCTTAATTCCGTAATCTTTTACCGCTTCTGCACAGCGCTCTGCAGCGACCTGAGCAGCAAACGGAGTGGATTTACGTGAACCGCGGAAACCGGAACCACCGGCGGTTGCCCAACCCAGTGCGTTACCCTGACGATCAGTAATGGTAACGATGGTGTTGTTAAAAGAAGCATGGACATGAGCCACGCCATCTGAGACTTGTTTTCTTACACGCTTACGTGCACGAACTGGTGCCTTTGCCATTATTTACTCACCCCGATTATTTCTTGATCGGTTTACGCGGACCCTTACGGGTACGTGCGTTGGTCTTAGTACGCTGACCGCGAACCGGAAGACCACGACGATGGCGCAAACCACGGTAGCAACCAAGGTCCATAAGACGCTTGATGCTCAGGGTGATTTCACGGCGCAGATCACCTTCTACAACGAATTTCGCAACTGCATCACGCAGCTGATCAATTTGTTCTTCAGACAGCTCACTGATCTTAACATTTTCAGCAATACCCGTTGAAGCGCAGATGGCTTTAGAACGAGTTTTACCGATACCGAAGATCGAAGTTAATGCGATAACGGTATGTTTTTGATCAGGAATGTTAATGCCTGCTATACGGGCCACTATGCACTCCTATAATTAAACAAGCACGTCCCATGCTGAAAAGCCCGTTTTCAGGATACTCAAATGGAAACGCACTGACATACAAAAGATTGGCTGGCTAATCTAGCCAGCTCAACCCGACTTTGCAAGAAAAATATGTGACAAAATCAGCCTTGGCGCTGTTTATGCTTTGGCTCGGCGCTGCAGATCACACGGACGACACCGTCGCGACGAATGATTTTGCAGTTACGACATAATCTCTTGACGGAAGCACGAACTTTCATTTTTACTCTCCGTAACTTCTCAACCAACTGAATTAACGGCCGTAGCCTTTCAGGTTAGCTTTCTTCAGTGCCGACTCGTACTGACTTGACATCATCAGAGTTTGCACTTGAGCCATAAAGTCCATGATGACGACAACTACGATAAGCAGTGAAGTACCGCCAAAGTAGAAGGGAACCTTCATCGCATCACGCATGAACTCCGGGATAAGGCAGATAAACGTAATGTAGAGAGCGCCGATTAAGGTCAATCGCGTCATTACTTTATCAATATACTTCGCCGTTTGCTCTCCCGGACGAATTCCCGGTACGAATGCACCAGACTTCTTCAGGTTATCTGCTGTTTCACGTGGGTTGAAAACCAACGCCGTATAGAAGAAACAGAAGAAGATGATTGCAGTCGCATAGAGTAGCACATAAAGCGGCTGTCCTGGCTGCAAATACAGCGAAATTGTTGTCAGCCAGTTCCAACCGGTACCGCCCCCAAACCACGATGCAATCGTTGCCGGGAACAGAATAATGCTGGAAGCAAAAATGGCTGGAATGACGCCTGCCATGTTCACTTTCAACGGTAAATGTGTGCTCTGTGCAGCGTAAACGCGACGACCCTGCTGACGTTTTGCGTAGTTCACCACAATGCGGCGTTGACCACGTTCAACAAAGATAACAAAGAAGGTCACTGCGAATACGAGTACTGCAACCAACAGCAACAGAAGGAAGTGCAGGTCGCCTTGCCGCGCTTGCTCGATGGTATGGCCAATGGCCGGCGGGAGACCCGCAACGATACCTGCGAAGATAATGATCGAAATACCGTTACCGATACCACGTTCAGTAATCTGTTCGCCCAGCCACATCAGGAACATCGTTCCTGAGACCAGACTCACAACAGCGGTAAAGTAGAAAGCAAAGCCTGGATTCATTACCAGGCCTTGCATCCCTGGCATATTCGGCAGACCGGTAGCAATACCGATCGACTGAAATATGGCCAATACCAACGTACCGTATCGGGTGTACTGGCTAATCTTACGACGGCCAGCCTCCCCTTCTTTCTTAATTTCCGCTAACGCTGGATGAACCACCGTTAATAACTGGATGATAATCGATGCCGAAATATACGGCATGATGCCCAGTGCGAAAATAGAAGCACGGCTCAGAGCACCACCAGAGAACATGTTAAACATTTCAATGATGGTGCCACGCTGTTGCTCAAGCAGTTTGGCAAGTACAGTGGCATCAATACCAGGGATTGGAATAAAAGAGCCAATACGGAAGACAATGAGTGCGCCGATTACAAACAGCAGTCTGCGTTTCAGCTCACCAAAGCCACCCTTGGCACTTTGAAAATCTAATCCCGGTTGTTTAGCCATCTGCTACTTATTCCTCGATTTTACCGCCAGCAGCTTCGATTGCAGCACGTGCACCTTTGGTGACACGCAGACCGCGAACCGTTACCGGTGTAGAAACTTCACCAGACAGAATTACTTTAACGAATTCAATCTGAACACCGACAATGTTGGCTGCTTTCAGCGCGTTCAGGTCGACGATACCGCCTTCAACTTTCGCCAGATCAGACAGACGAATCTCTGTGGTGATCATTGCTTTGCGAGAGGTGAAACCGAACTTCGGCAGACGACGGTACAGAGGCATCTGACCACCTTCGAAACCGCGACGTACGCCACCGCCAGAACGTGAGTTCTGACCTTTGTGACCACGACCACCGGTTTTTCCGAGGCCAGAACCGATACCACGACCCAGACGCTTGGTAGCGTGCTTAGACCCTTCGGCCGGAGACAGAGTATTTAAACGCATCTCTTACTCCTCCACTTTAACCATATAGGAAACCGCGTTAACCATACCGCGTACTGCAGGCGTGTCTTCACGCTCAACGGTGTGGCCAATACGACGCAGACCCAGGCCAACCAGAGTGGCTTTATGCTTAGGCAAGCGGCCGATTGAACTACGGGTTTGAGTGATTTTAATAGTCTTAGCCATCGTGATTACCCCAGAATTTCTTCAACGGATTTACCACGCTTAGCAGCGACCATTTCCGGAGATTTCATATTGCCCAGGCCGTCGATAGTTGCACGAACCACGTTAATCGGGTTAGTAGAACCATAGGCTTTTGCCAGTACGTTATGAACTCCAGCGACTTCCAGAACGGCGCGCATTGCACCACCGGCAATAATACCGGTACCTTCTGAAGCCGGCTGCATGAACACGCGGGAACCCGTGTGTGCACCTTTAACTGGGTGCTGCAGGGTGCCGTTGGTCAGCGCGACGTTAACCATGTTGCGACGGGCTTTCTCCATCGCTTTCTGGATCGCTGCTGGAACTTCACGCGCTTTACCGTAACCAAAACCTACGCGACCATTACCATCGCCTACCACAGTCAGTGCTGTGAAGGAGAAGATACGACCACCTTTAACAGTTTTAGAAACACGGTTTACCGCGATCAGTTTTTCCTGCAGTTCGCCAGCTTGTTTCTCGATGTGTGCCATCTTAGACCTCTACCTTAGAACTGAAGGCCAGCTTCACGGGCAGCATCTGCCAGTGCCTGGACGCGACCATGATATTGGAAACCGGAACGGTCGAAAGAAACACCAGTGATGCCTTTTTCGATTGCGCGTTCTGCGATAGCTTTACCTACTGCAGCTGCGGCTTCTTTATTACCGGTATACTTCAGTTGTTCAGTGATAGCTTTTTCTACAGTAGAAGCAGCGACCAGAACTTCGGAACCGTTCGGGGCGATTACCTGTGCGTAAATATGACGCGGGGTACGATGTACCACCAGGCGAGTAGCACCCAGCTCTTTGAGCTTGCGACGTGCACGGGTCGCACGACGGATACGAGCAGATTTCTTATCCATAGTGTTACCTTACTTCTTCTTAGCCTCTTTGGTACGCACGACTTCGTCGGCGTAACGGACACCCTTGCCTTTATAAGGCTCAGGACGACGGTAGGCGCGCAAGTCCGCTGCAACCTGACCAATCAGCTGTTTATCAGCGCCTTTCAGCACGATCTCAGTCTGAGTTGGACATTCTGCAGTGATACCCGCGGGCAGCTGGTGATCGACTGGATGAGAAAAGCCCAGAGACAGGTTAACCACGTCGCCTTTAACGGCTGCACGATAACCTACACCAACCAGCTGCAGCTTCTTAGTGAAGCCTTCGGTAACACCGATTACCATTGCGTTCAGCAGCGCGCGAGAAGTACCCGCCTGCGCCCAGCCGTCAACGAAACCTTCGCGCGGAGCGAAAGTCAGAGCGTTGTCAGCATGCTTAACTTCAACAGCATCATTGATAGTACGAGTCAGCTCGCCGTTTTTACCTTTAATCGAAATTACCTGACCGTTGAGTTTTACCTCTACGCCGGCAGGAACAACGACAGGTGCTTTAGCAACACGAGACATATGTATCCTCCGATTACGCTACGTAGCAGATAATTTCGCCACCAAGACCTGCCTGGCGCGCTGCACGATCAGTCATGACACCTTTAGATGTAGAAACTACAGCGATGCCCATACCAGCCATTACCTTTGGCAGCTCATCTTTTTTCTTATAGATGCGCAGACCAGGACGGCTTACTCGCTGAATGCTTTCTACAACAGCTTTACCCTGGAAATACTTGAGAGTAAGTTCCAGTTCCAGCTTGATGTCGCCTTCGATTTTGAAATCTTCAATATATCCTTCTTCCTTCAGAACGTTGGCAATTGCCAATTTCAGCTTGGAGGAAGGCATGGTGACCGCAACTTTGTTTGCGGCCTGACCGTTACGGATACGGGTCAGCATATCCGCGATCGGATCTTGCATGCTCATCTGTGTTACTCCCGTGATTCAATTGGTGACAATTACCAGCTAGCCTTTTTCAGGCCCGGGATTTCACCGCGCATGGCGGCTTCGCGGACCTTGATACGGCTCAACCCAAACTTCCGCAGGAAACCGTGCGGACGACCTGTTTGACGGCAGCGGTTACGCTGACGCGAAGGGCTGGAATCACGCGGCAGACTCTGCAGCTTCAGAACAGCATCCCAACGATCTTCGTCGGAAGCGTTCACATCAGAGATGATCGCTTTCAGTTCAGCGCGTTTAGCGAAGAATTTGTCTGCTAATTTTGCACGCTTAACTTCGCGTGCTTTCATAGATTGCTTAGCCATTAAGTAACCCTACCTTACTTACGGAACGGGAAGTCAAAGGCAGCCAGCAGAGCACGGCCTTCATCATCAGATTTCGCAGTAGTGGTAATGGTGATATCCAAACCACGAACGCGATCGACTTTGTCGTAGTCGATTTCTGGGAAGATGATCTGCTCACGTACACCCATGCTGTAGTTGCCACGACCATCGAATGACTTAGCGGACAAGCCACGGAAGTCACGGATACGTGGAACAGCAATGGTGACCAGACGCTCAAAGAACTCCCACATGCGCTCGCCACGCAGAGTTACTTTACAGCCGATCGGATAGCCCTGACGGATTTTGAAGCCTGCAACTGATTTGCGTGCTTTGGTGACCAGCGGTTTTTGACCGGAGATTGCTGCCAGGTCAGCTGCTGCGTTATCCAGCAGTTTCTTGTCAGCGATCGCTTCACCAACACCCATGTTCAGGGTGATCTTCTCGACCCGAGGGACTTGCATGACAGAATTGTAGCCAAACTCTGTCATGAGTTTCTGGACTACTTCGTCTTTGTAGTAATCATGCAGTTTCGCCATCGTACTACTCCAAATTACTTGATAGTTTCGCTGTTAGACTTGAAGAAACGGACTTTTTTGCCGTCTTCGAATCTAAAGCCTACACGGTCAGCCTTACCAGTTGCCGCGTTGAACAGTGCAACGTTAGAAACCTGAATAGCAGCTTCTTTTTCAACGATGCCACCTGGTTGGTTCAGAGCCGGAACCGGCTTCTGATGTTTCTTCACCAGGTTGATACCTTCAACGATGACCTTACCAGAAGACAGGACATTCTTAACTTTACCGCGCTTACCTTTATCTTTACCGGTTAACACGATAACTTCGTCGTTACGACGGATTTTAGCTGCCATTGTTCGCTCCTTAGAGTACTTCTGGTGCCAGAGAGATAATTTTCATGAACTTTTCAGTACGAAGTTCACGAGTTACCGGCCCAAAAATACGCGTACCGATAGGCTGCTCACTGTTATTGTTCAGAATAACGCATGCATTACCATCGAAGCGAATGACAGAACCGTCCGGGCGACGAACACCCTTCCTGGTGCGCACCACTACCGCCTTCAGGACATCACCTTTTTTGACTTTACCACGCGGAATTGCTTCCTTGATGGTAACTTTGATGATGTCACCGACGCCTGCGTAGCGACGGTGCGAGCCACCCAGAACCTTGATACACATTACGCGACGTGCACCGGAGTTGTCGGCGACGTTCAGCATAGTCTGTTCTTGGATCATTTTAGTGCTCCGCTAATGTCAACTACTACTTCGGGACCTAAACCTCAGGTCGTTAGAAAGCCCCATAATTGAGGGCGCGGCATTGTAACACCGGTTCTCACAGATGGGTAGAAAAAATAAACGGCTCTCAATCGAGCCGCTGATTTCCCCTGATGACAGGGAGGGCGTATTCTAGGGAATAGTGCGAACAGTAGCAAATGTAATCTGCCTTATTTTTCGTCGCCTCCCAAATAAAGTGCCCTTCTGACTCAACCAGCCAGTTTCCTGGCCAGTTGGTTATGCTGACGCAACACGGCTGGCAGTTCAATTCCGGCCACTTGTCCGTCCCGTATCCGGACTTTTCCGTTAATGATGCTATAGGCAACCTGTCCCGGATTACAGAACACCAGGGCGGCGACAGGATCGTGCCCTGCCCCGGCAAGTCCAATTCGATTCAGGTCAAAAATGGCCAGATCGGCCATCATGCCCGGCGCAATGGTGCCCACATCATCGCGGTTTAGCACCTTTGCTCCACCCAGCGTCGCCAGTTCCAGTGCCTGACGTGCCGTCATCGCATTCGGGCCGAAGCCAACGCGTTGCAGCAGCATCGCCTGACGAACCTCGGCCATCATGTCTGAGCTGTCATTGGAGGCTGAGCCATCCACACCCATACCCACGTGTACGCCGGCATCACACATATGGCGTATCGGCGCAATACCGGAACCGAGACGCATGTTCGAGCAGGGACAATGCGCGACGCCGGTACCGGTACGTGCAAAGAGTTCTATGCCATGCTGATCCAGTTTGACGCAGTGTGCATGCCAGACATCCGGTCCTACCCAGCCGAGGTCTTCAACATACTGTGCTGGCGTCATATTGAATTTTTCACGGCTATAACGGATATCGCTGTCGTTCTCCGCCAGATGGGTATGCATAGAGACATTGAAGCTGCGTGCCATCGCTGCGGATTGCTTCATCAGCTCACGGCTGACTGAAAACGGCGAACATGGCGCAACCACGATGCGTAACATCGAACCGTGGCTGTCATCATGGTAGCGCTCAATCACACGCTGCGTATCTTTAAGAATGGCGGCTTCATCCTCTACCAGTGCATCGGGTGGTAAGCCACCCAGGGACTTACCGACGCTCATGCTGCCCCGGCTCGCATGGAAACGCATGCCCATTAAGGCTGCAGCCTCAATACTGTCGTCAAGCTTACAGCCATTCGGGTAGACGTAGAGATGGTCACTGGTGGTGGTGCAGCCGGAGAGCATTAACTCGGCCATGGAGATCTGTGTTGAGATATGAATCATCTCAGGCGTCAGATTCTGCCACAGTGGATAGAGGTGGGTCAGCCAGTTAAAGAGCTCGCCGTTTTGCACTGCAGGAATAGCGCGGGTCAGGCTCTGATACATGTGGTGATGCGTATTGATCAGGCCAGGGATGACAATGTGTCCTCGCAGATCGATGATCTCATCCGCGCTATCAGGTAACGAGCGTGCTTCCCCGACTGCAACGATCTTATTTCCTTTTATCAGAATAGAGGCGTTACCTATTTCCCGACGGTCAGCATCCATGCAGACCACACATTCAGCATTCTTCAGTAACAGAGTTCGTTCCATGCTATTGCCTGTGGGTAGTGGTTGTGTGTTACCCGATAATAGCGGCAAGCTTTTGGCAGAGCTAATCGCAGGTAACGCAGCTAACAGTGGCAATTTTAACAGTGACCGGCGTAAGCGGTCATGACTCTCCATTTTCACGGCACATTTCCTTGTACAGTTATGATAACCCCGGCGTTTATAGCCTGGCGTTTTCAGGCCACCTCGCCTGAAGAGAGGCAGCTTAATCCCTGCAAATCCCTGAATTTGTGAGCACCATCAAATCCGTATTGCCACGGGCACAAATGGATCAAGCCCGAATCGCAGGCAAAAAAAAACCCCCTGCCGAAGCAGAGGGTTTCCTCAGAAAAAACGATTCTTATTACAGAACAGCTTTCTCGATTACGCGAACCAGGGTCCAGGATTTAGTCTTGGACAGTGGACGGCATTCGCGGATTTCTACCACGTCACCAATTCCACATTCATTGTTCTCGTCATGGATGTGCAGCTTGGTCGTACGTTTAATGAATTTGCCGTAGATCGGGTGTTTCACGAAACGTTCGATAGCAACAACTGCAGATTTCTGCATTTTGTCACTTACTACACGACCCTGCAGAGTACGGATTTTATCGGTCATTACGAACCCGCCTTCTCAGTCAGTAAAGTCTTAACGCGTGCAACATCACGGCGAACCTGTTTCAGCAGATGAGTCTGCTGCAGTTGGCCAGATGCTGCCTGCATGCGCAGGTTAAATTGCTCACGCAGCAGATTAAGCAGCTCAGTGTTCAGCTCTTCAACGCTTTTTTCACGCAGCTCAGTTGCTTTCATTACATCACCGTCTTAGTTACAAAGGTGGTTTTGATAGGCAGTTTTGCTGCTGCCAGCTTGAATGCTTCACGGGCCAGCTCTTCTGGTACGCCGTCCATTTCATACAGGACTTTACCAGGCTGGATCAGGGCAACCCAATACTCTACGTTACCCTTACCTTTACCCATACGCACTTCCAGCGGCTTCTCGGTGATCGGTTTGTCCGGGAATACTCGGATCCAGATCTTACCTTGACGCTTAACTGCACGGGTCATAGCACGACGTGCTGCTTCGATCTGACGAGCAGTCAGACGACCACGGCCAACAGCTTTCAGACCGAAAGTACCGAAGCTGACATCCGTACCCGCAGCCAGACCGCGGTTACGGCCTTTGTGCACTTTACGGAATTTCGTACGCTTTGGTTGTAACATCAGCGACTCTCCTTACTTACGGCCTTTACGCTGCTGCTTTTTAGGTTGAGCAGCCGGTTCCGGTTGTTCAACAGCAGCCATACCACCCAGGATCTCACCTTTGAAGATCCATACCTTAACGCCGATTACACCATAAGTGGTGTGCGCTTCAGAGGTGTTGTAGTCAATGTCAGCACGCAGTGTGTGCAATGGCACGCGACCTTCACGATACCATTCGGTACGTGCGATCTCGGCGCCACCCAGACGGCCGCTAACTTCGACTTTAATACCCTTCGCGCCAAGACGCATGGCGTTCTGAACTGCACGCTTCATAGCACGACGGAACATCACACGACGCTCCAGCTGTGAAGTGATGCTGTCAGCTACCAGTTTCGCGTCCAGTTCCGGCTTGCGGACTTCGGCGATATTAATCTGTGCAGGAACGCCAGCGATATTCGCGACGACCGTGCGCAGTTTTTCTACATCTTCGCCTTTCTTACCGATAACGATGCCCGGACGAGCGGTGTGAATAGTCACACGGATGCTCTTCGCTGGACGCTCGATAACGATACGAGAGACAGATGCTTTAGCCAGTTCTTTAGTCAAAAACTGACGTACTTTAAAATCGCTGTCCAGGTTGTCAGCGAATTCTTTGGTGTTCGCAAACCAGGTAGAGTTCCATGGTTTTACAATACCCAGGCGAATACCATTAGGATGTACTTTCTGACCCATTGCTAGTCTCCAGAGTCTCAGCGATCGGACACAACCACAGTAATGTGGCTGGTGCGCTTCAGGATGCGATCTGCACGACCTTTGGCACGCGGCATAATGCGTTTCATGGTCGGACCTTCATCAACGAAAATTTTCGTGATTTTCAGATCGTCGATATCAGCGCCATCGTTGTGTTCGGCGTTAGCAATGGCAGATTCCAGAACTTTTTTGACCAGTACAGCCGCTTTCTTATTGGTGTAGGTCAAAATGTCCAGTGCCTGCGACACTTTCTTACCGCGAATCAGGTCAGCAACAAGGCGAACCTTCTGAGCAGAAGAACGAGCGTGGCGATGTTGAGCTAAAGTTTCCATCTCTTCCTCCTACTTATTTCTTCTTGGCTTTTTTATCAGCCGCGTGACCGCGATAAGTACGTGTCGGCGCGAATTCACCCAGTTTGTGACCAACCATTTCGTCGGAAACAAAGACAGGAACGTGCTGACGACCATTATGGACAGCGATGGTCAAACCGATCATGTTAGGAAAGATCGTTGAACGACGGGACCAAGTGCGCAAAGGCTTCTTGTCACCGCTTTCCACCGCTTTCTCTACCTTCTTCAGCAAGTGCAGGTCAATAAAAGGACCTTTCTTGAGAGAACGTGGCATGGCTTATCCTCTAATATTATTTGCTACGGCGACGTACGATAAACTTATCGGTACGCTTGTTGCTACGGGTCTTCTTACCTTTGGTCTGAACGCCCCACGGAGTTACCGGGTGCTTACCAAAGTTACGACCTTCACCACCACCGTGCGGGTGATCAACTGGGTTCATCGCGGTACCACGAACGGTAGGACGAACACCACGCCAACGGGCTGCACCAGCTTTACCCAGAACGCGCAGCATATGCTCAGCGTTGCCGACTTCGCCCAGTGTTGCGCGGCAGTCAGACTCGACTTTACGCATTTCACCTGAACGCAGACGCAGGGTAACGTAAGAACCTTCACGCGCAACGATCTGCACGTAAGCACCGGCTGAGCGAGCAATCTGACCGCCTTTGCCTGGTTTCATTTCTACGTTATGCACGGTTGAACCCACCGGGATGTTACGCATCGGCAGAGTGTTACCTGCTTTAATCGCAGCATCAACGCCAGATTGGATCTGGTCGCCGGCTTTCAGGCCTTTAGGGGCCAGGATGTAACGGCGCTCGCCGTCTTTGTACAGAACCAGTGCGATGTTCGCAGAGCGGTTCGGATCGTACTCAAGACGTTCAACAACTGCCGGGATACCGTCTTTGTTGCGTTTGAAGTCAACAATACGATAAGCCTGCTTGTGACCACCACCGATATGACGGGTAGTGATACGACCATTGTTGTTACGGCCACCGGATTTGCTGTTTTTTTCTACCAGCGGGGCAAATGGTTTGCCCTTGTGCAGCTCCGCGTTTACCACTTTAACTACATGGCGACGACCCGGAGATGTCGGTTTACATTTAACAACTGCCATTGTCTTTCTCCTCCGACTTACTCAGCGCCGCCAGCGAAGTCCAGATTCTGGCCTTCTTTCAGGGTGACGTAAGCTTTTTTCCAGTCGCTACGACGACCGATACGCTGTCCTTGACGCTTAACTTTGCCCTTAACTACCAGGGTGTTTACGTCTTTAACTTCTACTTCGAACAGTTTCTCAACAGCAGCAACGATCTCTGCTTTGGTCGCGTCATTAGCAACTTTGAGAACGATGGTATTGGTTTTTTCCATCGCGCTAGATGCTTTTTCAGATACGTGCGGCGCGCGCAGTACTTTCAGCAGACGTTCTTCACGGATCATGCCAGCATCTCCTCAACTTGCTTAACTGCATCAGCAGTCATAACGACTTTGTCGAAGGCGATCAGGCTAACTGGGTCGATACCGGATGCATCACGTACGTCAACCTTGTACAGGTTGCGCGCAGCCAGGAACAGATTCTCATCCAGTTCACCGGTGATGATCAGCACGTCTTCCAGAGCCATGTCTTTCAGTTTCTGTACCAGCAGCTTGGTTTTCGGTGCTTCTACAGCAAATGATTCGACAACGATCAGGCGATCTTGACGTACCAGTTCGGACAGGATGCTTTTCAGCGCGCCGCGGTACATCTTTTTGTTAACTTTTTGACTGTGGTCCTGCGGCTTCGCAGCAAAGGTCACACCACCTGAACGCCAGATTGGGCTCTTTACAGAACCTGCACGCGCACGGCCGGTGCCTTTTTGACGCCATGGCTTTTTGCCTGAACCGGTTACTTCGGCGCGAGTTTTCTGCGCACGAGTACCCTGGCGGGCGCCAGATGCGTAAGCAACAACAACCTGGTGAACCAGCGCTTCGTTGAAATCACGACCGAAGGTAGTTTCGGAAACAGTCAGCGCGCTCTGCGCGTCTTTCAATACTAATTCCATTGCTATCCCCTTACGCCTTCACAGCTGGTTTAACGATCAGGTCGCTACCGGTAGCACCGGGAACTGCACCTTTAACCAGCAGCAGGTTGCGCTCAGCGTCAACACGTACTACGTCCAGACTCTGAACGGTTACGCGCTCATTACCCAGCTGACCTGCCATTTTCTTGCCTTTAAACACTTTGCCCGGAGTCTGGTTCTGACCGATAGAACCCGGAACGCGGTGAGACAAGGAGTTACCGTGAGTAGCGTCCTGGGTACGGAAGTTCCAGCGCTTAACGGTACCGGCGAAACCTTTACCTTTAGAGGTACCGGTTACGTCAACTTTCTTAACTTCAGCGAAAATCTCAACGCTGATGCTCTGACCTACAGAGTATTCTTCACCTTCAGCGGTGCGGAATTCCCACAGGCCACGGCCAGCTTCAACGCCAGCTTTAGCAAAATGACCAGCTTCAGGTTTGGTCACACGGTTTGCTTTTTTAGCACCGGTGGTAACCTGAATTGCCTGGTAACCATCGTTTTCCAGGCCTTTGACCTGAGTAACGCGGTTCGCTTCAACTTCGATTACGGTGACGGGGATAGAAACGCCATCTTCAGTGAAGATGCGGGTCATGCCCACTTTTTTACCGACTAAACCAATCATTGTTTCAACCTCTCAATCGCTCGATGACCTGATTAACCCAGGCTGATCTGCACGTCAACACCGGCAGCCAGATCCAGACGCATCAGAGCATCAACGGTTTTTTCAGTTGGCTCAACGATGTCTACCAGACGCTTGTGAGTGCGGATTTCGTACTGATCACGCGCATCTTTGTTAACGTGCGGAGAGATCAGAACAGTAAAACGCTCTTTGCGGGTTGGCAGCGGGATTGGACCACGAACCTGCGCACCAGTGCGCTTGGCGGTCTCAACGATTTCCGCGGTTGATTGATCGATCAGACGATGATCAAACGCTTTAAGACGGATACGGATTCTTTGGTTCTGCATGAGACCAGAGCTCCAAACTTTTTATAGACGAAAAAAATTACTACTCGAGCCCATTACGATTGATGGGAGAGTGTAATCGTTCAGCATATAACTCCACAATTGGGAGTATTGTCAGGCGGCCTAAATTTCAGCCGTCTGCGATTCTGCTCGAATCGCGCCTGCAATATCTGCAGGCCCGCGCATTATACGTAAATCTGTTCAGGAAGCAACCCGTGTTGAGGTTTTACCCATTAAATTGTGGCCGGTTCGTGAAGCGTGCGTCGCATTGCACTGCCGTATCGCTGATAAATCAGTTATTCAGTTGTGACTCTGTTTCCGCCCTTCTTCATTCATAGGTGACACAGAACCCGTTGCCCTCGAGAGTGCATCTAACCTTTCGTCCGGAGCATAATCATGTCGCCCACTCTGATAACTCACATTGCTGCACTCGCAGGCGGAGGTGCACTGGGAAGCTTTCTTTCGCTGACCAGCCAGCGCTTCACCCCCGCCCTATCACCCGCTCAATGGTTTGCCCTACTCTGCTTTCCGGGTTCGCACTGTAATCATTGCCAGCAGCGCCTGCTGTGGCGAGATGCGCTGCCGTTAATAAGCTGGCCTGGCTTAAAAGGACGGTGTCGCTTCTGTCATCGCGCGTTCGGCGCAGAAAGCGTTGTCATTGAATGGCTGTTCGCCCTTCTGTGCCTGCTGGTGCTGCAGAGTTTTGACCACTCTGCGGAGGCTGTTTTTATTATTACTGCCTCCGGCCTCTTGCTGCTCGTGGCTGCCATCGATCGTCGCCACTTCTGTATACCTGACCCGCTCAATTATCTGCTGCTCTGGTCCGGATTACTTCATGCCACGCTGTCCGGAACCGAAACAACGGCGATATGGGGTGCTGTGGCGGGCTACTGTGCGTTGTGGCTGCTCGCCTGGAGCTATCGGCAGATGCGGGGGTACGAGGGATTAGGTTATGGCGATATCAAGCTTTTCGCAGCGTTAGGTGCCTGCTGTGGCTGGCAGGCATTACCCTGGATTGCGCTGGGTGCCACCGTTATGGCGCTGACGTCGATCGTGATGCTGCAACTGCGGGGTTTTATTCAGGGGGACAGCCCGCTGCCGTTTGGCCCTTTCCTGGCCATTGCGGGCTGGGTAACGATAGTGCTGCAGACCCGATTCACTCTTGTTTGATTTGAGCCTGCAGATAGTTCTGGATGCCCATCTTCTGGATTAACTCAAGTTCCGTCTCAATCCAGTCGATGTGATGTTCCTCATCAGCCAGGATTTCAATCATCATGTCACGGCTGACATAGTCATGCACTTTGTCAGCATAGGAGATAGCTTCACGAAGGTCTTTCGCGCCCTCCAGCTCCAGATTCAGGTCTGAACTCAGCATCTCCTCAACATCTTCACCGATACGGAGCCGTCCCAGATCCTGAAGGTTTGGGATCCCTTCCAGGAAAAGAATACGCTCAATATATTTATCGGCATGTTTCATCTCATCGATTGATTCATGGTATTCCACATCATTGAGGCGCGTCAGACCCCAGTTTTTGAACATGCGCGCATGAAGAAAGTACTGATTGATAGCAACCAGTTCATTTCCAAGCAGTTTGTTGAGATGACTGATAACTTTGATATCGCCCTTCATTGTTAACCCTCCGCGTCTGGTTTATTAGAGCGTAGATGCGGTTAAAAAGAAGTCAAAAAAACGCGACAGATATTGTGGGTATTCACGCACCGATCGTCGGTCAGGCTATCTCTTTGTAGAGTGGTGCATGCTGCATCTCTTCATCCATAATTTCACGCGCAGCACGAATGCATTTGCCGCATTGCTTGCCGACCGGCACAAGCTGGCGCAGTTGCTGAATAGATTTGGGCTGATAGCGACGCACGACTTCACGAAGGGTTTTATCACTGATGGCATTACACAGGCAGACGTACATTGATTCATCACTCGGGTACATTTTCTGTACATAGTGTAAATGCGAATCGTTTTTATTTCAAACCCACCCTTTGCAGGGTTATGGCATTTTCAGAGCAAAAAAAAGAGCACCGAAGTGCTCTTTTTACTGTGTTGCAGTGGCCATTTACACAGCCACAGCAGATATCACAATTAAGCGATAACTTTAGCAACAACACCCGCGCCAACGGTACGGCCGCCTTCGCGGATTGCGAAGCGCAGACCTTCGTCCATTGCGATTGGGTGGATCAGGGTAACAACCATTTTGATGTTGTCGCCTGGCATTACCATTTCAACGCCTTCTGGCAGCTCTACTGAGCCGGTTACGTCAGTTGTACGGAAGTAGAACTGTGGACGATAGCCTTTGAAGAACGGAGTATGGCGACCACCTTCGTCTTTAGACAGAACGTAAACTTCTGACTCGAACTGGGTGTGCGGCTTGATTGAGCCTGGCTTAGCCAGAACCTGGCCACGCTGGATGTCTTCACGCTTGATACCGCGCAGCAGAACACCACAGTTTTCGCCTGCCTGACCCTGGTCCAGCAGCTTACGGAACATCTCAACACCGGTACAGGTTGATTTCACAGTATCTTTGATACCAACGATTTCAACTTCGTCGCCGACTTTAACGATGCCGCGCTCAACACGACCGGTAACAACGGTACCACGGCCAGAGATTGAGAATACGTCTTCGATTGGCAGCAGGAACGGCATGTCGATCGCACGCTGTGGCTCTGGGATGTAGTTGTCCAGATGCTCAGCCAGTTCGATGATTTTCGCTTCCCACTCTGGGTTGCCTTCCAGCGCTTTCAGAGCAGAACCACGAACGATTGGAGTGTCGTCGCCTGGGAAGTCATATGCTGACAGCAGGTCACGAACTTCCATCTCTACCAGTTCCAGCAGCTCTTCATCATCAACCATGTCACACTTGTTCAGGAACACGATGATGTAAGGAACGCCAACCTGACGACCCAGCAGGATGTGCTCACGGGTCTGTGGCATTGGGCCATCAGTCGCAGCAACAACCAGGATCGCGCCGTCCATCTGCGCAGCACCGGTGATCATGTTTTTCACATAGTCGGCGTGGCCTGGGCAGTCAACGTGCGCATAGTGGCGAGTCGGGGTTTCATACTCAACGTGTGAAGTGTTGATGGTGATACCACGTGCTTTCTCTTCTGGTGCGTTATCGATCTGATCGAATGCACGAGCCTGGCCGCCGTAAGTTTTAGACAGTACGGTGGTGATAGCTGCAGTCAGGGTGGTTTTACCGTGGTCGACGTGACCGATGGTGCCCACGTTTACGTGCAGTTTGTTACGCTGAAATTGCTCTTTCGCCATGGCGATAATTCCTTACGTTGTGCCTTCACCATCTGGGTGAAGGCATCAGTTCAAATTTAAACCGTAGCTTATTTGCTACGAGCTTCAATAACGGCCTGCGCTACGTTGTTTGGCGCATCGTCATACTTCAGGAACTCCATGGAGTAAGAAGCACGACCTTTGGTCAGAGAACGCAGCTGAGTTGCGTATCCGAACATCTCAGACAACGGAACTTCAGCGTGAATCTGAACGCCAGTAGCGTTAGATTCCTGCCCTTTGAGCATACCACGACGACGGCTAAGGTCACCGATGACATCACCCGTGTTCTCTTCTGGCGTTTCAACTTCAACCTTCATGATAGGCTCAAGCAGAACAGGTGTCGCTTGTTTAAAGCCTTGTTTGAAGGCAAGAGACGCGGCCAGTTTAAACGCCAGTTCTGAGGAGTCGACATCGTGGTAAGAACCGAAGTGCAGACGCACGCCCAGATCCACAACCGGGTAACCAGCCAGAGGGCCTGATTTCAGCTGCTCCTGGATACCTTTGTCAACCGCAGGGATGTATTCACCAGGAATCACACCACCTTTGATGTCGTTGACAAATTCGTAGCCTTTCGGGTTCGAACCTGGCTCCAGTGGGTACATGTCGATAACAACATGGCCATACTGACCACGACCACCAGACTGCTTGGCGTGTTTACCTTCAACATCGGTAACTTTGTTGCGAATCGCTTCACGGTAAGCAACCTGTGGTTTACCCACGTTTGCTTCAACGTTGAACTCACGCTTCATACGGTCAACGATGATGTCGAGGTGCAATTCACCCATACCGGCGATGATGGTCTGGTTAGATTCTTCATCAGTCCATACGCGGAATGATGGGTCTTCTTTTGCCAGACGGCCCAGAGCCAGACCCATTTTTTCCTGGTCAGCTTTGGTTTTTGGCTCAACGGCGATAGAGATTACCGGCTCCGGGAACTCCATGCGCTCAAGGATGATGACGTTATCTGGGTCACACAGGGTGTCACCAGTGGTCACATCTTTCAGGCCGATCGCAGCTGCGATATCACCCGCACGAACTTCTTTAATCTCTTCACGCTTGTTAGCGTGCATCTGAACGATACGGCCCAGACGCTCACGGTTTGACTTAACCGGGTTGAACACGGTGTCACCCGTGTTAACAACACCAGAGTAAACGCGGAAGAAGGTTAAGTTACCCACGAACGGGTCGGTAGCGATTTTGAACGCCAGTGCAGCAAACGGCTCGTTGTCATCAGAGTGACGAACAGCCGGCGTGTCTTTACCGTCGTCCAGCATACCGTTGATCGCGGTAACGTCAGTCGGTGCTGGCAGATATTCAACAACTGCATCCAGCATCGCCTGAACACCTTTGTTCTTAAATGCAGAACCACAGGTTACCAGGATAATTTCGTTGTTCAGAACACGCTTACGCAGAGATGTTTTGATCTCTTCTTCAGTCAGTTCTTCACCACCGAAGAATTTCTCCATCAGCTCATCAGAGCCTTCAGCAGCGGCTTCAACCAGCTTCGCATGCCATTCTTCAGCCAGTTCCTGCATATCAGCTGGGATATCTTCGTAGACGAAGGTTACACCCTGGTCTGCGTCGTTCCAGTTGATTGCTTTCATTTTCACCAGGTCAACAACACCGGTGAATTTCTCTTCTGCGCCGATAGCCAGCTGCAGAGGAACTGGAGTTGCGCCCAGACGAACTTCCATCTGTTTAACAACTTTCAGGAAGTTAGCACCCATGCGGTCCATTTTGTTAACGAACGCAATGCGTGGAACTTTATATTTGTTAGCCTGACGCCATACGGTCTCAGACTGTGGCTGAACGCCACCAACTGCACAGTAAACCATTACCGCGCCATCAAGCACACGCATAGAACGTTCAACTTCGATGGTGAAGTCAACGTGTCCTGGGGTGTCGATAATGTTTACGTGGTGTGGTTCAAACTGCTTGGCCATACCAGACCAGTAACAGGTGGTCGCAGCGGATGTGATGGTAATACCACGTTCCTGTTCCTGCTCCATCCAGTCCATGGTTGCTGCGCCGTCATGTACTTCACCGATTTTGTGGTTTACACCGGTGTAGAACAGAACGCGTTCGGTAGTGGTAGTCTTACCGGCGTCGATGTGCGCACTGATACCGATATTACGGTAGCGGGCAATGGGTGTTTTACGAGCCATTTGATTCCTCTGATTCTCGGACGTTCAAGGTAAGTCGACCCCAGCGGGTTGGCTGATTGAGCGCCCGCTGGTTTAACAACTACGTGGTGATTACCAACGGTAGTGTGCGAACGCCTTGTTGGCTTCTGCCATGCGGTGAACGTCTTCACGTTTCTTAACTGCTGTACCTTTGTTCTCTGCAGCATCAGAAAGTTCGTTCGCCAGGCGAAGAGCCATTGATTTATCACCGCGTTTACGAGCAGCATCTACGATCCAGCGCATTGCCAGAGCATTACGACGAACCGGACGGACTTCTACTGGTACCTGATAAGTAGAACCACCAACGCGACGTGACTTAACTTCGACAGTCGGACGCACGTTTTCCAGGGCTACTTCAAAAGATTCCAGCGCGTTTTTACCTGAACGCTGAGCCAGGGTCTCAAGCGCGGTATAAACGATTGATTCTGCAGTAGATTTTTTACCATCTACCATCAGGATATTTACAAATTTGGCCAGCAGCTCTGATCCGAACTTAGGATCTGGCAGAATTTTACGCTGACCAATGACGCGACGACGTGGCATGGAAATACTCCGTTGTTAATTCAGGATTGTCCAAAACTCTATGAGTTTATTTTGACATTTAATTTAAAACGTTTGGCCTTACTTAACGGAGAACCATTAAGCCTTTGGCTTCTTCACGCCGTACTTGGAGCGAGCCTGCTTACGGTCTTTAACACCTGAGCAGTCAAGCGCGCCACGAACGGTGTGGTAACGCACACCTGGCAGGTCTTTTACACGACCGCCACGGATCAGGATCACGGAGTGTTCCTGCAGGTTATGACCTTCACCACCAATGTAGGAGGTAACTTCAAAACCGTTGGTCAAACGCACACGGCAGACTTTACGCAGTGCGGAGTTTGGTTTCTTAGGAGTGGTGGTGTACACACGAGTACAAACGCCACGTTTTTGCGGGCAAGCTTCCAGCGCCGGCACGTTGCTCTTTGCAACTTTGCGGACGCGTGGTTTGCGAACCAGCTGGTTAACTGTTGCCATTAAATAGCTCCTGGATTTGCTTTTGCTTCGTAAACACGTAATAAATCACCTCGTAGAATTACGAGGAGGCAGAATTTTAGGGCTGAGTCAAAGGGGTGTCAAGAAATAACCAGGTTTTAGCCGATTACCAGACCATTTGTTGCTGATGCCTGATCGTTAGCGTGACAAACCCAGTATAGTCTACTGACTGCACACGAGTCGAAATTTGTCCAGCGAGACCGCGAGCCTGGACATCTTCGTCCAGCACCCAGAGCGTCGCTTCGCTCTCTGACAGTCGCATCAATGCGTGGCTGCCAGCTATAGCGGCCAGCACACCATCCTGCAACAGCAGCAGGTCATCACCCGCACCCGCCATTAAAAGCAGGCTCTCAAGGTCACAGTGTGCCGGTGAGTGCAGTAACGTATGCAGCATTAACGTCTCTTAAAAAGTAAGAATGCGATCGTAGCTGGCCAGCGTCTGTCGCAGTGCCGGCGCGTCCAGTAGCGTAACATCCAGCAACCGGTCAGCGTCAACCTCTAATCCACGCGCTATCAGCGATGTCCGGCAGAGATAGCAGTGTTCAATCTCATACAGTGCCAGCACGCCAAAGGTCGCGGCATAGTGACGGCTCTTAATCGTCTCAGGTTGCTGGTGCAGATTAAGCTGCAGCACGCCATCACCGATAAAAAACAGGCCGATATCCTCACTGAGCGCGCCCGTGGCCAGCGCGGCATCCAGCCCTTCACGTCCTGCGCTGCTGCCGTGCGGCGCCCGGGTAAAGACAAACGCGACCCGATTCATCAGAACTGCACCATGCGTTCACAGCTCAGCGCCGCTTCCGCCAGCGCGCCCAGCCCACTCAGGGTAAAGCCCGGCTGCAGGTTACTGCCCGCCAGCTGGAGTCGTGCCGCTTCCTGCTGGTCGCTGACGCCACGACGCAGCGCGGCCGCCACACAAATATTCAGTGCCACACCCTGCTCCTGATGCAATGTCTGCCATGCGCGCACCAGATCAAACTCATCACTGGCGGGCGACGTCAGTTGGTTAGCGTTCAGCACCCCTTCGCGATAGAAGAAAACGCTGTCAAGCTGATGGCCTGCCGTCAGCAGTGCGCGGGCAAACAGCCAGGCACTGGTCGCCTGTTGCGTACCGTAAGCCGGGCCGGTGACCAGCAGGGTGTAACGCATTACCGCTCCTGCCCCTGGAAGTCGCCATTTTTAAACTGACGGATATAGAGATAGACGGTGTGTTTGGAAATATTCAGCCGATCGGCCACCTGGTTGATGGCATCCTTGATGTCGAAGATCCCCTTCTCATACAGGTTCAGCACAATCTGACGATTCTTGGCGTTGTTCGATACATTACGGTCAGCACTCACCTCTTCAATGGTGAACTCCAGCGTCTGCATCACCAGATCGTCTACCGAACTGGCGAAGTTGACGTTGGAGTCAACCTGCTGCATCTCGGGCGGCATAAAGGTCGACATGATCTGTGAGAATGGCACATCAAGGTTCATGTTGATGCAGAGCAAGCCAATGACCCGCTGCTGACGGTTACGAATCGCAATCGTGACCGATTTCATCAGCACGCCGCTTTTGGCACGTGTGAAGTAGGCACGGGAGACATTACTGTCCGCGCCATGCATATCATGCAGCATACGCAGGGCTAAATCGGTAATAGGCGAACCGACTTTACGTCCAGTGTGTTCACCATTAGCGATACGCACGGCCGAACACTTAAGATCTTCAAGCGAATGCAGGACAATTTCACAATGCGAACCGATCAACATCGCCAGGCCATCTACGACAGCCTCGTACGATTTCAGAATATCGTAATCACTTTGTTCGAACGGGCGCTGCTCCAGAAGATCGAAGTCGCTCAGTTCACCCGGATTGAATGGATTAGACATTGAAGAGTATCACCCTGAATGGCTGGAGCCTGTCACAGCGGCTTATGGGCAGACTCAATATTGGGATAATTAGGCAGGCATTAGTCTGGCAAATGTCGTCGGCTTATGCCAGAGGTTTGTCGTGAAGCCGAAATGAAACCGCCGCCCGGAGGCGGCGGTCAGCAGATTACTGCGCTTTTTCTGCAGCAGCAGGCGCTGGAGCCTGTGCTTTTTCATCTGCCTTTGGCGCTGGTTTGATATCAAGCAGCTCGACATCAAACACCAGGGTGGAGTTAGCCGGGATGCCCGGAACGCCATTTTTGCCGTAAGCCAGATTTGGTGGGATCACCAGCTTGATCTTGCCGCCTTTCTTCACGTGCTTCAGACCTTCAGTCCAGCCCGGAATGACACCATCCAGACGGAATGAAAGTGGCTCGCCACGGGTATAAGAGTTGTCGAATTCAGTACCGTCAATCAGCGTCCCTTTGTAGTTTACCACTACAGTATCGCTGTCTTTAGGTGCGTCGCCGGTACCCTCTTTCTCAACTTTATACAGCAGGCCGCTTTCGGTTTTCTTCACGCCGCTCTCTTTAGCAAATTTGGTTGCGTAAGCTTCGCCCTTTTCAGAGTTCTCTTTCGCATCTTTTTCCATTTTCGCTGAGGCTGCGCCTTTCACGCGGCCTTCAAAGGATTGCAGCGTCTGCTCAATCTCTTCATCAGAGAGTTTGCTCTTGCCACCAAATGCATCCTGAACACCAGCGATCAGCTGCTGCTTATCCAGTTTGATGCCCAGTTTTTCCTGCTCCTTCAGGGAGTTGTCCATGTAGCGACCCAGCGAAGCACCCAGCGCGTAGGCGGACTGCTGGTCTTCATCTTTGAAGGCAGCATTTTTCGGTGCCTGAGGCGCAGACTGTGGCGCGGCGGCTGGTGCAGCCTGTGGCGCCGCAGCGGTATCTGCCGCCATTGCCAGCGGAGCATTCAGCGCAACAGCCATGGTGGTAGCTAACAATGTGACTTTAAACAGTGATTTCATCCATTCTCCAAAACCGAAGCGTCTAACCTCGGGAAACATTGCGGACTTCAGGGTCCACACTATAACTTTACGTGGCAGTGTCGAACACTCCCACAATGTAATTACCCGGTTAACCTCCGACCTTTATAACATCGGGAAGTTTCATCAGAGATGATGCCGCGCTGCCTTTTTTCAAGCGCAACGCCTCCGGGCGTGAAAAAAACAGGTGATTCCTGGCATTCAGATCGTAGAATCACGCTCCGAGTCGCACCTTAACAGAGGAACAGGTCATGCAACAATCTGAGTGGGAACAGCGTCTGGAGACGCTGGAGAGCAAACTGGCCTTTCAGGAGATGACTATCGATCAGCTGAACAGCGCGGTCGTTCAGCACGAGCTGGAGATGAATAAGATGCGTGAGCAGATGCGCATTTTAACCGACAAGCTCAAAGCGAATGCGCCATCGATCGTCGCCTCACAATCTGAAGAGACGCCACCACCGCACTACTGATCGCGGGCTATCTGGCCCCGGCTTATCCGGGCAGAACCAGAATGCGCGCCAAAAGAAAGGCCACCCGAGGGTGGCCTTGAAAGGTCTGTTGAGACTTAGTGGCTGCAGCCGCAGCCGCCAGTGCCACAACCGCCTTTACCCTGATCATGGTCGTGGTCGTGATCATGGCCGTGATCGTGGTCATGATGATGGCCATCTGCACCGTGAACATGGCCATGAGCCAGTTCTTCCGGCGTGGCTTCGCGGATAGCAACCACTTCAACGTTGAAGTTCAGGTTCTGACCCGCCAGCATGTGGTTACCATCAACCACGACGTGATCATCTTCCACTTCGGTGATTTCTACCGGTACCGGGCCCTGATCGGTTTCTGCCAGGAAGCGCATGCCAACCTGCAGTTCGTCAACGCCCATGAAGACGTCTTTAGGAACGCGCTGCACCAGGTTATCGTCATACTGACCGTAGGCATCGTTTGCCGGGATATGCACGTCAAACTTGTCGCCGGCAATGTGGTTTTCCAGCGCATTTTCCAGACCAGAAATCAGGGAACCATGACCGTGCAGGTAGTCTAACGGTGCACTCACCGGTGACTCGTCAACTAACACGCCGTCTTCTGTACGTACCTGATAGGCCAGGCTTACCACCAGGTCTTTTGCTACTTTCATGATATCTCCTAACCGTTGAGAGCTGAGATCCCGTCTCATTGGTCTATTCTTTCGTGCAATAACACCAACCAGAAAGGTTCGGGGCTGAGTACAAGAGGGTTTTCACTTTCTCTTGCGACTACAGCGTTAATTGCGACAATTGTAACGGAATTCAATCCCGCTGTAAGTCCAGGCGTAAAAAAAGCTGCGCCATTCCGCTACTCAGGATGAAAAATACCGATAACCTGCTCATTAGTGCGAACCTGATCGCGCGCCTGCTTATCGGCCTCACGCATCTGGTGACCACACTTCACGCACTCCACCACATCGACATTATTTTCACGCCACATTGCCAGCGTGTCCTTCTCCTGGCAGTGCGGGCATGTCGCACCAGCAATAAAACGTTTACGCATTAGCTTCTGCCTGTTTAAAGAGGTTATTCATCATCGTCCCAGCCGTCGATCTGCCGCTTTTCGCGCTGCATTTCGCGCTGGAAGATATCTTCCAGTTCACGCCGCGCTTCACGGACGCGCGAAGCCTGCGCGCTTTCAGAGAGATTGGGCATCAGCTCGCGCAGCATCCGCATATCAAGATGGCGGAAATACTGCTGGGCGCGGTGCGCCTGATGCGGATGCATCCCCAGCGTCATCAGCGTTTTACGTCCCAGCTCCAGCGCACTGGAGAAGGTCTCACGCGAGAACTGCGTGACGCCCGCCTGAAGCAGTTCATGCGCTTCTACACGGCCCCGGGCGCGCGCCTGAATCTGCAACTGCGGAAAATGCTGCTGGCACAGATGTACAATCGTCATCACATCTTCGGGCTCGTTACAGGTGATCACAATCGCCTGAGCGCTGGCCGCACCGGCTGCCCGCAGCAACTCCAGTTCAGTGGCATCGCCGTAATAGACCTTATAGCCATATTTCCGCATCAGACTGACTGCACTGATGTCGCGCTCAAGCACGGTGATGCGTTTGTTATTCGCCATCAGCAAACGACCCACCACCTGCCCGAAGCGACCAAAGCCCACCACAATCACCTGCGGCTGATCGTCTTCGACAAAGTGTTTCTCTGCCTCGTCATCCGGCTCATTGAAGCGGCGTGCCAGCAGACGATCGATTCCCTTCATCAGCAGCGGTGTGGTCATCATCGACAGGGTCACCGTCACCAGCAGCATCGGCAGTTGATCGCCAGAGAACAGCTTTGCCGAGGAGGCCGCTGAAAAGAGCACAAAGGCGAACTCGCCCCCCTGACTCAGCACGCCAGCAAACTGCTGCCGCTCAGAGCTGCGCAAGCCATAAATGCGCGCCAGCAGATAGAGCAGCAGCGTTTTCACCGCCACCAGCGTCACGACACCCAGCAGGATGGTCACAATATGGGTATAGAGCACACCGAGGTTGAGCGCCATGCCAACCGAAATAAAGAACAGGCCCAGCAGTAAACCTTTAAACGGGTCGATGGCGACTTCCAGCTCATGCCGGTACTCGCTCTCTGCCAGCAGGATCCCGGCAATAAAGGTCCCCAGCGCCATCGACAGACCCAGCGCATCCATAAACAGCGCCGAGCCCAGCACCAGCAGCAGCGAAGCGGCGGTAAAGACTTCGCGCACGCCCGACGCAGCGATGTAACGGAAGATAGGCCGCAGCAGATAGCGTCCGCCTACCAGCATGCCGGCAAACGCCAGTACTTTCATGCCGACCTTCATCCAGTCGATATGACCGCTGTCGGTTCCGGCCAGCAGCGGGATCAGCGCCAGGGCTGGGATCACCGCGATATCCTGAAACAGCAACACCGAAAAGCCCAGTTGCCCCGCTTCGCTGCGATTCATGCCTTTATCCATCATCAGCTGCAGGGCCATGGCGGTCGAGGACATCGCCAGACCAATGCCGCCAATGATCGCCGCCTGCCAGCTAAAGTTGGTCAGCCACAATAAGCCGCCCAGAATCGCCGCTGAGAAGATCACCTGCGCCGCGCCGACGCCAAAAATGGAGCGGCGCAGCGCCCACAGCTTTGCCGGGTTCAGCTCCAGCCCGATAATAAACATCAGGAACACCACGCCGAGCTCAGAGAAGTGCAGAATCTCGTCGACGTCGCTGATAAAGCCTAATCCCCACGGGCCGATAGCGATACCCGCCACCAGATAACCCAGAACTGCACCAATACCGAGGCGCGCCGCCACCGGTACAATCAATACCGCCGCGACCAGATAAATCACCCCGGCGGTCAGCAGCGTTTGCCCTTCCATCTATACCCCTCCATTCGGCAGCGGTGCCGCCAGCCAGTCGCCATAGGCGCGGGCGTAATTTTTCATTAATTCAGGACTCTGACGACGCGCCCAGTAGACGATCATCGGCGGCATCCAGTGCATACGGCACATCTGCGCGGTCAGCTCAAAAGGACGCATAATGTCATTGAGCGAATAGCGGTTCAGACCCTGATGTCTGAAGGCACTTTCCGGTTCTCCGGTGGTGACGACACTGCGCCAGTACTTTCCTTCCAGCGCATTGCCATCCACGCCATTGGCGAAACCGCGCGACAGAACCCTGTCCAGCCACTCTTTCAGCAGCGCCGGACAGCTATAGGTATAGAGCGGATGCTGAAAAATGATGACATCATGTTCACGCAGCAGCTGTTGTTCATGGTGAATATCGATAAAAAAATCCGGATAGGTTGCGTACAGATCGTGCACGGTAACGTGTTCCAGTGCCTGAGCCGGCTGCAGCAGAATCCGATTGGCGATCGAATCCTGTGATTCCGGATGAGCATAAAGCAGCAAAACCCTGGGTGGCTGCGACATCCTTTCCCTCCAAAGCGTCGTCATTGGTGCGGTTTTCCGCTACCATGCACGACGCAGCAAAATCTCATTATGTTGCCAGTAAATTAACATATTCTGACGATACGGCGCTTACATGATTGTCTTCTCAGCCTTACAAATTCGCCGCGGCATCCGCGTCCTGCTCGACAATGCCACCGCCACCATTAATCCCGGCCAGAAGGTCGGGCTGGTGGGTAAAAACGGCTGTGGAAAATCCACGCTGCTGTCGCTGTTAAAAGGTGAAATCACCAGCGATGCCGGTACCGTCACTTTCCCCACTCACTGGGCGCTGGCCTGGGTGAATCAGGAAACCCCTGCGCTGGATAAAGCCGCGCTGGAGTACGTGATTGATGGCGATCGCCAGTTTCGCCAGCTTGAAGCAGAACTGGCGGACGCCAATCTGCGTGACGATGGCAATGCCATCGCGCTGCTGCATGGCAAGCTGGACGCGGTGCAGGCGTGGAGCATCCATGCGCGCGCCTCAAGCCTGCTGCATGGTCTGGGCTTCAGTCAGGAACAGTTGCAACGCCCGGTCAGCGACTTCTCGGGTGGCTGGCGCATGCGCCTCAACCTGGCACAGGCGCTGATTTGCCGTTCCGATCTGCTGCTGCTGGATGAACCGACCAACCACCTCGATCTCGATGCGGTGATCTGGCTGGAGCGCTGGCTGAAGAGTTATGAAGGCACGCTGATTCTGATTTCGCACGATCGTGACTTCCTCGATCCCGTCATCGACAAAATTATTCATATCGAACAGGAGTCGATGTTCGAATATACCGGCAACTACAGCTCCTTTGAGCGGCAGCGCGTCGCCAAACTGGCTCAGCAGCAGTCGCTGTATGAGAGCCAGCAGGAGAAAGTGGCGCACCTGCACAGCTACATTGATCGCTTCCGCGCTCAGGCCACCAAGGCGAAGCAGGCGCAGAGCCGCATCAAGATGCTGGAGCGCATGGAGATGATTGCACCCGCCCATGTCGATAACCCGTTCAGCTTCACTTTCCGCAAGCCGGAGAACCTGCCTAATCCGCTGATGAAGATGGAGAAGGTCACTGCGGGTTATGGCGATCGTATTATTCTCGACGCCATCAAGCTCAACCTCGTCCCCGGCTCGCGCATCGGCCTGCTGGGACGTAACGGTGCCGGTAAATCGACCCTGATTAAGCTGCTGGCGGGTGAGCTGGAGGCGATGGACGGCAAGATGGGTCTGGCGAAAGGGATCAAGCTCGGTTACTTCGCCCAGCATCAGCTGGAGTATCTGCGAGCCGATGAGTCACCGCTGCAGCATCTGTCGCGTATTGCGCCTGAGGTGCTGGAACAGCAGCTGCGCGACTATCTGGGCGGCTTCGATTTCCGCGGCGATAAAGTCACTGAAATCACTGAGCGCTTCTCCGGCGGAGAGAAAGCGCGACTGGTGCTGGCGCTGATTGTCTGGCAGCGCCCTAACCTGCTGCTGCTGGATGAACCCACCAACCACCTCGATCTCGATATGCGCCAGGCGCTGACCGAAGCGTTGATCGACTTCGAAGGTGCGCTGGTCGTGGTATCGCACGACCGACATCTGCTGCGCGCGACCACCGACGATCTCTATCTGGTGCATGATGGCAAAGTGGATGTGTTTGAAGGCGATCTCGAAGATTATCAGAAGTGGCTGAGCGATCTGCAGAAGCAGCAGGCGCAACAGGATGCCGCGCCGAAGCAGGATAACGGCAACAGTGCCCAGGCGCGTAAAGACCAGAAGCGTCGTGATGCTGAACTGCGCACCCAGACGCAGCCGCTGCGCAAAGAGATAGAGAAGCTGGAAAAGCAGATGAGCAAATGGCAGAGCCAGCTGGCCGAAGCCGAAGCTCAGCTCTCAGACAGCGCTATCTATGAACAGAGCCGTAAAGCGGACCTGACCACCGCGCTGCAGCGTCAGGCGGAGAGCAAATCTGCGCTGGAAGAGGTGGAGATGGCGTGGCTGGAAGCGCAGGAACAGCTCGAACAGATTATGGCCTCATAAAAAAATCTCCCCGCTCGCGGGGAGATTCTCTTTTAACGGGGTTTATCGCCCAGCACCGTTGCCCGCTGCATAATGCGCCGGGCAGGATAGTAATCAGCATTGGCATAATGCTGCGTGACCCGATTATCCCAGATAGCCAGATCGTCTGGCTGCCAGCGCCAGCGCACCTGAAACTCCGGTTTGGTGGCGTGCGCAAACAGAAAGCCCAGCACCGCATCACTCTCTTTCTCGCTTAAATCGACGATCCGCGTGGTAAAGCCCTCATTCACAAACAGCGCTTTTTTGCCGCTGACCGGATGGGTGCGGATGACCGGATGCTGCACCGGCGGATGTTTTGCTACCGCCTGCTGCCAGCGCTGATGCTCGTCCTCGGTTTTGCGGTACTTATACTCCTGGAATGACTTTTTGAAATCATGCTCGGCATGGAGACCTGCCAGCAGCTGCTTAAAGGGTTCAGAGAGCGCTTCGTAAGCCGCAATGCCGCTGGTCCAGAGCGTGTCACCCCCCGACTCCGGTAACACCTTCGAGGCCAGCAAGGCGATCGCTGGCGGCGTATCAATAAAGGTGACATCGGTATGCCAGTTGTCATTATCTGGCGGATTATCCTGATGGGTATCCAGCACGATAATCTCCTCGACGCCTTCCGCATGCGGATAGACCGGATGGATGTGCAGATCGCCAAAGCGGATTGCCAGCGCGCGGTGCTGTTCCGGCGTTATTTTCTGGTCACGCAGAAACAGCACCTGATGACGCAGCAGGCCATGATAAAGCTGCTCAAACTGAGCATCACTCAATGGGCGAGACACATCCAGGTTTGAGACCTGCGCGCCAATGTACGGGCCAAGCGGGGTAAAACTGAGACGTTCGTTCATGATTGTTCTCCACTCCAGGGCGTCAGACGGCGCTGCAACGCGCGGAGCCCGAGTTCTAAGCTAAAAGCAATAAAGGCAATTACCGCGATACCCGCCAGCACCACATCGGTGGCGAGGAATTCTCCTGCTGATTGCACCATAAAACCCAGACCCCGCGTGGCGGCAATCAGCTCAGCGGCCACCAGCGTTGACCAGCCAACCCCCAGACCGATGCGCAGACCGGTGAGGATCTCCGGCAACGCGCCTGGCAGAATCACCCAGCGCAGCAGTTGCCAGCGATTAGCCCCCAGCGAGCGAGCCGCACGAAGTCGGACCTGCTGCGTGTTACGCACACCGGCCAGGGTGGAGAGCGTCACCGGCGCGAAAATCGCCAGATAGATCAGCAGGATTTTCGAGGTCTCTCCAATGCCGAACCAGATCACCATCAATGGCAGATAGGCGAGTGGCGGAATCGGGCGATAGAGTTCAATCAGAGGATCGAGCAACCCGCGAGCGACCGGGCTGAGGCCCATCAGGATCCCTACCGGAATGCCGATGGCGGCAGCGGCAGTCAGCGCAATCAGCATTCGTGTCAGGCTGGCGGCCAGATGCTGCCACAGCGTGGCATCCATAAAGCCCTGCGCGCTGGCAATCAGCAGCAGCTTGCTTAACACCTGCTGCGGCGACGGCAGGAACAGCGGGGCAATCAGGCCCAGCGCGGTCACGCCCCACCAGAGCAGCAACAGCAGAGAGAGACTCAGCATGCTCAGCGTAAAGGCGGTTGAAAACGGCCAGCGCAAACGACGGCGCACCGGCAGAGACTTGTCATTGATGAGTGCACTCATGCAAACGCCTCCCGCTGATCAAATACCCGGCTCAGCACATACTCGCGCTGGGCGATAAACTGCGGATCGGATTTGATGCTGCGGCACGACTCTCCCGCGGCAAAGCGCTGACCAAAGCCAGGACGCAGCCGCTCTACGATGCGGCCCGGTCCTGGCGACAGCAGAATCAATTCGCTGGCCAGGAAAATCGCCTCTTCTATGTCGTGCGTAATCAGCAGAATCTGTTTACCGCTGTCGCGCCACAGCGTCAGCAGCAGGGTTTGCATCTGCTCGCGGGTAAAGGCATCCAGTGCCCCGAAAGGCTCATCCAGCAACAGCAGTTGTGGATCCGTGGCCAGCGCGCGCGCAATGCCCACCCGCTGACGCTGACCGCCGGACAACTGCCAGATGGCGCGCTTTTCCGCGCCCTCCAGCCCCACCTGCCTGATTAACCGGCGGGCAATCGTATCGCGATCCGGGCGTGACATCCCCGCCAGCTGCAGGCCAAAGGCGACGTTATCCAGCACGTTGCGCCACGGCAGTAATCCTTCATGCTGAAACACCACGCCGCGCTCCGCACCAGGCCCGGTCACCGGCTGGTTATCCAGCGTGATGCTGCCCGACTCCACCGGCAGGAAACCGGCAACCAGATTGAGCAGTGTGGTTTTGCCGCAGCCGGAGGGGCCGAGCACCACCAGTAGTTCATGGCTATCCAGTTGCAGATTGATATCCTGCAACACCGGCTGTCCGGCATAACGGGCATTAAGGTGAGCGATGCGCAGCATAGTGCCTCCTTAAGGTTTAACTAATGGCTCGACGAAACGGGAGGTCACATAGCTGCTGTAGTCGTTATCCGCCTGCGGCACCCGGCCCTGTGCTTTCAGAAACTGCGCGGTATCGACGATCGCTTTATTGACCGGTTTGCCCAGTTGCTCAACCTGCTGCTGCGCCGTGAGGTAGGTATTGCCCTTCACCAGACCGGGCACCTGTGCTTCCGGCACACCGCTGAGGCGAGAGAGTTTGCTGAGGTTATCGGACTGCTTCAGCCAGCTGTCGGGGCTGTTCAGGTAGGCCTGCTGCGCGTCAAGCGCGCTGCGGGCAAAAGCAGTCACGATCTCCGGATGCTGCTGAGCAAAATCTTTGCGTACCACCCAGACATCCAGCGTCGGCGATCCCCAGCTTCCCACTTCCGCAGAGTCGGTTAACACCTTGCCCTCTTTTTCCAGCTCATTAACCGCCGGTGCCCAGACGTAAGCGCCATCAATGTCGCCACGCTGCCAGGCAGCAATAATCGCTGGCGGCTGCAGATTGACCAGCTGTACCTGTGACGGTTTGATGCCCCAGTGTTTCAGCGCAGCCAGCAGGCTGTAGTGGGTGGTAGAGATGAACGGCACCGCGATGCGCTTGCCAATTAAATCTTTGGGCGTGGTGATGTTCTTCTTCACCACCAGCGCTTCAGAGTTGCCCAGCTGAGAGGCGAGTAAAAAGGCTTCAATCGGCAGCTTCTGCGCCGCCGCGACCGCTAACGGGCTGGAACCGATATTGCCAATCTGGACGTCACCGGACGCCATCGCACGTAATACCCCGGCGCCGCTGTCAAACTTGCGCCAGTCAACGCTGGCCCCGCTCTCTTTCGCAAAGCTGTTGTCAGCCTGCGCCACTTTCGCCGGCTCAGCCGAGGTCTGGTAAGCCACGGTGACATTGACCGCATCAGCCCGAAACGCCAGCAGCGCCAGCGCTGCGGCTAAAAAAGTTAAACGTGTTGCTGCCATGATAACTACCCCACCGTTTTTATAGTGGAGGCAGTGTCTCTGCGCGCTATAGTTTCATAAAGGAATTAAAAATTATCCCTAATAGAAATAAGTTCTTAGATCACTATCTGCAAAACTAAGTCAAAAATCGCAAATGCTGAAAATAGCTAAAGTAAGCAAAAATGTCAGGCGCTCACATTGTCCCTGTGCTATTCATATGCGTTCCCAATTATTGCCTGTTAAGGTTTCTGAATCCGATGTCGATCGAGAAAGTCGCTCAGCTGGCTGGCGTCTCCAAAGCCACGGTATCGCGGGTTCTCAACGCGCATCCCGGCGTGAAGCCCGATACGCGTGAGAAAGTTCTGGCGGCAATCTCTGCCTGCGACTATCAGCCCAACTTACTGGCGCGTCAGCTGCGTACGTCGCAAAGCAACATGCTGCTGGTGCTGATTTCGGATATCACCAATCCCTTCTGTTCACGCGTGGTTCAGGGCATCGAGGCCGAAGCGGAACTGCACGGCTATCACATCCTGCTCTGTAACTCCGCCTCGCAGCTCCAGCGTGAAGCCGCCTATCTCTCCCTGCTGACCGGAAAAGTGGTGGATGGCGTAATTACTATGGATGCGGCCTCCGGTTTACAGGATTTGCAGGCGCTCATTGCCGGGGCGCCCTGGGTACAGTGCTGCGAATTTGATCCGGATATCCCCGCCTCCTCGGTCAGCATTGATCACCTTGAAGCCGCGCGCGACACCGTCCACTACCTTGCCGGTAAAGGGCGTAAACGCATCGGGCTGATCAATGGCGACATGCGTTACCTTTACTCACATCATCGTGAAAAGGGCTACCGGCAGGCGATTGAGGAGCTGGGGTATGCGTGGTCCGGCGTCTCCTACACTTACGAAATCTCCTGTGAGGCGGGCAGTAAGGGACTAAGGGAGTTGATGGCGCTGCCGGAACCGCCGGATGCGGTGTTCGCGGTTTCAGATGTGCTGGCGGTAGGCGTGGTGCATGCGGCGCTGGAAGCGGGCTTGCGCGTGCCGGAAGATCTGGCGGTGGTCGGGTTTGATGGCGTGTCGTTTACCCGCAGCCTGAATCCGCCGCTGACGACCATCGAGCAGCCGATGAACCAGCTGGGCGCGCGTAGCGTGCAATTGCTGCTGCAAAAGATCCGCAATCCTAATGCGCCAGTCATCCGCGAGGTGCTGCCGTGGACGCGCGTTGAACGCGCATCCAGCTAACTTAGTGCCAGATTAACAGCACGCAGGCAGCGGTCAGCAGCCCCATGGCGAGGTTAAAGATTTTCCAGGCGCGACGGCTGCGCAGAATGCGGCCGATCATCGCACCAAATCCCATCCAGATAACACCCGACATCAGATTAACCAGAAACATGCCGATGCTTATCGCCATCACTGAATGGCGATACGCGTCACCGGCCAGGCTGAAGCTGGCGACCGCGCCCAGCGCCATCAGCCAGGCCTTGGGATTGATCAACTGTAACAAGCCGCCCTGCCAGAAGGGCATCGGCGCATCCGGCGCCTGATCGGTTTCCAGCTTCTCATAACTGGCGGTAGCGATTTTCCATGCCAGCCAGAGCAGATAGAGGCTACCGGCGATTTTCAGCACCAGGTGAAGCGAAGGATAGAGCAGGATCAGCCCGCCGACGCCAAAGGCCACCATCAGCAGCATCACCTGCATTCCGATCATGATGCCAATCATCAGCGGAATGGTGCGCATAAAGCCAAAATTAGCGCCCGAGGCGGTGAGTAACATATTATTAGGCCCGGGCGTAATGGCCGCGACCCAAAGAAATCCCAACATTGATAAGAAAAGACTCAGTTCCATGGCAATCGGGTACTCCTTACCCTGCAAGAAAAAACTTATCGAAGCTAACAGTGTGATATGGAACAGACAAGCTTTTACCACATGAAATTTACCGGACCGGAAAACGAGCACTTCACGCCTCCTGAGAGTCTGCGTAATGCGCACCTGCAGACCCTGCTGCCGCGCCTGCTACGTCGTCGTATCACGGGCGATCCCCACTGGCAGCGTCTCGACCTGCCGGATGGCGACTTCGTCGATCTCGCCTGGAGTGAAGATCCGCAGTTTGCGCAGCATAAACCGCGCGTGGTGCTGTTTCATGGGCTGGAGGGCAGTTTTCATAGCCCCTATATTCATGGACTGATGGCGATATGCCGTGCGCGCGGTTGGCTGGCGGTGGTGATGCATTTTCGCGGCTGCAGCGGCGAACCGAATCGGCTCAACCGCATCTATCACTCCGGCGAAACCGAAGATGCCCGTTTTTTTCTGCACTGGCTGCGCACCCGCTGGGGCCGCGTGCCCACCGCCGCGGTCGGTTTCTCGCTGGGCGGTAACATGCTGGGCTGCCTGCTGGGCCAGCAGGGCGCAGCCGCTGAGGTAGACGCGGGTGTCATTGTCTCCGCTCCGCTTCTGCTGGAGCCCTGTAGCCTAAAACTGGAACGCGGCTTCTCACGCGTCTATCAATACTATTTGCTGGCGCAGCTCAAGAAAAATGCCCGCCGCAAACTGCACGCCTGGCCGGATACACTGCCGGTCAATCTGGCGCAGCTGAAAGCGCTACGTCGACTGCGCGATTTTGATGATGCCATTACCGCCCGCGCCCACGGTTTTCTGGATGCGGCCGATTACTATCATCGTGCCAGCGCCATGCCCTGGCTGAAGCACGCAGAGAAACCGCTGCTGATCATTCACGCCAAAGATGATCCTTTTATGAGTGATGAGGTGATCCCGCACAGCAGCCAATTATCTGCCACTATTACTTATCAACTGATACCACACGGCGGCCATGTAGGTTTTGTTGGTGGGACATTACGCCAGCCTGAAATGTGGCTGGAACAGCGTATCCCCCAGTGGATCGCCCCTTTTCTGGATAACTGATCTCGTGATTATTCCCTGGCAACAGGTCTCACCTGAGACCCTTGAAAATCTGATTGAAACCTTTGTGCTGCGAGAAGGCACGGACTATGGCGAGCAGGAACGCAGCCTGATCGACAAGGTGGCCGATGTGCGACGTCAGCTGGAAACGGGTGAAGTGGTACTGGTGTGGTCGGAACTGCACGAATCGGTCAATATCATGCCGCGCAAAGAATTTCGTGGCTGATGCACCCAACGGCATTTCGTGTTAACAATGCCTATTGCCCGACCTCACAGGGAGCTTTTCTATGTCTGCACGTCATCCCATTATCGCGGTGACTGGTTCCAGCGGCGCAGGGACCACCACCACCAGCGTGGCGTTTCGCAAAATCTTTCAGCAGCTCGATCTTCATGCGGCGGAGCTGGAAGGTGACAGTTTTCACCGCTTTACCCGCCCTGAAATGGATATGGCGATTCGTAAGGCGCGCGATTTAGGACGTCATGTCAGCTACTTCGGCCCGGAAGCCAATGACTTTGGCCTGCTGGAGCAGAGCTTTAAAGAGTATGGTCAGAGCGGACAGGGCCAGTCGCGTAAATATCTGCATACCTACGATGAAGCGGTGCCGTGGAATCAGGTGCCCGGCACCTTTACGCCGTGGCAACCGCTGCCGCAGAACACCGATATTCTCTTCTACGAAGGGCTGCACGGCGGCGTGGTGACGGCGCAGCACAACGTAGCAGAACAGGTTGATCTGCTGGTTGGCGTGGTGCCGATTGTGAATCTGGAGTGGATACAGAAGCTGGTGCGCGACACCGGCGAGCGCGGCCATTCACGTGAAGCGGTCATGGATTCGGTAGTGCGCTCGATGGAAGATTACATCAACTTCATCACACCACAGTTCTCACGCACTCACCTCAACTTTCAGCGCGTCCCGACGGTCGATACCTCAAACCCGTTCGCTGCCCGCGCTATTCCGTCACTGGATGAGAGCTTTGTGGTGATCCACTTCCAGGCGCTGGAAGATATCGACCTCCCCTACCTGCTGGCGATGCTGCAGGGCTCGTTTATCTCGCACATCAATACGCTGGTAGTGCCTGGCGGCAAAATGGGTCTGGCGATGGAGTTGATCATGGGTCCGCTGGTGAAGCGGCTGATGGAAGGTAAGCGGATAGAGTAAGAGGCCAGCAAAAACCGCTCTGAGAGCAGATGTCTTTCATAAAGATGGTAAAACTGGCTTTCCTGCGGCTAAAGACTTACCGCTGAGCAGGCTTCAGGGAGCATACACCTTTCGCAAAGACGCAAAACCGCCATCCCTGGCAGGCTCAGCGCGGGCCATCCCTGGCCCGCGATGCTTTGCTACAGGTATATGCTCCCTTCGCTTCACGTCCGGCAACCGCATCCGGTTTCAGGAAGGTCGCTACAGACAACGCCTGGGCAGAAAGAATCTGGCAGCAATAGATAAGTTCAACACGCTGGGAACCGGGTCAGAAGAGGAAAGCGTCCCGCGCCTGGGACAAAAACGCCGGGAGCGTTTTTGAACAACGCAACGCGTTGGCCCGGCTACGGGCGCACCTCAGGGATGAGGTGCGTAATCGCGCGGGCCGAGCATGCCATGGATGGCGGTTTTTGCGTCTTTCCGATCTGACCCGGTTCCCTGCGCAGGCACAGTCTGACAGCGGACCAAACCAGATCTTGCAGATGAA
>NZ_LGYX01000031.1:0-173335 GCF_001264395.1 Pantoea sp. CFSAN033090 | reverse complement strand
CGCTCCCGGCGTTTTTGTCCGCAGTCCTGCTGTTTCAGGCCGGGGCCAGCGCAAACACCGGTTTACCGCGCGAGAACGTTGCGACGACCGGCGAAATCCGTGCCACGGCTTCGGCGGAACAGCTCGCCGCTACCAGCATCATGCTCGCTTCATCGCCCGGTACTGGCCACTGGCGGTCACCCTGGGCTGTCAGCGGCAGCCGATCGTCTGTGGCGATCGCCAGCGCCCGCGACAGCGAGAACTCATCCGATCCCCGATAGAGCTGCGCATAAAGGTTCGCTTTTTCCAGCATGCTGCCGGTGCCAAACGGTGACCAGTGATCGATAACGCTGTCGGTGCCGGTCATCACCTTCACGCCCGCTGCCTGTAATTGCGGAATCGGCATGGTCAGCTTGCCGATTGGCAGCGTAGAGGCGACGCTGAACTGCTGCTCCGCCAGCCGTGCGATCATCTTATCCAGCGTACTGCCGGACAGGGTCGCCAGCGCAAAACCGTGGCTCAGCGTCACTTTGCCCTTCAGCGCCGGATTCTTTGCCACGGTGTCAATCATGTACTGAATCGCCGCCACGCCAGCGGGTGAGGTTTCATGCAGATGTATATCCACGCCGCGCTGATAGTCGAGCGCAATCTGGAACATCGCATCCAGTGACTTCTCCATGGCACCATCGACATTGGTGGGGTCCAGGCCGCCGACATACTCAACGCCGTGCTGCATCGCCTCGCGCATCAGCCCATCGACCTGCGAGTGCAGCAGGCCATGCTGTGGAAAGGCCACAATCTCGCAGGGAAAGGCGGGGTGACGGGCTAATGCCGCCTGCAGATGCTCCAGACTTTGCAGGCCGCTGACCGGATCAATATTGCAATGGCTGCGGGCGCGGGTGGTGCCTTTGGCGTGCAGCAGGGCGATCAACCCTTCGGCGCGCGCCTGAGAGTGCGGTAGCAGTTGCGGAATCAGCACCTGTTCACGCGCAATCATGTCCATGATGGTTTTGCCCTGACGGGGACGCGGAGCCTGCCACGGGCCGCCGTAGAAGGTTTTATCAAGGTGGATATGCATATCCTGGGTGGCGGGCAGCAGCAGGGCATTCTGTGCATCCCACGACGGCAGGGTGCTGTCACCCTGACACGCGGGTGTCAGCTGGTCAATTTTACCGTCGCGCACGCTGATGTCGTAACGCCCGGTCCGGGTCGCAACGATCTCATCATCCTCACGGATAAAGCCCTCCTCCAGCCGCACATTGCGCAGCAGATAGTGATCCTGCCGGGGCAGGGCGGCGGGCTGGTCGGGATTGATGGAGGACAAAGGTGATGGCGTGGCGGCACTGGCCTGGCCGAGACCGGCGGCCAGCAAGCCGCCTGCGGCGGTCCAGCGGACGCTCTGCCCAAGGAAATCACGGCGGCTCGGCGAAGAGGAAATAGGCATCAGAGGCTCCTGCAAAGTGAACAAGGTCTTAATCTGACAAACGACGCTCCACCCTGCTGCGTTATTTTCCACTGACGACTATTCGATATCTCACTGCCAGCGCAGCTGGCTGAAGGTTGCCAGGGATTCCGCCAGCTCGCGCTGCAGCGGATCCTGCGGATGACGACAGAACAGCGCCAGTTCGAAGGTATCAATCACCGGCAGACCCTGTTCCGGGCCCAGTACCCGATGTTGCGGCAGGCGGCAGCTGGCGGGCAGTAATGTCAGCCCCAGACCCTGCGCACTGGCGGCGGCCAGCGCGACCAGGCTGGCGCTGCTGTAACTAATGCGCCAGCTACGGCCCAGTGCGTCGAGCGTCTGACACACCTCATCGCGATAGAGCCCCTGCTGGGGAAACAGCACCAGCGGTACCGGCGTCTGCTCAAAGCAGGGCCACTCTGCGCTATCGAGCCACAGCAGGGGTTCAGGACGCGACGCCAGCGGACGCTCGCCAGCGGGCTGTTTAATCAGCATGATGTCGAGCTCTTCACGCTGCCAGGCGCGACGCAGCTCCACCTGCATGCCGCTCATCACGTCCAGCCGAAGTTGCGGATGGTCGCGACTGAAGTGCGCCAGCAAACCGGCCGTGGGCGCGGCGAAATCTTCCGGCACGCCAAGACGCAGCACACCGTCGCGCCACTGGTCACTCAGCACATCGTGCGCTTCCCCATTCAGGGCGATAATCCGCCGGGCGTAGCCTAAAAGTTTCTCGCCCTCTTCGGTGATCTGCACCTGATGCGAAGAACGGTTCAGCAGCTCTTTGCCGACCATCTCCTCCAGCCGTCGCACCTGCTGGCTGACGGTGGACTGCGACAGGTGCACCCGGTCGGCGGCGCGGGTAAAGCTGGCGGTTTCGCACACCGCGACAAAGCTGAGCAGTTGTTGCGGAGTAAACATCGGCTGACGATTCATATTTCCACTACCTGGCAGAGTAATATTTCATTTCCAGATAGTAACGACTGCTGCCAGGCTGGCAACTTTTAACTGTGTGGATCTCAGATGAAGAGAGAGAACAACCTGCTGCTGGCGGCGCTGGTGCTGGCCGGGCTCAATATGCGACCGCTGATGACCTCGGTCAGTCCGTTACTCGGCGAGCTGAGGCAGAGCATCGGTCTGTCGCCGCTGGCGGCCTCGCTGCTGCCTGCGGTGCCGATGATGATGATGGGTGCCATTGCGTTAGTCAGCGCCCCGCTGATGCAGCGCTTTGCGGTACGTAAACTGCTGCTGGGTGGCCTGTTGCTGTTGCTGCTGGCGCTGGTGAGTCGGCTGTTTGTGGCTGACGGAGGCTGGCTGGTACTGAGTACTGTGCCGGGAGGGGCGGGCATTGGCATTGTGCAGATGGCGATGCCGGGATTGATCCGTCAGCGATTTGGCAGCCGCAGTGCCGGCGTGACCGGACTGTGGGCAGCGGCGCTGATGGGCGGCGGCGGGATTGGCGCGGCGATCTCGCCGTGGCTGAATGGGCAGCTTGGCTGGCAGGGCGCGCTGAGCAGCTGGGCGCTGCCGGTGGTGCTGGCCATCCTGCTCTGGCTGTTTATCACCACCCCACGTGCAGCCCGGACGGAGGCCGCCGCTCTGCCTTCGCTGTGGCGTAAAACCCGCGCCTGGACGCTGGCGTTGAGCTTCGGTCTGGTGAACGGCGGATATGCCATCTGTGTCGCCTGGCTGCCCGATTTTTATCATCAACTCGGCTGGAGCGCGCAGGCGGGCGGTTCACTGCTTGGCATGATGATCGGCTGTCAGGTCACGGGTGCGCTGCTGCTGCCCTTGCTGGCGCGGGGCCGCGATCGCCGTCCGCTGCTGCTGCTGACACTGGCGATGCAGTTCAGCGGCATGCTCGGTTTCCTGTTTGCGCCACAACTGGCACCGTGGCTCTGGGCGGGGATTGCGGGCTTCGGGCTGGGCGGGGCATTTCCGCTGGCGCTGGTGCTGGCGCTGGATCATCTGGAGCAGCCGCAGGCTGGCGCGCGGCTGGTGGCTTTTATGCAGGGCGTCGGCTTTATTATCGCGGGCAGCATGCCGTTTATCGCCGGGCAGTTGCATGCGCTCACCGGTCACTTCACCAGCGTCTGGTTATTGCAGGCGGCGGTCACGCTGCTGTTAATCGTGCTAAATCTGCGTTTCCATCCGCGCAGCTATCAGCACGCCTTTCCGGAGGTGAATCGCTGATTTTGGTCCGACCAATACCGGCAATATTTTTCTCTGGTTCACACTCCGGGAAAATTCGCGCATCTTCTGTTGCCATAGGTTAACAATGCGTTAACTATCTGTTGCCATAAGCCCCGACAGAGCGGTTTGGTCTGACCAATCCGGGGCAGATGGCACCAGCGCTGCGGCTGCGTGCCACGTCACCTTTTCCTCTGGAGATACTGGCATGCAGATCTGGCAACAAAACTACGATCCGCTGGGTAATATCTGGCTTTCAAGCCTGATCGCACTGATCCCGATTCTCTTTTTCTTCTTTGCGCTGATTAAGCTGAAGATGAAAGGCTACCTGGCGGCCACCACCACCGTGGTGCTGGCGCTGCTGGTGGCGCTGTTTCTCTATCAGATGCCGGTTGCACAGGCGCTGGCCGCCGTGGTGTATGGCTTTCTCTATGGCTTGTGGCCGATTGCCTGGATTATTGTCGCCGCGGTGTTCGTCTACAAGATCTCAGTCAAAACCGGCCAGTTCGACATTATCCGCGCCTCTATCCTGTCGATTACTCCCGATCAGCGTCTGCAGATGCTGATTGTCGGCTTCTCGTTCGGGGCGTTTCTGGAGGGGGCTGCGGGCTTTGGTGCGCCGGTGGCGATTACCGCCGCGCTGCTGGTGGGACTCGGCTTTAATCCGCTCTACGCCGCCGGGCTCTGCCTGATTGTGAACACCGCGCCGGTGGCCTTTGGCGCGATGGGCATCCCGATTATTGTGGCGGGGCAGGTGACCGGGCTGGACAGTTTTGCCATCGGCCAGATGGCCGGACGCCAGCTGCCGCTGCTGACCCTGATTGTGCTGTTCTGGATTATGGCGATCATGGATGGCTGGCGCGGGGTGAAAGAGACCTGGCCGGCGGTGGTCGTGGCAGGGGGATCGTTTGCCATTGCCCAGTTCCTCAGCTCCAACTTCCTGGGTCCGGAGCTGCCCGATATTATCTCGTCGCTCGCCTCGCTGATTTCGCTGACGCTGTTCCTGCGGGTCTGGAAGCCGGTGCGCATCTTCCGCTTTGCGGATGCAGAGGCGAAACAGGGCGATCCGTTGCTGCCACCGCAGAAGTATCGGCTGGGGCAGGTGATCCGCGCCTGGATGCCGTTCCTGTTTCTTACCGCCACCGTCACGCTCTGGAGTATCCCGCCGTTTAAAGCGCTGTTCGCCAAAGGCGGTGCGCTCTATGAGTGGGTGCTGGCTATGCCGGTGCCGATGCTGAATGAGCTGGTGGCGCGGATGCCGCCCGTGGTCGGCACTGCAACCCCTTATCCGGCCATCTTTAAGCTGGATCTGGTGTCCGCCACCGGCACCGCCATTTTAATTGCGGCGATCATGGCGATGATTTTCCTGCGCATGAAGCCAAAGGCAGCATTGCAGACTTTTGGTGAAACGCTGAAAGAGCTGACGCTGCCGATCTACTCTATCGGGATGGTACTGGCCTTTGCCTTTATCTCGAATTACTCCGGGCTGTCTGCGACGCTGGCACTGGCGCTGGCGCACACCGGCCACGCTTTTACCTTCTTCTCACCGTTCCTGGGCTGGCTGGGCGTCTTCCTGACCGGATCAGACACCTCATCGAATGCGCTATTTGCTGCTTTACAGGCCACGACCGCGCAGCAGATTGGCGTCTCCGATATTCTGCTGGTGGCGGCCAACACCACCGGTGGCGTGACCGGTAAGATGATCTCGCCGCAGTCGATCGCTATCGCCTGTGCGGCGGTCGGGCTGGTGGGTAAAGAGTCCGACCTGTTCCGGTTTACCGTTAAACACAGCCTGATTTTCACCTGTATGGTCGGTGTGATAACCACACTTCAGGCCTACGTCTTCCCCTGGATGATCCCATGAGCAGCAATGCCGATCCGCTGGTGACGCGCCTGCGGGCCTATATCACCGAACATCAGCTCGAGCCGGGCATGCGCCTGCCCGCCGAGCGGCAGCTCTCTGCGGAGCTTGGCGTCTCGCGCTCCTCGCTGCGTGAAGCCATACAACAGTTGATCAGCAACGGCATGCTGATTAGCCGACGCGGCGGCGGCACCTGGATCCGTCAGCAGCTGGCGCCCTGGTCGGAACAGCGCATCGTCGAGCCGATTCGCCAGCTACTGCGCGACGATCCCGACTACCGCTACGACATTCTGGAAGCGCGCCATGCCATCGAGGCCAGCACCGCCTGGCACGCCGCACTGCGCGCCACCGACGCCGACAAAGAGAAGCTGCAGTACGCTTTCGACGCCACCCTGAAGCTGAAAGAGAGTGACGATCCCGATCTCGCCGCCCAGGCGGATGTGCGCTTCCATCTGGCGATTGCCGAGGCGTCGCACAACGTAGTGCTGCTGCAGACCATGCGTGGTTTTTTTGAGCTGCTGCAATCATCGGTAATGCAGAGCCGTCAGCGCATGTATACCCAGCCCGCGATTTTTGCCCGCCTGACTGAACAGCATCAGGCGCTGCTCGATGCGATCCTCACTGGCGATGCCGACGCTGCGCGCCAGGCGGCGATGCAGCATCTGGGATTCGTGCACACCACCATGAAAAGCCTGCATGAAGATGAAGCGCGTCAGGCGCGCATCACCCGCTTACCGGATAACGACACACGCAACCCAAAGGAATCTGACTGATGATTATCTCCGCTGCCAGTGACTATCGCGCGGCCGCGCAACGTATCCTGCCGCCGTTCCTGTTTCACTATCTTGATGGCGGTGCCTATGCCGAGCACACCCTGCGTCGCAACGTAGAGGATCTCTCGGATGTGGCGCTGCGCCAGCGCATTCTGAAAAATATGTCGGAACTGAGTCTTGAAACCAAACTGTTCAATGAAACCCTGTCGATGCCGGTTGCGCTGGCACCGGTCGGCCTGTGCGGCATGTATGCCCGCCGGGGTGAAGTGCAGGCGGCGCGCGCGGCAGACCTGAAAGGCATTCCGTTTACCCTGTCGACGGTCTCGGTCTGCCCGATCGAAGAGGTGGCCCCGCAGATTAAGCGCCCCATGTGGTTCCAGCTCTATGTGCTGCGTGACCGCGGCTTTATGCGCAATGCGCTGGAGCGCGCCAAAGCCGCCGGTTGCTCCACGCTGGTGTTTACCGTGGATATGCCCACGCCGGGCGCGCGCTATCGCGATGCGCACTCCGGGATGAGCGGCAATCATGCGGCGCTGCGTCGTTACTGGCAGGCGGTCACCCATCCACAGTGGGCGCTGGATGTGGGTCTGCAGGGGCGCCCTCACGATCTGGGGAATATCTCCACGTATCTGGGCAAGCCTACCGGGCTGGAAGATTACATCGGCTGGCTGGCGAATAACTTCGATCCCTCTATCTCGTGGCGCGATCTGGAGTGGATCCGCGAATTCTGGGATGGGCCGATGGTGATCAAGGGCATTCTCGATCCGGAAGATGCGCGTGATGCGGTGCGCTTTGGCGCCGATGGCATCGTGGTCTCTAATCACGGCGGACGCCAGCTGGATGGCGTGCTCTCCTCGGCGCGTGCGCTACCGGCCATTGCCGATGCGGTAAAAGGTGACATCGCCATTCTGGCGGACAGTGGCATTCGCAACGGGCTGGATGTGGTGCGGATGATTGCGCTGGGCGCAGACAGCGTGCTGCTGGGACGGGCATTTATCTATGCGCTGGCAACCCACGGTCAGCGCGGCGTAGAAAACCTGCTGACGCTGATTGAAAAAGAGATGCGCGTTGCCATGACCCTCACCGGCGCGAAGTCGATCGGTGAAATTACCCGCGATTCGCTGGTACAGGCGGAAGCGTTACTGGCACCGCAGAGCACACCGCCACGTCCCCGCGCGGTGAGTTGAGCCTGCGAAAATGAATGTATTGTCTATACTTAGCTTCTTTACCAACAGGAGGAACGACATGACCATTCATAAGAAAGGTTCGGCGCATTGGGAAGGCGATATCAAAGGCAAAGGCACCGTCAGCACCGAGAGCGGCGTGCTGAGCCAGCAGCCTTATGGCTTTAACACCCGTTTTGAAGGCGGCAAAGGCACCAACCCGGAAGAACTGATTGGTGCAGCGCATGCAGCCTGTTTCTCTATGGCGCTGTCGCTGATGCTGGGCAACGCAGGTCATCCACCGGAAAGCATTGATACCACGGCCGACGTGTCGCTGGACAAAAAAGGCGATGGCTTTGCCATCACCAAAGTGGCACTGACCAGCACCATCTCTCTGCCAGGCATTGATGAGTCGACCTTCGACGAGATCATCAATAAAGCCAAAGCGGGCTGCCCGGTTTCTCAGGTACTGAACGCGGAAATTACGCTGGATTACACCCTGAACAACTGATGCCGGTAACGGGTCGCCTTTTGGCGGCCCGGGCGTTATGCTATGCCTCACCGGTCCTGTTGCTGACCGGAACAGATGCGCCTTCTGGCGCATCTTCGCTTTCTGACCAGAGGAAACTGAGGTGACGAGATACCGGGCAGCCAAAAAGTACTGGAAGATGGTGCTGGTTCTGTTGTGCATCTGTGGCGCGCTGCTGCTGATTCGCTGGGCTGCCATGATCTGGGCCTGAACAGATGAAGGGGATTGGCCGCCACACGCTGGGCATATTATTAATGGTGATTATTGTGCTGGAAGCGGTTCACTATCTGCTTACTGCCTCATGGCTGCCGTGGCGATAAACGCGCTCAGACAAAGGCATCCTCGCGCCTTTTAGCCCGCACATCGCTGCGCGCAATGCGATAGGCCTTGCGCGGATCGCCCACCACAAACTCAAAGGTTGGCGTGTAGTAAAATGGCAGCCAGCCGCCATAGCTGCTCTCCCACTCCCAACGGACGGGGCAGGGCCACAGAATGCCATCATACAAAAGATAGTAAACCCAGCGTCCACCAGGACGACGGGGGCGTGATGTTTTCATGGGATTCACAACGATAATGGTTAACAACAGCTTATATTTTGTACGCTAAAGCGTCAGCTTGCAACGTTACAGCCCTGCTTTATTGAAGCTGGCCCTGAATTAGCGATGTACTTCACCGCACAGCAGTACCACATTCGGTCTGACTTTATGAATGCGGTTCGCCATCGTTTCACAGTCGACCTTCGTCGGATAGATGCGCTCTGATACCGGCAGCGCCTCGCAGGCATCGTAGCCGCATGCGCTCACTAATAACACAAATCCTATCAACATAGATCCTCTCCTTTACACGGTCTGGTGGTCCGGACTGTGGTGCTTTTTATCCCTTTTTAACATCCAGTATAGACAAACGTGCCGGGGCGGCATTGTCAGTGTGAGCTATGGTCCGCCAGCCAGGGTGTGATGCGGCGGCCTGTAAGGTGTGCCAGAAGGGGCGGGCCTGGCGCTAGCCTGCGAAATACCAGGCGGGCAGCAGCGCAATCAGGTTATTCAGCGTGTGCAGGAAGATGGGCAGCGCCAGACTGTTACTCCGCAGCCGGGCGTAACAGAGCAGTAGCGAAAACAGCGTCAGGGCGATAAGGGTCTGCCAGTGCACATACTGCGTATGCATCACCGCAAACAGCAGTGAGGTCAGCAGCATACAGGCAAAGCGGCTCCGTGGCGCCCACAGCAGAAAGCCCTGCAACAGAAAACCGCGGAACAGCACCTCTTCAAACACCGGCGCCAGCAGCACGGCGGTGAGCAGCAGGATCAGCAGCGAATTACGTCCCTGCTGGGCCTGCATCACCAGCCATCCTTCCGGCTGCATGAACTGCATCTGTGCGGCCATCAGAACAAATAGCGCGCCAGTAAACAGCAGAGTTTGCAGCGTGCAGAGTTCACCCAGCGGCAGGTCTGTACGGCGCTGGCAGTAAAAGCGGTAAAGCGGATAGATAACAGCAAATTCAAACAGGCAGAGCACCGGCACCAGCAGGCCGTCATTACGCAGCACGCTGTAATTAGGGAACAGCGTGATCAGCATGGTAACCAGGTAATAGACCACAAAGCTGCCGACGTAGAACAGCGTCAGTGTCACTCTGTCGGAATTGGTATTCATAGGCGACTCTGCCAGCGAAGGTTAGCGCATAGTAGCAATGCACCAGATCGCTGTCGAGTCAGCCTGTAACACAATATTTAAGCGCAAAATGTTAACCGCAGACTAAACACCCGCGCGCGTGAGCCGATAACTGAGGAAACTAATCTGGTCAGCACTGCATGTTGTATTGCAGGCCCGTCATCTCAAACTCTGACTGTGTAGTGAGCACTCTTAATGACTTCTAACCCTCCGGCGCCACCCTCGCCTCCATTCAGTCATGCCGCTGAAGACCGCACTGTCCGCTTTACGCGGCGCAGCCTGCGCACGCTTTCGCTGCTGCTGTTTGGCGTGCTGGTGCTCTCGATGCTGATGGTGCTGACGATTGCGCAGCGGCAAAACAGCGTATCGGTTGAGCATGACCAGTTGCTGATGCAGCAGGCGTGGAAAAATCGTCAGGAGGCGATGGTCACGGATATCCGGGATTATGCGTTCTGGGGCGAAGCCTGGCGCAATCTCCATGTCAGGGTCAACAAAGTCTGGGCTTATGACGAAGAGAACTTTGGTCCGGGCCTCTACGAAGAGTATCACTATGAGGGCGTATTCGTGGTCGACGGCAACGGTCACACCACGTACAGCGTCATTAATGGGCAGCTGGTGGATACGCCGCTGGAAGCCTGGCTGGGAAAAGAGGCCCCAGCGCTGATTGCGGCGGCACGTCAGCGCAATGACGCGGCGATAACCCGTGATGCGCTGATTAATCATCTGCCCGCCATTGTGGTTGCCGCCCCCATCGGTAGCGGCAAACTGACGAATATGCCGCCGATAGCGGGGCCGGCGTCAGTCATGGTGTTTGTGAATCTTTTCACCCCTGCCAAATTACAGGCGCTGGGCGCCACGCTGGATGTGCGCGAACTGCGCCTGCCCGTCAGTGCAGGGGATGCCCTGCGTGAACCGCGGATGGTGCAACCGTTACCCGGTGGCGATCTGATTGTGCTGCGCTGGACGCCAAAGATGCCTGGCATGGGCCTGGTCTGGTTTCTGTTGCCACTGCTGATGCTCATGGCGATCATCATTGGCATAATCACCCATCGCGTCAGCCGCCATGCGCTCTCTAATGCGATTCTTTCTGACCGGCGCTTTGCCCTGCTGGCGATCAGTCAGCAGGAGCTGGCCAACAGCGAAGCGCGGTTTCGCGATCTCGCTGAGGCAGCGTCAGACTGGATCTGGGAAACGGACGAAGAGGGTCGCCTCATCTACCTGTCAGCGCGCTTTCAAACCGTGACCGGCCACGATATTACACACTGGCTGGGCCGTCACATCGATCACCTGCTGACGCATCCCAGCCATTCGCTGGTCGCCTGGCTGCAGCGTCAGGAGGAGGAGGGGCAACAGATGCCACTGCGCTGTCAGTTTATGTCGGCGCACGGCAACCGCCGTATCGGCCAGCTGGTCGCGAAAACAATCTGGCATGAGGCGCGACGTATCGGGTTTCGCGGCACGGTATCGGACATCACTCAGAGCATGGAAGCCGAGGCGCGCATTCATTTTTTGTCGCGTCACGACGTCTTAACCGGCCTGTCGAACCGCGTGCAACTGCAGGAGTTTCTGACGCTACACCTTGAGCTGCCTGATGGCGCTGCGCCGCTGACGCTGATTACCCTCGATCTCGATCAGTTCAGGCCGATTAATGAAACCTGGGGCCATGCGGCGGGCGATGAGGTGCTGAGCCAGATAGCGCAGCGTCTGAAGCGCTGTATCGGCCCGCAGGAGCTGGTGGCGCGGCTGAGTGGCGATGAGTTTGTGCTGGTATTGCGTGAAACGAACCGTGAGCGGGTCGATCAGCGTTGCGCACAGCTGGTGCACGAGGTTCAGCAGCCCATCAGCACCGGCCAGCATGTTCACTATCTCACCATCAGCATGGGGATTGCCTGTGTACCGCAGGATGCCAGCCATCCGGAAGCGCTGCTGCAAATGGCTGATATCGCGCTGAATGAAGCGCGCGAAGCGGGACGCAATCAGTGGGTCTGGTATGCCAATGAGATGGCCAGTCAGCGTGAGGATAAGCGTGAAATGGCGCGGCGGATTGAGAAAGCGCTGAAGAACAATGAATTTCGCCTGCACTATCAGCCACGTTATCAACTGCTGACGGGTCAGCTGGCGGGTGCCGAGGCGCTGATTCGCTGGCAGATTGCGCCGGATGAGTGGATTACCCCCGATCACTTTATTCCGCTGGCGGAAGAGAGCGGTCTCATCGCCACCATCAGCGACTGGGTGCTGATGCGGGCGTGTGAGGATGCGCTGGGATGGGGGGGCGATCGCTATGTTTCGGTTAATATTTCGCCTATGGAGTTCCGCACCAGCGATTTAGTGCAGCGGGTTGCGGATGTGCTGGCGAAAAGTGGCCTGCCGGCTACGCGGCTGGAGCTGGAGATCACGGAGAACGTGACCTTTGAACATCCGCAGCATGCGCTGGAGGTGATGCAGGGTTTACGGTCACTCGGGGTAAGGTTAACCGTTGATGATTTCGGCACCGGCTATGCGGCCCTGGGCTACCTGAAGACCTTCCCGTTTAATGGGCTGAAGATCGATCGCTCCTGGATGAAAGATTTCCCGGAGTCGCAGCAGGCACAATCGGTGGTCGCGGGGATTATTGCGCTGGCACGCGCCTTTGCCCTGACAATTACGGCTGAGGGGATTGAGACAGAAGCGCAACTGAACCAGCTAAAACAGCTCTCGTGCGAAGAGGGGCAAGGCTACTTCCTCGGTCGACCGATGCCGCTGGCTGCATTCAGTACGCTTCTGGAAAGAACCGCGCAGAACCAGGCTGAACCCGTTTAACGGACTTTAACCGCCACGGCGGTCATCAGCATTGCGCAGACGACAAAAATAATCAGTTCCATCATGACCTCCACAGGGCTAAGACTATTCTTAATATTGTAGTGGTCCGCTGTGCTTTTTTTAGGCAATGAGTGCGATTAATCTTAAAAGATGACCTGTGCTGCGACCCGTTTAATGCTGCTGTAACAACATTACTTTTTAGGGGTTCAGGTCAGCAGGTGCGCTTTGCTACTCTTGGGGCAGGGTTTTACACGTCCAACAGGAGAATAAACGTGAAATTTTATGGAAAAGGGCTGCTGGTAGTGGGGCTGTTTGCATTAACCGCCTGTCAATCTGCCTCTAAGCCCGATACCGCCAGTGTGGCGCAGGATCCCGAAGCTGACCGCTGCGGTGCCTCTCAGTATCAGAATTATGTCGGTAAACCGTTAACCGCGCTGCAGGGTCAGCACTTCGAACAGAAGGTACGCGCCATCCCCTATAATTCTGCCGTCACCATGGACTTCAACCTTAACCGGCTGAACTTCCTGGCTGACAAAAATGGCAATATCAGCTCAGTTTATTGTGGTTAACGGCAAAGATGTCATAGGTTTGTCATAACGGCAGGCGAGGATAGCAGCGCGTTTAAGAAACTTCCTCGTCACACAATAGATAGTGCTCGTCTTGTTTATTCCCGCCCCGGCGGGAATTTTTTTAGCGGCTTCGGGCCGTAACAGGAGCAGAGAAGATGAAACGCATAATCGGGGCACTTCTGCCCGCATTGTTACTCAGCAGCACACTGGCGCAGGCTTCCAGTGAAAAGGCCTGGCAAAAGAGCCGTCAGGTGATGGTGCAGGCCTGCATTAACGCCAGTCATCTGAGCAAAGTAAAGGTGCTGGGCGAGGCGATCGAGTATGACGACAATACGGGCTACAGCGCACTGTTGCTGGAGGGACGCTATCCCCAGCCGCAGATGAAAAATAAGCGTGGACGGGAGCTGTGCCTGTTTCAGCGCAGCAGCGGACGGGCCAGTATCAGCGAAGCGGATAAATTGCGTTGGGTGAAGTAGGTGGTGGGTTTACGCCTCCGGCTGCGTGTCGATTAACTGCGCCAGCAGGGTGCGATAACGCTGCAACTGCGTCTCGTCGCCTTCCACTTCCAGTTTATCGATAACCCGCGCAATAAGGGCTTTATTGGTCGCGGGTTCTCCCGCTTCCATTATTTCACGCAGAATCACCGCCAGCAGATCGGACTCAGGCGGTATTCGCCAGTCCGGGCTGTTAAAATAGTCGCTGATAGCACGGCTGGCGCTGTCAGGTTGTACTCTCATTACCCACCTCCGCTAAAACAAGACTCCCTCCCTTACGCCTGAGCATAAGGGCGTTTAACCATGAAATAAGCTGGTTCGCCTCAGCGTAGCCGGACGGTCTGCACCGTTTTTTGCGGAGGATGTCGCGCCGATTAAAAAGATTGCCACACCGCCGCGGCTGGCGGTTTTTTAAACATAGAAGCGGGGGGAAGAGTTGTCAGTAACAGAATGACATATTTTTCTATATTGACGGGGCGGGTCAGGGAAAATTGCGTCCGGCCAGACCATCGCCCGCGTGCTTCGCGCTAAAAACCCGGCGGGCTGGAAAATTTGCGCCGGTGATTGCGCTGAATCAAAGAGGAATCCGGTCTTTTGCCATTTGTGCCATGTTTTGTCGGTCACGCTGAGAATAGCCGCGTTAGACTGAGCATTCCCTCTCTTTAAAATATCTGCTCATGCCACGCACTATAGAACCCTGGAAGATAAACCTGATCTCGGTCTGGTTTGGCTGCTTTTTTACCGGCCTGGCCATCAGTCAGATCATCCCGTTTCTGCCGCTCTACCTTGAGCAGCTTGGCGTAACCGGTGGCGAATCACTGAGCCTCTGGTCGGGTCTTACCTTCAGTATCACCTTTGTGGTTTCGGCGGCCGTAGCCCCGCTGTGGGGCAGTCTTGCCGATCGCAAAGGCCGTAAGCTAATGCTGCTGCGCGCCGCTTTTGGCATGGGCGTGGTAATTCTGCTACAGGCTTTTGTCACCGAAGCCTGGCAGTTGCTGCTGCTGCGTGCCCTGATGGGGCTGACCTCCGGATATATTCCCAACGCCATGGCGCTGGTGGCCGCTCAGGTGCCGCGTGAACGCAGCGGCTGGGCGCTGAGCTGTGTCTCAACCGGTCAGATTGGCGGGGTGATTCTGGGACCGATACTGGGCGGGCTGCTGGCAGACTGGGTCGGTTTGCGTACGGTGTTTATTGTCACCGCAGCGCTGCTGATGGTCAGCTTTCTGGTGACGCTGTTCCTGATCAAGGAGACCGGTTACACCCCGGTGAGTAAAAAGGAGAAGCTCAGCGGACGCGAGGTTTTCCGCTCGCTGGATAATCCAAAACTGATGCTCTGCCTCTTTTTCACCACCATGGTGATCCAGATGTGCAACGGATCGGTGAACCCGATCCTGACGCTCTTTGTGCGGGAACTGGCACCCACCGCTGAGAATATCGCTTTTCTTAGCGGAGTCATCGCCGCGCTGCCTGGCGTCTCTGCACTGCTGGCCGCGCCTCGTCTGGGACGACTCGGCGATCGCATCGGTACGCAGCGTATCCTGCTGGCAACGATGGTTATCTCGCTGCTGCTGTTTATCGCCATGTCGTTTGTCACCAGCACGACACAGCTGGGGGTATTACGTTTTCTGCTGGGCTTTGCCGATGGCGCGATGATGCCCGCGGTGCAGACGCTGCTGGTGCGTCACTCGCGTGACAACATCACCGGCCGGATCTTCGGCTATAACCAGTCCTTTATGTATCTCGGCAATGTCGCGGGTCCGCTGCTGGGCGCCGCGGTGTCGGCGGTGGCCGGTTTCCGCTGGGTCTTTTTTGCCACCGCCGTGGTCGTGCTGATTAACGTGCTGTTTCTGAAGCGCTTTTACCGGCGTCCGAAGACAGATCTGCCCGCGTCGGCTGGCAAATCGTCAGTTCAGCCTGCCAGCGCTGCTGAGTCAGTAAAAACTCAGGACTGACGCTGGGGCTCCAGGAGTCATCGCCGCCGACACCCATGTGGCAGGCATCCAGATGCAGCCAGCAGCCCGCTTCCGGACGCAGATGGTGGCGGTGTGATGCCTCCCGCAACTGCTCCAGGCTAAAACGGCTCAGTGAGAAAGCGAAATCGCCGCTGACCTGCCAGCTGCCGCTGTCGAGCTGACGGGTGCCGCAGCGCAGACCGTTCTCACCCGGGAAAACATAAGGCGTTGAGAGCTGATCCAGCGGCAGCTCCCAGCGGGAAAACTGCGCGGCCAGCTGGCGATCGGGATAGTTTTCATGCGGACCCAGGCCGAGCCAGCTCACCTGTTGTGGTATCTGCGTCAGCTCACAGCGTAATCCGATGCGCGCGGGCGGCGGCAATCCACGCGACTGCTCAACGGAAAGCTGCAACTGCAACTCACCCTGCGCATTGATCAGATAACGTTTACGGCTGATAAAGGCGATCTGGCCATGGGCGAGCCAGCTGTGCAGCGTCTCAATCTGCACCGCCTGTGGCAACGCATTCGCCGTCATCGACACCAGCTGGCTGCTCATCTGGTCATAACCCGCTGCTTTCCAGCGCTCGACCCAGGCATTGGGATCAACCCGTTCCGCTTCGCTGGTGCCGATGTCATTGTCGAGCGGGGCGCGAATAAAGCAGTCCTGAAGCGGTGAAAGCAGTGTGGGCTGTTCATCCACAAACCACTGCGTCAGTTCGCCGCTGTGGCGTGAAAAATGCCAGCGTTGCTGCTGATGGGTGATGACAATCTCACGGGTATCATCGTGCAGGCCCGGTGCGTGGCCGCTCTCCGGCTTTGATGGCAGCGCCAGCGATGAGGGCAGCGCCCATTGGTGCCAGGCGACACGCCAGCCAGCGGTGCTCCATTGGGTCGGTTGAATCTGATGAACCGCGACGTTCAGCCAGCATTCGCCCTGTAATGCTGGCGGTGACGGCAGCGTGATCCGCTGCTGGCCCTGTGGAACGATATCCAGCGGCACTTCTCCTTCCGTTACTACACGACCCGCCTGTTCGATGCGCCAGCGCAGCACTTCGTTGTCACTGTGGCGGAACAAATAGTCGCTGCTGACCGTAAAGCTCAGCGGATCGCCGGGATCGACGTCAAACTGCCAGAACTGCTGGGCGCACTGCGCCTCATAAAGCGCCGGATGCGGCGTGCGATCGGCAAATACCAGCCCGTTCATACAGAACTGACGATCGTTGGGTTTATCGCCAAAATCGCCGCCGTAGGCCTGCCAGGGTTCGCCCTGATCGTCATAGCGGGTCAGGCTCTGATCAACCCAGTCCCAGACGAAGCCGCCCTGCAGACGCGGAAACTGGCGGAAGGCCTGCCAGTACTTAGCAAAACCGCCAAAGCTGTTGCCCATGGCATGCGCGTACTCACACAGGATCAGCGGACGCGTCTCACCCGGCAGACCGATCCACTTTTTCAGCGACCATTTCGGCACCGCCGGGAAGGGCTGATCTTCATCAACCCTGGCATACATCGGGCAGATGATATCGGTAGCAGCGGTATCCGCACCGCCGCCTTCATACTGAACCGGACGGGTTGGATCGCTGCTTTTTACCCAGCGGTAGAGCGCATCGTGTGTGGCACCATGTCCTGACTCATTGCCCAGCGACCAGATAATAATGCTGCAGTGATTACGATCGCGCTGCACCATGCGCGTCACGCGTTCGCTATAGGCGGCAAACCAGCGGGGATCATCGGAGAGCCGGTTCATCGGCTGCATGCCGTGGGTTTCGATATTGGCCTCATCCACCACATAAAGCCCATACTGATCGCACAACCGGTACCAGAGCGGATGATTAGGATAGTGTGAACAGCGCACCGCATTAAAATTGTGCTGCTTCATCAGCTCGATGTCGCGGCGCATCGTCGCCTCATCCACCACCTGACCGCGCTCCGGATGATGTTCATGACGGTTGGTGCCGCGGATCAGCAGCGGCTTGCCGTTCAGACAGAGCAGTCCGTTGTCGATGGTGACCTGACGGAAGCCGACATCATAGGCTTCCACCTCGATCAGCTGCTGATTCTCATCCAGCAGCGCCAGCGTGGCGCGATAGAGGTGGGGTGTTTCGGCACTCCACAGCGCAGGCTGTTCCACCGGCAGGCTGAGCAGGGCGCGTTCGGGATAGTGACCCCGCTCGTCAATAATGGCACTGCCCAGCGGCTGCTGACATTGAGCAATCTGCTGGTCACCCTGCCACAGCGTCAGGCGCAGCTGATAGCGCGAGCTGACGTCAGCTGGCAGAGCAACACGGACCCGGGCACGCAATTCGGCACGGTAAAACTCCGGGCTGAGCCGGGTTTCCAGCTGAACATCGGCCAGATGCACCTGCGGTTTATGCAATAACGTGACGTCACGGAAAATACCGCTCATTCGCCACATATCCTGATCTTCCAGATAACTGCCGTCGCTCCAGCGCAGCACCATTACTGCCAGCCGGTTTTTGCCCGGCCGCAGATAAGGCGTCAGGTCGAATTCAGCGGGCAGACGACTGTCCTGAGAGTAGCCAATCCAGTGTCCGTTGCACCACAGGTGAAAGGCCGAGTTTACGCCGTCAAAAATGATGCGTGTCTGCCCATTATCCAGCCAGGCTGCGTCAGTGCTGAATGTGAGCGAGTAACATCCGGTTGGATTCTCTGTGGGTACCAGCGGAGGATTGACCGGAATCGGATACTGCACGTTGGTATAAATGGGGGCATCGAAGCCGTGCATCTGCCAGTTGGCCGGAACCGGAAGGGTCGTAGTGTCCGGCAGATCCTGCAGTAACCAGCTGGCCGGGACCGCTTCAGGCTGCGTAAAATAACGGAAACCCCACTCTCCGTTGAGGCTCTGCAGTGACGCCGAGGGGCTGTCATCCCGCGCGGCTGCTTCATCTCGCCAACTGGCGAATGGCGGGTGCGCATCCAGCCGATGCAGCGAGGTCACGACCGGATTTTCCCAGTCGCGCCGGGAGAGGATGTCACTGAAAGCAGCCTGAGAGAGAGTCATGTTTATATCCTGTAAATGTAATGCGCTCACAATGCGCAAAATTACGCCGCCTGTAAAGTGTTCACCCTCCCGATTTGCACAAATAATTTGTGCTGTAATCCAGCCGGGATGTTGAGATTGTGCCGCCTTAATGGTGGTAAATCGTTAAGCCTGGTCAGCAAAGATGAATAGTCGCCGGATGCGGAAGAATCTCACTTGTCGCCATGCAGGTGGCTCCATACACTCAGCCCGATTTCATCACCCTGAGGTAGATATGGTACGAATCTTTAAGCTGGCTGCCGTTGTGGCATTGGTTACTGCATTAAGCGGATGTATTTTCCCGCCTCCAGGCGGCGGTGGCGGTGGCTGGGGCGGACACGGCGGCGGACCAGGCCGCGGATTTGTCGATCCTCGCTAAGCAAAAGACCGATTTCGGGCGGGCGAAACGTTTGACCATAGCGTTGATTGCAGGGAAAACGTTTCGCTCGCAAGGTTAGCCGGAATCGTCTGAGCAGACGGTGAGGAATGCGGGCTAACTCACTGAAAAAAGTAGCGGTTACCCTCTGTTTTTTTAGCCAGCGTGGTGATAATTTCAGCTTTTCTCCACCGCTGAGATAACAGCATGAAAAACCTGATTGCTGAATTGCTGGTAAAGCTGGCTGAAAAAGAGGCGACAGCCAAAGAGCAGATGGCGCAAATCGAAGCGCTGGAGATTGTTGTTACCGCGCTGGTTCGCAAGCTGGAGCCGCAACAACATCTGGCTATAACCACCAGTATTGAGACCGCAATAGACAATGTGGCCGATGCCGGAGATGAAAATGCGCAACTGCTGCGCAATTACATCGAAAAGTTACTCCGCCATCCTCGTCAGTAACAATCCCAGTGCCAGACTGGAATGGGATCTTCACATCACTTTGACCTGAAACATTTTCCGCTTTGCTTATTCGCTGCCAGAATAACAAAGGACAATCCACTGTGGAGATAACAAGATGAAAGTCGGTTTAATGGCGATGATGATGGCGGGCCTGCTGGTCAGTGGACTGGCCGGTGCGGCGGAAAAGACCCCGCAGCAGGAGAAGATGACGATGTGTAACCAGCATGCTAAATCACAGGATCTTAAAGGGGATGCGCGCAAAACCTTTATGAGTGAATGCCTGAAAAAGGACAGCAAGCTGTCGCAGATGTCACCGCAGCAGATGAAAATGAAAAGCTGTAACGGCGAAGCTGGTGATAAAAAACTGGCGGGCGATGCGCGTAAAACCTTTATGAGCCAGTGCCTGAAAAAAAGCTGATTATCCCCCCGGCCACGCAGGTGGCCGCTTCTCCTTCCCGCGCAATGCTGATTAAATTCAATTATATAACAGCATGTTAACCTTCTGATAAGCATTCATCGCCAGGCTTCCCGGTTCTTTTGCCACACTTACTGTTTGTGGGGATTTGCGCAGCACTCTGTTTTGCCGCGCAGCACAAGACAAGAACCGTTAAAGGAGCCATGTCGTGAACTATCAATTTACCGTCGACCTGAACGATCTGCCCCAGCGCCAGCCGGTTAAAAAAACGCTCGGCGAGGTGGAAGTGTTGCTGATCCGCGAAGGCGACAATGTACGTGCTTATCAGGCGAAATGCCCGCACGCAGGCGCGCCGCTGGAGCAGGGCGCGATTTGTGGCGATCGGCTGGTCTGTCCGTGGCACAAAGCCGCGTTTAATCTGGCCAGTGGAAAAATGTGTGAACCGCTGGCGTTAGCCGATCTCAAACAGTATCCGCTGCGCATTGAAGAGGGCCGGGTGCTGGTGAATCCGAAAGCGATGTCGCCCGCGGCGCCGATTGGCAGTGGGGCAGCCGCACCGGTCTATGTGGTGCTCGGTGGTGGGGCAGCGGGCAGCGCGGCGCTGTGGCGTCTGCGCCATGAAGGCTTCAAAGGCCGTGTGATTCTGGTTGAGCGGGAAGCGGATGCGCCTTACGACCGCACCGCGCTGACCAAATTTGTGCCGTCGGGCAAAATGGATATCAGCGAGGTGCCGCAGCTGCTGAAAGCGGATGTGATGGACCACGTTGAACGGCTTCAGGCTACCGTGAGCCGCCTGGATGCCCAGCAGCAACGGCTGATCTTTGAGGATGGCGAGACGCTTGCCTTCGACAAACTGCTGATCGCCAGCGGCGCGACGCCAGTCCGCCCCGATTTGCCGGGCAGCGATCTTGATGGGGTCCATCTGCTGCGCAGCAAAGCGCAGACCGATGAGCTGCTTCAGGCGGTGGATGCCAGCCATAAAATCGTGATTATCGGCAACAGTTTTATCGGCACCGAACTGGCGTCGGCGCTGCGTAATCGTGACATTGACGTGACGGTAATCGCCCGACAGGCGTTGCCCTTTGCTAAACAGTTTGGCGATCAGATTGGCCGCTATTTCTATCAGCTGCATGAGCAGAACGGCGTGAAGTGGGTGCAGGGCGAGATCGAAGCCTTACAGGGCGACCAGCGGGTGAGTGGCGTGCAGCTCAAGGGCGGACGGTTGCTGGACGCGACGGTGGTGCTGTTTGCCACCGGGGTTAAACCGGCTACCGACTTTATCCACGATCTCCCGCTGGCAGAGGATGGCAGCCTGCAGGCGGATGAGCAGTTGCGGGTCGCTGACAATATCTGGGTGGCGGGAGATATCGCCACGTATCCGTCGGCACAGGGGCCGCTGCGCATTGAGCACTATCGCGTCGCGCATCAGCAGGGACAAACCGCCGCATGGAATATGCTGGACCAGACCGTCGCGTTTGATCGTGTGCCGTTCTTCTGGACTACGCAGTATGGCACCCGTTATGAGTATCTGGGCCATGCCAAAGAATGGGATTCATTCCAGCTGATTGGCTCGCTGGAGGATAAAAAGTTTATGGCGTTTTATGGCCAGCAGGGGAGGCTGGCGGCAATCTGCTCATGCGGCATGTATACGCTGACCGCTGAGCTGGTGGAGCGGATGCAGCAGCCGATGACGTTTGCCGACGCGGTGGCGCTCTGTCAGGAACAGATCCGTTAATATCTGTTAAGCTGGAGACAAGGCGGGCCAGCGTGCGGGGCCGCCTTGCACATCCTTTGTTGAGCGGTTAGCTGCGGCTCAGTTTCTCTGACTTCGCCATGCACTGCAGCATCGCTTCCATCACCGCCGAGCGCATGCCTTTCTCTTCCAGCACTTTCACCGCTTCGATGGTGGTGCCGCCCGGAGAGCAGACCATATCTTTGAGTTCAGCCGGATGTTTTCCGGTGGTCAGCACCATCTGCGCCGCCCCTTTCACCGCCTGTGCAGCAAACTGATAGGCCTGAGCGCGTGGCATGCCGCCCAGTACGGCCGCATCGGCCATCGCTTCGATAAACATAAACACGTAGGCCGGCGCAGAACCGCTGACGCCGACCACGGAGTGAATCAGATATTCATCCACCACGGCCGCTTTGCCGAAGCTCTCAAAAATCGCTATCACCTCGTCGATTTCCGCCTGCTCAACCAGCACGTTGGGCGTGACCGAGGTCATGCCTTCGCTGACCAGCGAGGGAGTATTCGGCATCGCACGGACAATTTTACGATCGTAACCCAGCACCGATGAGAGCGAATCGAGCGTCACCCCAGCCGCAATCGACACCACCAGCGCCTCTTTTTTCAGGCTGCCTGTCAGCTCTTTTAAGACTTTCAGAATGACATTGGGTTTGACCGCGCCGAACAGGATGTCTACTTCACGCGCCAGCGCTTCAGCGCTCTCTGCTGCGTTGATGCCATACTGCTCTGCCATCGCCTGGTTGGTCTCTGCTTTGCGATCGTAAACGAAGATATCAGACGGGGCGATTTTGCCGCTGTTGACCAGTCCGCCGATAATGGCTTTCGCCATATTTCCCCCGCCGATAAACCCGATTTTCTTTGCCAGCATCGCCATCTCCTTAGGACATTATTCGTTTTTCTCAGTGAGCTAGCTTACTTCAGCCAGCCTGAATAACAAGTCAGCCAGGCGCAGGCTGGAAAGCGCGCCGCAAATAAAATTTGCCATTTAGGGGGAACCCGGCAAGATCTTACTCTTCTCTGACTGTAAGGAATCATGATGTTTATCTGGGTCGATGCCGATGCCTGTCCGAATGTAATCAAAGAGGTGCTCTACCGCGCAGCCGACCGCACCGCAACTACCATCACTTTTGTGGCGAACCAGTTTCTGCGTGTGCCGCCCTCACCGTATCTGCGTACCCTGCAGGTGCCTGCCGGATTTGATGTGGCGGACAATGAGATCGTCAGACGTTGTCAGCCAGGCGATCTGGTGATCACCGCCGATATCCCGCTGGCAGCAGAGGTGATTGAGAAGGGTGCGGCGGCGCTGAATCCGCGCGGCGAGCGTTACTCACCGGCGACGATACGTGAACGCCTGACGATGCGGGATTTTATGGATACCCTGCGGTCAAGTGGGGTGCAGACCGGCGGCCCCGCGGCGATGAGTCCGCGTGACCGCCAGCAGTTTGCAAATGAGCTGGATAGCTGGCTCACCCAGCAGAAACGCTGAAGTTAAACGAAGCTGTCGTCGTCGTAATCGTTGCCGCCAAAATCATTGAGATCGCTGTTGTCGGCATAATTACTGTCCCAGCCTGTATTCTGGTCGAGGAAGGCGTTGTCGTTACCGCCGTTAAAGGTATCGGCATTGTCATCGCCACCGTTGAAGGTGTTGAGATTGTCATTCACATCGGGCAGGGGTGGCTCATTGATGATGTTCACAATCTCTTCCGGCTGTGAATGGTGGAACATGCTGGTCAGCATATCGGCCATCACCACACCGCCCGCCACACCCACAGCTGTCTGCAGTGCGCCGCCGAGGAAACCGGTGCCGCGTGGTGCAGGCGCTTGTGCAGGCGCATATTGCGGCTGAGCCGGTTGCTGTGGCGCACTGTTCCACGGTGACGATTGCTGTTGCTGCTGCACAGGCGGCTGCTGACGCGAACCGCTACCAAACAGCCCGGACAGAAAGCCGCCGCTGCTCTGTGCAGGTTGCTGCTGCTGTTGCTGTTGCTGGGCCAGCTGGCTTTCCAGCGCCGATACTTTCTCATTGAGTTTTTTCAGCGCCGCTTCCTGAATCAGGATCGCCTGCGCCATGTAGTAAGGCGCGCCCGGCTGCGCCTGCAGATGCTGGTTAATCAGTTGTTCGGCAGCGGCATCGCGTGCCACGGTCTGGCTTTCAGCCTGTTTCAGACGGCTGAACAGCCCTTCGATCAGTTGTTGTTCTTCGCGTTGCATGATGACTCTCCTGTGGCGATTGTTACCAGTATATGTGGGCGCCAGCGTGAAAAGTAAAATCGGGGCAGTAAGCAAATATTGCCGACGCATTTTAGCCGCTCTTTTGCGGAGTTTTTATCGCTCTGTTACGGCCCTGATGCACAAAACGTGCATGCATTTCCCCTTGAAAACACAAAGATTGTCGCTGTTCAGGGGACGAAAATGCGTAAATCGTGCCTGACAGGTAGAGGCCATAATAATTTCCAGTTATTATGCGTCGCATTAATAAGCTCACCATGCAGCCGCATCGCGCGGTCAGGCGGAGGAACGGCCCTGATGTCACTACCCATCTTTTTGATTGGCGCTCGCGGTTGCGGCAAAACCACGGTCGGCGAGGCGTTGTCGCGGGCGCTGGGCTACGCCTTTACGGATACCGATCACCATCTGCAACTCAGCACGCAGCGGAGCGTGACGGAGATTGTGGCGGAGGAAGGCTGGGAAGGTTTCCGCGCCCGTGAAACGGAATCGCTTAAAGCGGTGACGGCACCCGGAACCGTCATTGCCACCGGCGGCGGCATGATTCTGGCTGAAGAGAACTGCCGTTTTATGCAGGAGCAGGGCCAGGTGATCTGGCTTAGCGCGTCCCCCGAGGTGCTGGCAGAGCGGCTGGAAAGTGAACCTGAAGCGGCCCAGCGTCCGACCTTAACCGGCCGTCCGATTGCTGATGAGATGAGTGATGTGCTGCGTGAACGTGCGCATCTCTATCAGGCTGCGGCCCATCATCAGGTGAATGCGATGCAATCGCCCGAGTGCGTGGTAGAGGAAATTATGCTGTCACTCTCTCTGGCGCGCGCCAGCTAACCCTCAGATTTTTCCCGCTTTGATCCCGCTTCAGACGGCATTGTCTATACTTATCCTATGACAGGCAGCGGCCTGTCCTGTGGAATGTTATTCAGACAAGAGGGACACAGTATGCCGACCAGACCACCGTATCCACGTGAAGCGAAAATTGTGCCTGTTGAAAAGGGCACTGAAGGTAATAAAGTAACCTCTTACGAATTGCGTGCTGATCATCCCAAACCGAATTCATTAATCAGTGAGCACGAAACGGAAGAAGAAGCGCGTGACGCCAAAGCGCGCTACGAAGACGTTGAAAAAGAGTAAAGCTTCACTGCTGGCAGGGACGCCAGCCTGTTACACCGGATAACTGCTTATTACTGACCCGCCTGACGCTGTGCCTGAACGATGCCTCTTTTTTTCTCCCCCCTGAAGTCGATCAGGTTATTTAAGAAGCGAAATTGACGCAGATTTACTGTCGAATGCACTCTGCGTATGCTTCTGTTCTGCACTCTCCTTGTCTCACCAGATAAAGCCCCGCTAATCATTTTTATCCCCTTATTTTCTCTGCTGCCGATCTCTGTGTGAAGCAAATTGTCGCTTGACCGATTCAGCGCCACGTTTTATTTTCATCAAACCAACAGAGGAACTTGGTTCCATATAGTGGAACACGTAACATGACCACACTTGAAAATGCTGCCGCCGTACTTCGATTGTTTCAGCACAAAGGTGTAACGCAGGGGCATGTCGGTCTCTCATTCAGTGAGGTGGTTGAGGCGTTAAACCTGCCAAAAAGCACCGTTTCGCGGCTGCTGGCCACCATGGAAAGTCAGGGGCTGCTGGAGCGGAATGCGGATACGCGCGGTTATCACATTGGTCGCGTATTGCTGGCTGCCGCCGGACATTATCTTTCGGCACCGCTGGTTGACAGCGTTTCAGCGGCGATGGTCAGGCTGGCTGCGAAGACCGGCTGCATGGGTTACGTGTCGAAGCTCGACGGGCGGGAAGTATTAGTGATGCGTATGTTTCATGGGCGTCACTTTACGCAGATGGTCACGCCACCGGGCAGTCGGATGCCGGCTGCCGCGACCTCAACCGGCCGGGCGCTGTTAGCGCAGTTAAGTGATGAAGAGGTGCTGGCGCGCTTCCATGATCAATGGCAGGTCGCATCAGCGAACTCGCCGCAAAGTCCTGAGGCACTCTGTGCCAGACTAGCTGAGATCCGCCAGCAGGGCTGGTCACTGGCCCGAAATGAGTCGCTGCCAGGCATCAGCTCGCTGTCAGTTATTGTTCATAACAAACATCATGGCGAAACGGTGGCACTCTGCCTGTCGTTTCCGTCTATGGAGTCTGAACCGGGTTTCCCGTCAGAGCTCCTTGAAGCATTACGCGCAACGGCCACAGAGATGACCGAAAAATATGGCGCGTAACTTCACACCGTTTTTATCGGCGTAGTACTTTCGCCACACCAGGGAAAACAAAGGCCTTCGGGCCTTTTTCTTTCAATCTGATCGCCACGCTTTACGCAGCACTCCGGTTGCCTGTGTCCGTCTCTCATTGCCTCCTGTATCGGTTCAGCATGCGGAGGGACGACCATCTGCAGTGGCTGTTGCAATCTCTGTGCGCATCAGAGCAGTGAAACTGATAACCGGCGTAAACCGGCCAGCGGGCGGGTAGACGTTATTTCATTTCTTCTGGACAAGGACTGGCGGGGACGTATGGAACGGGTAAATCCGATTAAACACGTTGGCGTGGCACTGGTTTTAATTCTTCTCTCCATTGCGGGTGCCATTATTGGCATTCAGCTGATTACCACCATTGGCGTAACGCCTAACACCTCTATTATCGGCGCGCTGTTTGCCATGCTGCTGGCGCGTATTCCGCTGCAGGCATTCCGCCGTTATCGTTCGATTGAAATCCAGAACCTGGCGCAGACCGCTATCTCTTCAGCCACCTTTGGGGCGGCGAACAGTCTGTTGATGCCGATTGCCGTGCCCTGGGCGCTGGGTGAACCGCAACTGGTCCTGCCGCTGTTCTGTGGCGTCAGCGCCGCGATGCTGCTGGATGCCTGGCTGCTCTATCGGCTGTTTGATACCCGCGTCTTTCCGGCCAGTAATGCCTGGCCACCGGGCGTTGCGGCAGCAGAAGCGATCAAAGCGGGAGATAAAGGCGGACGCCAGGCGTGGCTGCTGGTGCTGGGCATCGTGGGTGGCGTCGTCGGTGCCATGCTGAAGATCCCGATGTCCGCCTTTGGCACCGCGTTTATCGGCAATATCTGGGCGCTGTCGATGCTTGGCATCGGTTTTCTGCTGCGTGCCTATGCGCAGCCGGTGGCCGGTATTGATATTAATGCGCTCTATATTCCGCATGGCGTGATGGTCGGTGCCGGTCTGGTAGCGCTGATTCAGGTCGTGATGGTGATCCGCAGCCGCAAAAATGATGCGCTGGTGGTGAGCCGTAATGGCAATGAGGTGCAGCGGGCGCTGGGTTTCGGCAGCGTGGGTTATATCGTGATTTCCGCGCTGCTGGCGCTGGCGGGCGGCCTGTGGAGTGAGATGGGCATCGCGATGCTGCTGCTGTTTGTTCTTTATGCCGCGTTTGCTGCTTTCGCCCATGAACTGATTGTCGGCATTGCCGCTATGCACTCCGGCTGGTTCCCGGCCTTTGCCGTGGCGCTGATTACGCTGATTATCGGCATTCTGATCGGCTTCCCACCGCTGGCGCTCTGCCTGCTCTGCGGCTTTACCGCCGCCACCGGTCCGGCGTTCGCCGATATGGGTTATGACCTGAAGGCGGGCTTTATCCTGCGCGGCAACGGTGCCGATCTGCAGCAGGAGCTCTGGGGACGTCGTATTCAGCTCATCGCAGCTATGATCGCCTTTGTTGTGTCGATTCCGCTGGTCTGGTACGCCCATACCTTCTTCTTTGCTGACAACCTGCTGCCGCCTGTAGCGCGGGTGTATGCCAAAACCATTCAGGCGGGTGCTGAGCCAGGTATCGCCGGTAATCTGCTGATGTGGGCGATTCCGGGGGCCATTATCCAGTTGATCGGCGGGCCGAAACGCCAGCTGGGCGTGCTGCTCGCCACCGGTTTATTAATTAATAACGCCATGGCGGGCTGGGCAGTAGTGGTGGGGATCGCCTTACGCATCATAATCATCCGGATCTGGGGCGAGCGGGGCCGGTCGCCTATGGAGGTGATGGCGGCAGGCTTTATTGCCGGTGATGCCCTCTACAGCTTCTTTCATTCGCTGTTTGCCAGCAGCAGCAAGAAATAAAAGGATAAAGCATGAGTTTGCAGCAGACCCTGGCGGTTTTTGAGTTACTGGATAGCGCCCACATTGACGGACAGCAGGTGGTGGATCTCTTCGCGGCGTATCCTGATGTTGATGCCCGCTTTACCCGTGTCTCCGGTCCCAAAGGCCGCACCGATTTTGTGCGCATTGATATTCCGGGGACGCAGGGCAAATCAGGCGGCGGCAGTGCACCGACGCTGGGGATTATTGGTCGCCTTGGTGGCATCGGCGCTCGTCCTGGTCGTATCGGCATGGTGTCAGATGCGGATGGCGCGATCGCGGCCGTTGCCAGCGCGCTTAAACTGGCGCAGATGCAGAGCAAAGGCGACAGGCTTGATGGCGATGTCATCATTACCACTCATATCTGCCCGGATGCGCCAACGCGGCCGCATCTGCCGGTCGATTTCATGGACTCGCCGATTGACGATATCACCATGAATGATAATGAAGTGGTGGCGGGTGTGGATGCGATTCTGTCAATCGACACCACCAAAGGTAACCGCATTATCAACCACAAAGGCTTTGCCCTGTCGCCGACGGTGAAAGAGGGCTACATCCTGCGGGTTTCGGAGGATCTGCTGCGCATCATGGAGATGACCAGCGGCCGTCCGGCGGTGACCTTTCCCATCACCACGCAGGATATTACGCCTTACGGCAATGGGGTTTATCACCTCAACAGCATTCTGCAACCTTCTACCGCCACGGATGTGCCGGTGGTGGGGGTGGCGATCACTGCCGAGTCGGTGGTGCCGGGCTGCGGAACCGGCGCCAGCCATGAAGTGGACATTGCGGCAGCGGCGAAGTTTGCCATTGAGGTGGCCAAGGAGTTTGGTCGTGGAACCTGTCACTTCTACGACGCCGAAGAGTATGCGCGGCTGATTTCACTCTATGGCAGCCTGGCGCATCTGCGTCACCGGAATCACTAAGATGACGAAACCACTGGTAACGCTGACTATCGGCCAGTCTCCGCGCAGCGATATTCTGCCGCTGCTGCGGCAGCATCTGCCGGATGCGCTGACCGATCACGCCGGTTTACTGGATGGACTCAGCGCGGCAGAGATTGCCGCACGCTTCGCGCCAGCAGCGGGCGACCGGGTTCTGGTGTCGCGGCTGCAGAGTGGCGAACAGGTGCGGCTGGCGGCCTCGAAAGTGGAGCAGGGATTGCAGCGCAAAATCAGTGCGCTGGAGCAGGCGGGCTATGCGACCATTCTGCTGCTCTGCACCGGTGAATTCAGCCGGCTCCGCACCCAGCGTGCGCTACTGCTGGAGCCGGATCGCCTGATTCCACCGCTCATCTGCGCCATGGTGCAGCAGCAGCGGGTCGGCATTGTCGTGCCGGTTGAGGAGCAGATTGTTGAGCAGGCAGGTAAGTGGCAGCAACTGCCCGCGCAGCCCTGCTTTGCGGTCGCCAGTCCCTATCAGGGCGATCAGGCAACCTTCGCCGATGCTGCAAACAGTCTGAAAGCGCAGGGCGCAGCGCTGGTGGTGCTCGACTGTATGGGTTATCACCAGCAGCATCGGATAGGGTTACAGCAGCGGCTGGGCGTACCGGTTCTGCTCTCTAATCAGCTGGTGGCGCGCCTGGCGGCGGAGTTGCTTCCCTGAGTGAAGAGATCACAAACGGCCATCATTTCGCGTGACAGATCAGCGGGTTCCCTTCTACACTGCCAGACACACAACATGTGCTCTGGAGAACTATTATGCTCAACGTAAGTGAGTATTTTGACGGAAAAGTTAAGTCTATCGGTTTTGACAGTGCGAGCACCGGACGTGCCAGCGTGGGCGTAATGGCTGAAGGCGAATACACATTCGGTACCGGCCAGCCGGAGGAGATGACCGTGGTCAGCGGCTCGCTTAAGGTATTACTGCCAGGTGAAACCGAGTGGAAATGGTTTGAAGCGGGTTCGGTGTTTAACGTGCCGGGTCACAGCGAATTTCATCTGCAGGTTGGCGAGCCAAGTTCCTATCTCTGCCGTTACCTGAAAGATTAAAAAAATGGCCGCTTAGCGGTAATGCTGGTCAGTTAAGCGACAGGTGATAACGCAGTCTGGTGCCGGGCAGGGGCTGGCGGTCCTCGCGCCGCTGCGCGGTCCCTTCACTTCATTCCTCTGCCTGACGGACCGCCGGGGATGGCACATCCTGTGCCGCCCCGCCTTTCGCCCGCGTCCTGCGGGCTCTCCTGGCAGACTCATTCTGTTCAGCGCTGCGGATTGCCTGCTCCTGCCCGGCACCAGCCTGCTCTGAAACTTCAGTGTGTATTGTTAAAAAGTGCACGAGAGTGGAAGCCTGAGCGCCAGAAGTCCACGCCGGGAAGCGTGGACAGTTCGGGGCCGGCCAGGGAGGGCCGATCCCCGAACGGTTCGTCGGCACGACGTCAAAGCCGAAGGAACCGCGTCAGCGGCGCGAGGACGGCCCGGCAGCAGCAGAGGTGCGCTGGCCCGCACTGCGGCCCGCTCGCCCGGAAAAAAAACTGCCACGTCTGACCGTGACAGCCTTTACAAATCTAATCTTAACTGACTGACATTAACGCTAAGCGGCCCTTTTTTTGGCGAATATCGTCTGTCAGGATGATTCTGCCGGTGGCTGATTAACGCTGGGCTTCGCCGCCGAGCGCTTCTACCAGATTGCTGGTCAGTGCGGCCAGTTCGCTGGTCATCAGAATAAAGTCCGCATCAAAGCGCTGTGCAAAATCTTCGCGGTCAATATCGTCGTTCTGATCGCGCAGGGTATCGCTGAACTTCAGACGCTTCACTGAACCATCATCGGCCAGCACGAACTGAATGCGCTCCTGCCAGTCGAGCGCCAGTTTGGTTACCAGCTTGCCCGCTTCGATGTGGTTGGCGATCTCATCGCACACCAGATCCTGTTTCTTGCAGCGGATAACGCCGCCATCTTCCAGCAGCGCTTTCAGCTCCGCTTCATCCATCAGGGCGAATCCGGCAGGCAGCTCGCCTGAACGTACCCATTCGGTCAGGGTCAGTTCAATCGGGCTTTCCAGCGTCAGCGGCACCACCGGCAGTGAGCCCAGGCTTTTACGCAGCAGCGCCAGGGTATCTTCCGCTTTTTTAGCGCTGGCACAGTCAACCATAATCAGGTTGTTGACCGTGTCGATCCACAGGTAGGTCTGGCTGAAACGGCTGAAGGCGCGCGGCAGCAGGCTGTGCAGCACTTCATCTTTCAGCGAATCTTTTTCAGTCTTTTTGAGCTTGCGGCTCTGCTCAGATTCCAGCTTGTCGATTTTCGCTTCCAGCGCCTGTTTCACCACCGGCGAAGGCAGGATTTTCTCTTCTTTGCGGGCGCAAATCACAATCTGGCCTTTGTTTTCATGGGTCAGCGCATCGCTGCGGTTGCCCATCGGCGAGACCCAGCCGGTCTTGCTCATATCCTGACTGCCACACGGTGAAAACGTGAAGGCGTCGAGCTGCTTTTCCATCTCATCTGCGGACAGCGGAATGTCACGATTCAGACGATAAACCATCATATTTTTAAACCACAACATCGGGATTCCTTACCGTGGCGCGATCGGGCGCACAAGTCTGCGAGAGTCAGCGCGCATGATAGCGAAACATCGGAGTGGTTTCATTGCCTTTCCGGCAGACGCCTTTTACTGTATCTCTCACCTGAACGAATAACGAGGACGTAATCTTGCGCATAGGCATAGATCTGGGTGGCACCAAGACAGAAGTGATCGCATTGTCGGATAAGGGAGAGGAACTGTTCCGCCACCGGGTGAATACCCCGCGTGATGACTATCAGGCAACGGTGCAGGCGATTGTCGATCTGGTCACGCTGGCGGAGCAGAAAACCGGCGCAACCGGCACGGTCGGCCTCGGTATTCCCGGCACGCTTTCGCCTTACAGTAAGCGGGTAAAAAATGCCAACTCCACCTGGCTCAACGGTCAGCCGCTGGATAAAGATCTGGCGCAGGCGCTGAACCGGGAAGTGCGTATCGCGAACGACGCCAACTGCCTGGCGGTGTCGGAAGCGATCGACGGTGCCGGTGCCGGACAGTCGCTGGTGTTTGCCGTGATCATCGGCACCGGATCGGGCGCCGGTGTGGCGATCAACGGTGAGTCGCGTATCGGGGGCAACGGCAATGCCGGTGAGTGGGGCCACAATCCGCTGCCGTGGATGGATGAGGATGAGCTGCGCTACCGTCAGGAAGTGCCCTGTTATTGCGGGCAGCAGGGCTGTATTGAGACCTTTGTTTCAGGCACCGGTTTTGGTATCGACTATCAGCGGCTGAGCGGCGTACATCGCAAAGGTGCGGAGATCGCCTCGCTGCTGGCGCAGCAGGATCCGATCGCCGAACTGGCGATGAGCCGCTATGAGTTGCGGCTGGCAAAATCGCTGGCGCAGGTGGTAAACCTGATCGATCCCGATGTGATTGTACTGGGCGGTGGGATGAGCAATGTGGATCGTCTCTATCAGACCGTGCCGGTGCTGATGAAGAAGTGGGTATTTGGCGGGGAGTGTGAAACGCCGGTGCTGAAGGCGCAGCATGGCGACTCCAGCGGCGTACGCGGTGCGGCGTGGCTCTGGCCGCTTAACGGCTGAGTTACCCGAGCATCCGCTGACGATTCAGCGCCAGAGAGACCCGGCGCTGAATCGTTAACCCACGGCACTCACCCGCGCCGCTTTTATTCGCCGACCAGCATACTGTCCTGCGGCGCCCGATCGCGCTGCGCTTTGGTGGCGAGGAAGTAAAGATAGCCTGCCAGCATGATGGCGAAAAACAGCGCGCCAATCACCGGATTAAACCACAGCATCGCCAGCAGACAGACCACCGACAGCAGCAGCGCGATGCCCGGAACAATCGGGTAGCCCGGCGCGCGGAAACTGCGGACCATCTCCGGCGCGCTGCGGCGCAGTTTAAACAGACTCAGCATACTCATGATGTACATCACAATCGCGCCAAATACCGCCATGGTGATCATCGCCGCCGTCAGCGTCATCCCCTGCAGATTAATCACACCATCGCTGTAAATTGCCGCGATACCCAGCACGCCGCCGAGAATAATTGCCCGATGCGGGGTCTGGAAACGCGACAGTTTGGCCAGAGAAGGCGGCAGATAGCCCGCGCGTGCCAGGGCAAAAAACTGCCGTGAATAGCCGAGGATGATGCCGTGGAAGCTGGCAATCAGGCCAAACAGTCCAATCCACACCAGCATATGCATCCAGTTAGAGTGTTCGCCGACAATCATTTTCATCGCCTGCGGCAGCGGATCGTTAATATCGGCAAGTTTGCGCCAGTCGCCCGCGCCGCCCGCCATCAGCATCACACCTATCGCCAGCACCACCAGCGTCAGAATTCCGCTGATGTAGGCGCGGGGAATGGTCCGGGTCGGATCTTTCGCCTCTTCGGCCGCCATCGCCGCGCCTTCAATGGCCAGGAAAAACCAGATGGCAAAAGGAATGGCGGCGAAAATGCCGGAGAAGGCGGGCAGTCCGAAGCTGTCACTGCCTGCCCAGCCGTGTGCGGCGAAGTTCGCCAGGCTGAAGCCGGGTGAAACCACACCCATAAACACCAGCAGTTCAATCACCGCCAGCACCGTCACAACCAGTTCAAACATCGCCGCCAGTTTTACGCCGAGAATATTCAGCGTCATAAACAGCAGATAGGCGCCGACCGCCGCAGTCTTCGGGTTCAGTTCGGGATACTGCACGTTGAGATAAGCCCCAATCGCCATGGCAATCGCCGGTGGCGCAAAGACAAACTCAATCAGCGTCGCCAGACCGGCAATCAGTCCGCCGGTTTCGCCAAAGGCGCGGCGACTATAGGCAAATGGCCCGCCTGCATGGGGGATCGCGGTGGTCAGTTCGGTGAAGCTAAAAATAAAGCAGGTATAGAGCGTGGCGATTAACGCGGTGGTGACCAGAAATCCCAGCGTGCCCGCCACGGCCCAGCCGTAACTCCAGCCAAAATATTCGCCTGAAATGACCAGGCCAACCGCAATCCCCCACAGATGCAGGGTGCCCAGAGTGGGCTTGAGTCTGTTTGTCATTCTGTTATCCCCGTCGTTGTTGGTCTCACGCGGCGTTACACCGCCATTACGCTACAGTAAGGGGATAATGCCGTTGCATTACTCGCCACGACTTGACGCGGGCGCAGTGAATTCTGTCCTCCACAGTCAACTCACGGGCAACAACCGGGCCAGCTGCACGCTGCGGTCAACTTTGTCTCTTCCGGAGTCAAGCAGCTCACCTTCTGGCAACGCATGCTGAGATAAAGCAAGTGACAAGGAGCCGGACTGATGAGCGCTAAACAATATGACAACCTGACTGATTCCCAACTCACCCTGATGGCGCAGCAGGCGCTGGCCTGTTATCCCGCCGCGCTGCAGGGCCAGCTCAGCCTGCTGTGCCGCTCAGAGAACGCCACGTTTCTGCTGCAGGCGGCAGGCCGGCGTTATGCGCTGCGACTGCATCGCGGCGATTATCATCAAAAAGCCGACATCGTCAGCGAACTGCTGTGGCTCAATGCGCTGCGCGAAACCGGCATTATGGTGCCGGAAGCGGTGCCGGACAAAGAGGGCGAAACCGTGCTGACGCTGCGGCTGCCGGAGGGCGGTGAACGCTACGTGGTGCTGTTTCACTGGATCGACGGAGAGATGCCGACCACCGACGTCGATCCCCGCGCTTTTCAGCAGCTCGGCCAGATCACCGCGCGGCTGCATCAGCACAGTAAACAGTGGCAGCCGCCTGCGGGTTTCCAGCGCATCATCTGGGATCACCACACCATGACCAGCGCAGAGAGTCACTGGGGACGCTGGCAGGATGCGCCGAATCTGAATCCTGCCGATCATGGCGTGGTAGAGCAGGCGATAAGCCAGGTCGGCGCGGCGATGACGCAGTTCGGTAAAGGATCGGATCGCTATGGCCTGATCCACGCCGATCTGCGGCTGACCAATCTGCTGCTGCACAAGGGCGAAACGCGGGTGATCGATTTCGATGACTGCGGGCTCGGCTGGTATCTGCACGATCTGGCGGCGGCGATCAGTTTTGTTGAGCATCATCCGCGCGCGCCAGAGTGGATCGATCACTGGATCCGCGGCTATGAGCAGGTGGCGCATATCAGCGATGCGGAGATGGCCATGCTGCCCGCGCTGTTGATCCAGCGTCGTATCCAGCTCACCGCGTGGGTGGGATCACATGCCGAAACCGAAATGGCGCGCAGCCTGGGATCGGCGTGGGCCAGCCACTCGGTCCGCCTCTGCCGCCGCTATCTGGAAGGTGAGCAGCTGCCGGTCGGCGTCTGATGCACCAGCGGCGGGCGTCGCTGCGCCGCCGCAGTGCCCTGCGCGTAGCCCGCGCGCCGCCCGGACAGCCCGCAGGCGGCGCGTCGGGCATCAGGGACCTGGTATGGAAATTGCTCGGATAGGAGTAACGGGTGATCCACCTGAATTCTGACTGAGGCGACCATGAATCCGACACTGATAAAGCCCGATGCGTTTGCGGCCTGCTCGGCAGCGGCGGGGGCAGGCAATCACGGCGTGCTGGCAGCGGCGGCGACCGGCTTAGGCGACTTTATTCATACCCAGGGCGGCGATGTTGATCGTATCTTCGGCATCAGCGGCATCGATCCGGAGCGCCTGGCCAGTCCGACGCTCAGCCTGGGGCTGGTTAACTACTGTCGGGTGCTGGAAGAGGCGGCGCGTCACTCCGGTTTTGATAACTTCGGTTTGCACTACGGCAGGCAGTTTAAACCGCAGTCATTAGGCCTGATCGGCTACATCGGTTTGTGCTCCGCCACGCTGGAACAGGCGCTGCATAATGTGGTCAACGCGTTTCCCTGGCATCAGCACGACACCTTAACCCGGCTGGTGGATAAGGGAGAGTGCTGGCGGCTGGATTATCAGGTGCGACATGGCGCGATCCTGTCGCGCCGACAGGATGCAGAGCTGACGCTGGGGATGTTTATGAATCTGATCCGCCACGTGGCAGGCAGACACTGGGCACCGCGCGAAGTCCACTTTGAACATCCGCGTCCCGGCCAGTGGCACGATCACTGCAAAGTGTTTGATGCGCCGGTCTGGTTCGATCAGCCGTTTAACTCACTGGTGATCCCCAGGCGCGATCTGCTGCGCGCCATGCCGGAGAGCGATCCGATCCTGTTAATGGTGATGCAGGATGCGATCCGGCGGCTTAACCGTGTGACGTCGCAGCAGAGCATGATTGAGCAGGCGCGTTCGCAGGTTAATTTATCGCTGATGCAGGGTGAGCCGGTGCTGGAAGAGGTGGCGGATAAGCTCGGACTGTCGAGCTGGTCACTGCAGCGGCGGCTGCGCGAAGAGGGCAGCAGCTTTACCGCGCTGGTCGATCAGGTGCGCTGCGAAATGGCGACACACTATCTGCAGCAGAAGCAGCTGCCCATCTCTGAGATGGCGCTGCTGCTGGGCTACTCGGAAGTCAGCGCGTTTTCACGCGCGTTTCGTCGCTGGTTTGGCATCAGTCCGCGCCAGTGGCGTCAGGAAGGTCTGGCCAGCTAACCGCGCGGCGCAAAGCCGAACCACGCCGGTTGTCCAGGCTCCGGCGGCGGCGGCAGATCGCGGGTCTGCGCGACCAGTTGCCAGGCGCGCAGGCAGAGCGCTTCATCACCCTGCGTCTGGGTCACCGCATAATGTCTGCTGTGTGGTTGCCACTCCATCCGTACCAGACATTGCTGACCGGCGTAACGCGCCGCATCGCTGAACTGCCGGTTCAGTACTGGCTGCATTTGATTAGTCCAGTGACAGGATTGGCTGTCAGGATCTTTCGACGGCTGACAGAGGTTTGCCACGCTATCCCGTTGCTTTGTCACAGGTTGCTGACAGGCGCTGAGCGACATTGCAATAATCACCCCCGGCAACATTCTCATCGTCATATTAATTAAATTCATTTAACTGGCCAACTTTCCTTAAAGATCTTCCGGTCTGCTGCCGACAGTCTACAGACCGGCATCATGAATGCTATGGCATTACTCCGACTGTCGTCAGAACCAGAATTTACCGCCCTGGCGCGGGTTACATCTCTTTCACTTCATGGATTAGAAATGCAGAAAAAATATGCCTTTGCGGCACTCTCCCTGTTAACGGCCTCGCTCATCAGCGGCTGCGCCACTGAATCTTCCCGCGCTATTCAGGCCCCCCAGGTTCGCGCGGCCAGCCAGCCGGTTTATCAGGGCGTGCGCAGCCCGATTGCGGTGGGTCAGTTTGATAACCGCTCCTCCTATATGAACGGCATTTTCTCTGATGGTGTCGATCGGCTGGGCAATCAGTCAAAAACCATTCTGATTACCCATCTGCAGCAGACCAACCGGTTCAGCGTGCTGGATCGCAGCAACCTGAAAGAGCTGCAGCAGGAGTCGGACTTCAAACGCAGCCAGCAGAATATCAAAGGCGCGAACTTCATCATCACCGGTGATATCACCGAGTTTGGCCGCAAAGAAGTGGGCGATCAGCAGCTGTGGGGCATTCTGGGCCGCGGCAAAACGCAGATCGCCTATGCCAAAGTGAATCTGAACGTAGTGGATGTCACCACCTCAGAGGTGGTCTACAGCACCCAGGGCGCGGGCGAGTATCAGCTCTCCGCACGTGAGGTCATCGGCTTTGGTGGCACCAGCAGCTATGACTCAACGCTGAACGGCAAAGTGATGGATCTGGCGATTCGCGAAGCGGTCGATCACTTAGTGGATGGAATCAACAACGGCGCATGGCGTCCGGCTAAATAAGGAAGCAGTAAATGAAGATGATGACACTGAGCAGCCTGCTGATTGCAGCGGCGTTGCTGGCAGGCTGTGCGCCAAAAGCGCCGAAAACGATCTACTACTGGGGCGATTATCAGCAGCAGGTTTACAGTTACTATCAGCCGGGCAGCGATCCGCTGAAGCAGATCGATGCGCTGAATCTGGACATTGAAAAAGCCCGTGCCGTTAACCAGCCGGTTGCGCCTGGCCTGCACGCCCAGCTTGGTCTGCTCTATGCCAAAACCGGCGATACCAATAAAGCCTTTGGTCAGTTTGCCACCGAGAAGCAGCTGTTTCCCGAATCGGCACCTTACATGGATTTTCTGATGAGTAAAAAACAAGGAGTGGTACGGTGAAAAAACTGATTGCCCTCGGCGGCGTGCTGATGATGCTGCTGCTGACCGGTTGTGCGACGAAAAAACCGTATGACTACAGTGCGTTCCGTGCCAGCAAGCCCGCCTCGATTCTGGTGCTGCCGGCCGATAACACCTCGCCGGATATCAATGCCGCGCACAGTCTGACCTCGCTGGTGACGCGCCCGCTGGCCGAAGCCGGTTACTACGTCTTCCCGGTGGCAGTGGTTGAAGAGACCTTTCAGCAGAATGGCCTGACCAGTGCCAGTGACGCCCAGGCCGTCAGCGCGAAGCGTCTGAATGAGATTTTCCACGCCGACAGCGCGCTCTATATCTCGATCAGCGAATATGGCAGCAGCTATCGGGTCATTGACAGCGTGACGACCGTGACGGCCAAAGCACGGCTGGTGGATCTGCGCAGCGGCAAAGAGATCTGGCAGGGTAAGGCCAGTGCCAGCGACAGTGAAGATGGCAACAACAACAACGGTGGGCTGGTCGGTATGCTGGTCAGTGCGGCAATCAAACAGATTGCCAGCAATGTGACTGACAAAGCGCACACCGTGGCCGGACTGACCAGCAATCGTCTGCTGGCACAGAACGAGCAGGGCGGGTTACTCACCGGCCCTCGCTACAAGCTCGTCAGCGCCCGCTGATTGCACGTAAACGGGCGCTGCGGCGCCCGTTATCCTTGTGGCAGTTCCAGCTGGCTGTAACCCAGCCCATTCATCTTGCGTACTTTAATCTGTACCGGAATGCGCTCTTTCATCGCTTCCACGTGGCTGATCACCCCAATGGTTTTGCCGCTGGCGTTGAGTGCATCGAGGGCATCCAGCGCGGTATCGAGCGTCTGCGCATCCAGCGTGCCAAATCCCTCATCCAGAAACAGCGATTCGATGCGCGTTTTGTGGCTGACCAGATCCGACAATGCCAGCGCCAGCGCCAGACTCACCAGGAAGCTCTCGCCACCCGACAGCGTGCGGGTATCGCGCGCCGCATCGGCTTGCCAGGTATCGACCACATCCAGCTCCAGCAGATCCTGCGCCCGTCGCTGCAGCAGATAGCGGCCATGCAGCCGATCGAGCTGACGGTTAGCCAGGGCCACCAGGTGATCCAGCGTTAAGCCCTGGGCGAAGCGCCGGAATTTATCGCCGCTGGCGGAGCCAATCAGATCGTTGAGCAGGCTCCACTGCGCCAGCGTCACACCATCCTGTTCAATCTGTGTCATCAGGCTCTGCTGGCGCACACGAAGGCTGGCATCGCTGTGCAACTGCTGCTGAATCTGACCCTGCTGGCTGGCGTTGTCGCGCAGTGCCAGCCGTAACTGCTCCAGCTGTTGCGCCAGCGCCTCGGCGGATTCCGGCATCGCAGCGGGTTTCGCCTGCTGATGGAGACTGAGCCGCTGACGCAGATCCGCCAGTCGCGCCTGCTGCTGCTGGCATTGCTGATCGAGCTGCTGCAACTGCTGACGCAGTTGCACTGCGGTCTGCTCATCCAGCAGCGCCGCGCGCAGGCTGGCTTCATCCGCGAATCCGGCGCTCTCCAGTGCCTGCTGCAGCGCGCTTTCCGCCTCTGCCAGTTTGCTATTGAGAGTCTGCCGCTGATTTTCCAGTCCCGAAAGCTCACCCTGCAGGCGACTGACCTCGGCCTGCGCCTGTTGCAGGGCAGTGAGCTGCTGTGCCAGTTGTTCATCAGCCTGCTGAACGCGGGCCTGTATCTGCTGACGGGCGTGGGTGACCTCGCGGTCGCCAAACAGCGCGAGACGCTGCTGGCGCATCTCGCTGAGCTGCGTCTGGCGCTGGTTTTGCTGCTGCTGACGAGTGGTGAGCTGCTGCTGCTCCAGTTCTGCCTGCTGTTGCAGGGCAGTGAGCTGGGTTTCCCCCTTTAACAGCTGCGGTTGCAGGTTAGCTAGCAACCGCTCACTTTCCTGCCAGCGCTCCCAGCGCCGCTGCTGTTCTGTCAGCCACGCCTCGCGATGGGCGGCGTCGGGCAGGGCAAGGTTGTGTGCACTGAACTGCTGCTCCAGACGACTCTGCAATTGCGCCATGGCCTGCTGTTCCTGCTGCTGACGCTGTTGCAGCGCATCCAGCGCCTGCTGCAGGCTGGACAGCGACTGCTGCGCCAGCTGTTCTGCCTGCAAATGCTGCTGCCAGGCCTGTGACTGCTGAAGATAGTAATCTTTTGCGGCCTGACGCGCCTGTTCTGCGGCTTCCTGCGCCTGTCGCTGTTGCTCAAGCTGGCTTTCACGCTCGCTTTGCTGCTGCTCCCACGCGGTTAAGGCATCCCGATCGGCGAGCGGGAAGGTAAGTGCCAGCTCACTGCTCAGCGCCTGCCATTGCTGCTCAAGCCGATCGAGCTGTTGCTGCATCTCCGCGATCTCATCGCGCAGGGTCTGCTGCTGCACGGCTGACTGTTTCAGCTGTTCGCTTTTTGCCGTGCCCGCTTCGCGCAATGCCTCGGTTTGTTGCTGCAGTGCAGCCCGGCGCTGCTGGTTAGCACTTACTTCCAGCGTGCTGTAGGCCTCAACGGCGGGATGCGTGCAGGAGCCGCACAGCGGACAGGGCTGATCGGCGGCGAGCCGGGCGCGGTAATCGCTGAGATCGACAATCTGCTGCTCCAGCGCGCAGATTTTTTCGACATCATCCAGCTGCTGTTTTTCGCGTTTCCACGTTTCGCGCAGGGCCTGGAGTTCCGCTTCACTCTGCTGATGCGCTTTTGCGAGCGCGATAAGCCGCTGCTGGCGCTGGCCCAGCTGCTGGTGCAGCGGCTGCCACTGGGTTGAAAGCAGCAGCAGTTGCTGACGAGCCGGACGGCTGTTCTGCAACTGGCTTAATGCCTGACGCAGTGCGGCAGGCGGATGCTGTTCCTGTAGCGAAGTTAGTACTTGCTCCGCCTGCGAGAGCGCCTGGCGGGCCTGTTGCTCCGCCTGCTGGCGCGGGAGCGCCTGTTCTGCCTGCTGCTGCTGTTCCGCCTGCTGGGCAGCGATCTGTCGCTGCTGCTGCTCGCGCTGTTGCGCCAGTCCGGCCAGGGTCGCTTCACGCTGCGCCAGCAGGGCAAAGTTCTCCTGCCACACCGGCAGCGAAGCGCCCCATTGGGCGAGATCGGCAAGCTGCTGGCGTAACTGATGCTGTTCGGCAATCGCCTGCTGCCATGTCTCAACCTGGCGCTTCTGCTCTGCCAGGCTGGCCTGTGTCTGATCAGCATGCTGCTGCTGTCGGGCATTTTCCTGCTGCTGCTCCGCAAGCTGCTGCTGCAGTGCGCTGATCCGCTGATCCAGCGGCAGAACCTGTTCTGTCAGCAGACTTTCCTGCTGCTGCTGTTCCTGCAGCGCCTGCTGGCGGGCACTTTGGGTCGTCGCGTAGTGCTGTTGATGCTGCTGCTGTTGGCTCTGCGCCTGCTGCTGCGCCGCCGTGAGTTGCTGACAGCGGCTCACGACCTGCTGCTGTTCGGTGCGTAACGCGTCGCGCTGCTGCAGTTTTACCCGCAGCTTTTCAGCCGGTTCGCTGCGTGCAAGACGCTGACGATCGGCCTCTGCCGCCTGGGATGCGGCCCGGGCCTGCTGCAGCGCGACGTCAGCCTGCGCATTTTCCTGCTGTAACTGCTGCGCCTGCTGTTGCCACTGCTGCTGTTGCTGCGCCTGCTGATAGTGCGCGCTGAGCTGCTGTTCCGCATCGGTCAGATCGGTGAGCTGCTGTTGCAGCGAGGCACGTGCGTCGCTATCCAGCAGCGCCATCGCTCCCGCCTGGCTGCGCAGCAGATCCAGCTGGGTTTTTGCCTCTTTGTGGCGCTCGTAGATGGCGGCGGAAATCAGACCGTAAATTTCGGTGCCGGTCAGCTCCTCAAGCAGTTCCGCGCGCTCACTGGCTTTCGCGTTGAGAAAGGCGGCGAACTGGCCTTGTGACAGCATCATCGAGCGGGTAAACCTTTCGAAATCGAGCCCGGAGAGGGTTTCGATCAGCTTCAGCTTGTCACCGACTTTATCGGCAACAATGATGTTGTCGGCGCAGCGTGCCAGCTCAACGCGCGGTGCCTGAAGTTTGCCGTCGGCAGTGCCGCGCGCGCGGTTCTGGCTCCAGAAGGCGCGCCAGGCTTCTCCTTTGATCTCAAACTCCACCTCGGCCAGACATTCGGCACAGTCGCGGGTCATCAGCGCATTCTGGCTCTGTGAAATCGCGCCCAGGCGCGGTGTCTGGTGATAGAGCGCCAGGCAGATGGCGTCCAGCAGGGTAGTTTTACCGGCGCCGGTGGCACCGGTAATGGCGAACAGGCCGTTGCTGGCAAAAGGTTCGGCGCGGAAGTCGATGAACCATTCACCGCGCAGGGCATTGAGGTTTTTGAACCGTAGCGTGAGGATCTTCATTGGGTCTCTTCCATGGCGGCCAGCGTCTGGCGGAACAGGGTGGTCATCTCGGCGATTTGCTCTGGTTGCAGCTCCTCATCCAGCGCCAGCCGGCGGGCAAAGACCTCCTCCACCTTCAGCTCACTCAGGGTTTCGTTGTCGAGCCGCGCCAGGCTCTGTTGTCGCTGTTCACGGCTGCGGCGGAGCAACAGGACTTCGACCGGCAGCGTGGCGGTCAGGGTTTCTACCTGACGCTGCAGATCGCTGAGATACTCCTGGGTGGTGACTTCGATGTCGAGCCAGGTCGACTTCTCCTGCTCTGCCGTGCTGAAGGCATTTAACTGTTCTGCAATCTGCGCCAGCGATCCTTTCAGCACCTGCATCGGCTGCGCCTGTGGCACCACCAGCGGCGTGACCGATTGCAGGCCGCTGGTGGTGAGTTCCAGCAGGAAGACGCTTTTTTCTGTGCCCAGCTCGTCAAAGCTCAGCGGAATCGGTGAGCCGCTGTAGCGGATATGCTCGCTGCCCGCGACGCGCTGGGCGCGATGAATATGCCCCAGTGCGATATAGTCAGCCGCGGGAAACGCGCTGGCCGGGAAGGCATCCAGCGTCCCGATATAGATGTCGCGCACCGAATCGCTCTGGCTGACGCCGACGGTGGTGAGATGGCCGGTGGCGATAATCGGCAGTGCATGGCCCAGCGCCTGGGCGGCGGTGAATCGCTGCTGATAGTGGTGGGCGATCGCTTCCAGCAGCGAGGTCTGCTTGTCGCGTCCCGACTGACCCGCCCGGCTGCGCAGGATATCGCGCGGCCGCAGATAGGGAATCGCACACAGCAGCGCGCCCGGCTCGCCCTGGCGGGTGTTGAGCAGCAGCACATCATCCTTCTCCTGCGGGGTGGCGATCACCCGGGTATTGAGACAGGCGAGCAGCTCACGCGACTCATTCAGCGTGGCAACGGAATCGTGGTTGCCCGCCAGCACAATCAGCTGACAGCCGCTGGGCTGCAGCGCCACCACAAAGCGGTTGAACATTTCGCGGGCGTAGCTGGGCGGTGTACCGGTATCAAACAGATCGCCTGCGATGATCAACGCATCCACCTGATGCTGTTCAATCTGGATCAACAGCCAGTCGAGAAATGCCTGATGTTCGGCTGCCCGACTTTTGTTGTAGAAGAACTGCCCCAGATGCCAGTCCGCAGTATGAATGATGCGCATGATGAGTCCCTGCCGTTGTGATTCGCCCGGCGATTATACTGGCTCTGCGGCCAAAGAAAAAAATTGTCGCTGCGCTGTCATAAATGATTACCAGTGAGGTTACAGGCAGGTTATGTTTTTCATAAAAGTGTCACAAATCTGACGCATAATGGCGCCGCGAATCTCAGTGACATCCGTCATAATCAGCAGGAGTAATAATGGCTAAGCGCATTTTGGTTGTGGAGGATGAAGCCCCCATCCGTGAAATGTTGTGTTTTGTTCTGGAGCAGAACGACTATCAGCCAATCGAGGCGGAAGATTATGACAGCGCCGTTGGCAAGCTGATTGAACCCTGGCCCGATCTGATTTTGCTGGACTGGATGTTACCCGGTGGCAGCGGTATTCAGTTTATCAAACATCTGAAACGCGAGGCGATGACACGCGATATCCCGGTGATGATGCTCACCGCGCGCGGCGAAGAGGAGGATCGGGTGCGCGGCCTGGAAGTGGGTGCCGATGATTACATTACCAAACCCTTTTCACCTAAAGAGCTGATGGCGAGAATCAAAGCGGTGATGCGCCGTATTTCGCCGATGGCCGTGGAAGAGGTGATTGAGATGCAGGGGCTGAGTCTGGATCCCTCCTCACATCGCGTGATGTCCGAAACCACGCCGCTGGAGATGGGCCCCACCGAATATAAGCTGCTGCACTTCTTTATGACCCACCCGGAACGCGTTTACAGCCGCGAACAGCTGCTGAACCACGTCTGGGGCACCAATGTGTATGTGGAAGATCGTACTGTCGATGTTCACATCCGTCGTTTACGTAAAGCGCTGGAAGTGTCCGGCCACGATCGCATGGTACAAACCGTTCGCGGAACAGGGTATCGTTTCTCTGCCCGCTACTAAACGGAGCCTTAACCGTGCTGGAACGCCTCTCCTGGAAGAGATTACTGACAGAACTGCTGCTGGTCTGTCTGCCCGCAGTGCTGCTGGGCCTGCTGTTCGGCGGTCTGCCCTGGTGGCTGCTGCTGAGCGTACTGACGGTCCTGTTGTGGCATTTTCACAATCTGATGCGGCTGTCGCACTGGCTGTGGCTGGACCGCACCATGACGCCACCGGCCGGGCGTGCCAGCTGGGAACCGCTGTTTTATGGTCTTTACCAGATGCAGCTCCGCAACCGGCGGCGGCGGCGTGAACTGGGCAATCTGATTAAGCGTTTCCGCAGCGGTGCCGAGTCGCTGCCGGATGCGGTGATCCTGACCACCGAAGAGGGCACCATTTTCTGGTGTAACGGCCTCGCACAACAGCACCTGGGTCTGCGCTGGCCGGAAGATAATGGTCAGAACATCCTCAATCTGCTCCGTTATCCGGAGTTCTCCCGCTATCTTCGCCAGCGCGATTTCGACAAGCCGCTGACGCTGGTGCTGAACAACAAACTTCACATGGAGTTCCGCGTCATGCCCTACAGCGAAGGGCAGTGGCTGCTGGTGGCGCGTGATGTCACGCAGATGCATCAGCTGGAAGGGGCGCGCCGCAACTTCTTTGCCAACGTCAGCCATGAATTGCGCACACCGCTCACGGTGCTGCAGGGCTATCTGGAGATGATGAACGACTCGGTGATGAGCGAGCCTTCGCGCAGCAAAGCGCTGCACACTATGTCGGAGCAGACGCGCCGCATGGACAGCCTGGTCAAACAGCTGCTGACGCTATCGCGCATTGAAGCCGCGCCCGCAATCGATCTGAAAGAGAAGGTCGATGTGCCGGTGATGCTGAAACTGCTGCAGCATGAGGCGGCAACGCTGAGTGGCGGCCGTCACGACATCCATTTCCATACCGATCCCCATCTGAAAGTGTTCGGCAACGATGAACAGCTGCGCAGCGCCATCTCCAATCTGGTTTACAACGCGGTAAACCACACACCGGATGGCACGCGAATTGATATCAGCTGGCTGCGCGGCAAACAGGGGGCCATTTTCCGGGTGTGCGATAACGGGCCGGGCATCGCCTCAGAACATATTCCGCGTCTTACCGAGCGTTTCTACCGGGTCGATAAAGCCCGTTCGCGTGCGACCGGCGGCAGCGGGCTGGGGCTGGCGATAGTGAAACATGCTCTGAGCCACCATAACGCCCGGCTCGATATCACCAGCGTGCCGCACAAGGAGACCTGTTTTACCTTTACGCTGCCAGCGAGGTTGATTGTCAGCAGCGTGATGCAGGAGAATGCCGTTCATTAATCGCTGCCGGATCTCCCTGATGCGCATCCTTCTTTTGTTGATCGTTACTCTGCTGCCGGGCCTGGCACTGGCCCAGCCCGGCGCGCTCTCCGGCAATCTCAGCAGCGTCGGATCCGATACGCTGGGCTATCTGATGACGCTGTGGGGCGAAGATTTCAGTCGCCAGGCGCCGGGCGTCAATGTCCAGGTTCAGGCCTCCGGATCTTCTACTGCGCCGACCGCGCTGGCGGCGGGTGCAGCACAACTCGGTCCGATGAGCCGCCCGATGCAGGCAGATGAACGCCAGGCCTTTGAGGCGCGCTACGGCTATCCGCCGCTGGCGGTTCCGGTGGCTATGGATGCGCTGGTGGTAGTGGTGAATCAGCGCAATCCGCTAAAGCAGATTGAACCGCGACAGCTCGATGCCATCTTCTCGATTACCCGTCTGTGTGGCGCACACAGCGTGCCGCTGCGCTGGGGCGATCTCGGCTTAACCGGCGCGCAGTGGAGCAAACGGCCGATTCAGCGCTATGGACGTAACTCCGCCTCCGGCACCTGGGGTTTCTTCAAGCAGCAGGCGCTGTGCAAAGGTGATTTTCGCAGCGACGTGGCGGAGTTTCCCGGTTCGGCCGCAGTGGTGCAGGCGGTGGCCGGTAATTCACGCAGCATCGGCTACGCCAGTTTTGGCTTTCATCTCAGCGGCGTAAAAATGCTGGCGGTGATGAATGATCAGGGGCAGGCGATTACCCCGGATGCCGATGCCATCCGCAGTGGCCGCTATCCCTGGGCGCGCCCGCTCTATCTCTATGTGAATAAAGCGCCCGGTAAACCTTTGCCGCCGCTGGTGGCCGCGTTTCTGCAGCAGGTACTTTCGGCGCAGGGACAGCGGCGGGTCAGTGAAGCGGGCTATCTGCCGCTCTCTGATAGTCAGATGATGCAGGCGCGCGCCGCGCTGCGTTAATCCCCCGAACGTGAATTTTTTTCATCATCACTGAATTTTCTTCAGTTGCAGAAGCAAGCCGCTCATGCCACTCTGTGTTCAGACATGTAGCCATCCAGATGGCTATTTATATCAGGATGCAACTATTTCCTGCCGTCATTACCGGCAGGAGAGACAGGAGTGATCATGCAAAGAGAAACCGCCCCGTTCCGTGCCGATACCGTTGGCAGCTTTCTGCGTCCCACCGCCATTAAGCAGGCGCGCGAACAGTTTGCAGCCGGAGAGATTGATGCGGCGGCCCTGCGCCAGGTTGAAGATGAGGCGATTCGCGATGTGGTGGCGAAACAGCGGGAAAATGGCCTGAAAGTGGTCACTGATGGCGAGTTTCGTCGCGGCTGGTGGCACTTCGACTTTTTCTATGGCCTGAATGGCGTAGAGCGCTATGAGGCGGAGCAGGGCATTCAGTTTAATGGCGTGCAGACCAAAGCGCATGGCGTGAAAGTGGTAAGCAAACTCGGTTTCCCGGCGGATCATCCGATGCTGGCGCATTTCCGCTTCCTGCAGAGTATTGCCGGTGATGCGGTGCCGAAGATGACCATTCCCAGCCCCAGCGTGCTGCACTTCCGTGGTGGCCGTAAGGTGATCGACGCGGAAGTTTATCCCGATCTGGCGGACTACTTCGACGATCTGGCGCAGACCTACAAAGCGGCTATTCAGGCGTTTTATGACGCGGGCTGCCGCTATCTGCAACTGGATGATACCGTCTGGGCTTACCTCTGTTCTGAAGATCAGAAGCGCGATATACGTGCGCGTGGCGACGATCCTGACCAGCTGGCACAGACTTATGCTCAGGTGTTGAATAAAGCGCTGGAAGGTAAACCTGCCGATCTGACCGTGGGTCTGCATGTCTGTCGCGGCAACTTCCGTTCAACCTGGATCTCTGAAGGCGGCTATGGGCCGGTCGCAGAAATCCTGTTCGGCAGCGTCAACGTGGATGCCTTCTTCCTGGAGTATGACAACGCCCGTTCCGGCGGCTTTGAGCCACTGCGTTACATTAAGCCAGGTCATCAGCAGGTGGTGCTGGGCCTCATCACCACGAAAGTGGGTGAACTGGAAGATCCGGCGCAGGTGAAAACCCGGCTGGAAGAAGCGGCGCAGTATGTCAGTCTGGATCAGATCTGCCTCAGTCCGCAGTGTGGTTTTGCCTCAACAGAAGAGGGCAACAGCCTGACCGAGGCGCAGCAGTGGCAGAAGATTCGCTTAGTGGTCGATATCGCAAATCAGGTCTGGTAGTACTGTAACGTTGTGCAGACAGGCGCGTAAAACGCGCCTTTTGTGTATCTTCAGGCCCGTTTATGCGGGGACTTCTCGCGCTCTGTCTATTATTTAGGCACATCATCTTGTGTGCCTGCTGCAAAAATTAACGCTATCCACTGCCTTTTGAAAAAATGGCGGCATAACCTTCTGGTTTTCCGATCCCGTATTGCCTTTCACCGCTATAAACGTTTTACTTAGCGCCGTTGTCGATCCATCCCTCTGTGAACAGAATAAAAGCAGCTTAAATCACCTGCGCTTTACCCTGCGACGAGCATAATGCGCTGACATTGTCAGCCTGGTCGCGGTTTACACGCAGCGAGGGGACAACACTAACCCAACTTCCACCGCAACATCAGTGACAGGCCGTATGACACATCGTTTAACTTCGAAGGACATTCTCGCGCTGGGCTTTATGACATTCGCCCTGTTTGTTGGCGCGGGCAACATCATTTTCCCGCCCATGGTCGGTATTCAGTCTGGCGAACACGTCTGGACTGCCGCGATTGGTTTTCTGATTACCGCAGTCGGTCTGCCCGTGATGACCGTGATCGCGCTGGCCCGCGTCGGCGGCGGCGTGGATGCACTCAGCACCCCGATTGGCAAGGTCGCTGGCATCGTGCTGGCCACCGTTTGCTATCTGGCTGTCGGGCCGCTGTTTGCCACACCGCGTACGGCCACGGTCTCGTTTGAGATGGGTATTGCCCCGCTGACCGGTGATGGCGCGCTGCCGCTGTTTATCTATAGCCTGATTTACTTCACGCTGGTGATTGGCGTATCGCTCTATCCCGGTAAGCTACTCGACACGGTAGGGCATTTCCTTGCGCCATTAAAAATTATTGCGCTGACCGTGCTGGGCGTTGCTGCCCTGGTATGGCCCGCCGGCGGCACGGTTCCGGCTACCGCTGATTATCAGCGTGCGGCCTTCTCCAGCGGTTTCGTCAATGGCTATCTGACTATGGATACGCTGGGCGCGCTGGTATTTGGTATCGTAATTGTCAACGCCGCCCGTTCGCGTGGCGTCGATAATGCCGCGCTGCTGACCCGTTATACCGTGCTGGCAGGGTTAATCGCCGGTCTGGGCCTGACGCTGGTCTACCTCTGCCTGTTTAAGCTGGGCGCGGGCAGCGGTGCGCTGGTGGATCAAAACGCTAACGGCGCAGCGATTCTGCACGCGTATGTTCAGCACACCTTTGGCAACATGGGCAGCTTCTTCCTTGCCGCGCTGATCTTCGTCGCCTGTATGGTGACCGCCGTAGGCCTGACCTGTGCCTGTGCGGAATTTTTTGCGCAATACCTGCCGTTATCGTATAAAACGCTGGTGTTTATTCTGGGTCTGTTCTCCATGGTGGTGTCGAATCTCGGCCTGAGCCACCTGATTCAGATCTCCATCCCGGTACTGACGGCAATTTATCCGCCCTGTATCGTGCTGGTGGTGCTGAGTTTCACCCTCAACTGGTGGAATAAGAGCAGCCGGATTATCGCGCCAGCCATGTTAATCAGCTTGCTGTTCGGTATTGTTGATGCGATTAAAACCACCGGGTTTAAAGATTTGCTGCCCGCTTTCAGTCAGAATCTGCCGCTGGCCGATCAGGGTCTCGCCTGGTTGCCGCCGTCGCTGGTGATGCTGCTGATTGCCGCTGTTGTTGATCGGGTGAAAGGGCCGGAACAGGTGACCGTTCACTCGTAGCAGAGAGCACTGATTTTTCTTTAACCACGGGCCTGCCCGTGGTTTTTTCATTTCACAGGTACAGGTTGTTATGCAAGAAACCAACAAGCTCAAACGCGGACTGAGCACGCGCCACATCCGCTTTATGGCGCTGGGATCGGCGATTGGCACCGGGCTGTTCTACGGTTCCGCTGACGCGATAAAAATGGCCGGACCGAGCGTGCTGCTCGCCTATATCATCGGCGGGGCAGTGGCTTACATCATCATGCGCGCACTGGGTGAGATGTCCGTTAACAATCCTCAGGCCAGCTCCTTCTCACGTTACGCGCAGGACTATCTTGGGCCGATGGCAGGCTACATCACCGGCTGGACGTACTGTTTTGAAATCCTGATTGTGGCGATTGCGGATGTCACGGCGTTCGGCATCTATATGGGCGTCTGGTTCCCTGAGGTGCCGCACTGGATTTGGGTGCTGAGCGTGGTGCTGATCATCGGTGCCGTCAATCTGATGAGCGTGAAGGTGTTTGGCGAAGTGGAGTTCTGGTTCTCCTTCTTCAAAGTTGCCACCATTATCGTGATGATTCTGGCCGGTTTCGGCATGATCATCTGGGGGCTCGGCAACGGCGGCCAGCCGACCGGCATCCACAATCTCTGGACTAACGGCGGCTTCTTTGCGCACGGCGTAGTCGGTATGCTGCTGTCGCTGCAGATGGTGATGTTTGCCTATGGCGGTATCGAAATCATCGGTATCACCGCCGGTGAAGCGAAAGATCCGGAGAAGTCGATTCCGCGCGCCATCAACTCGGTGCCGTGGCGCATTCTGGTGTTCTACGTCGGCACGCTGTTTGTGATTATGTCGATCTACCCGTGGAATCAGGTGGGCACCTCGGGCAGCCCGTTTGTGCTGACCTTCCAGCATCTGGGCATTGCGGCGGCCGCCTCTATCCTCAATTTCGTGGTGCTGACCGCGTCACTCTCGGCGATTAACAGCGATGTGTTTGGCGTGGGCCGCATGCTGCACGGGATGGCGCAGCAGGGACATGCGCCGAAGGTCTTTATGAAGGTCTCCTCGCGCGGGATTCCGTGGGTGACGGTGGTGGTGATGATGTTCGCCATGCTGATTGCGGTTTATCTCAACTACCTGATGCCGGAAAAAGTCTTCCTGGTGATCGCCTCGCTGGCGACCTTTGCAACGGTGTGGGTCTGGATCATGATTCTGCTGTCGCAGATCGCGTTCCGTCGCAAAATTGGTAAAGAGGCCGCCAGTAAGCTGCAGTTTGCGCTGCCAGGCGGCAGCTGGACTGCTGGTGTCGGCGTAGCCTTCCTCTGCTTTATTATCGGTCTGATTGGTTATTTCCCCGATACCCGCATTTCCCTCTATGTCGGTATGGTGTGGATAGTGGTGCTGCTGCTGGGCTATAAGCTGGTTCGTAAACCCCGCTAATCTCCTGTTCTGCTCTCTCATTCGTGGGGGAGCAGAACACGCTATTTCCCGCGCTTTTATATTCCTGCTCATCTGATTATTTATGTGACCCAATCCACAATATGGAATCCTGTTATCAGGAGCAAAACGCCTGCCTGCGAAATAAGTTTATGTCCCGGTTTATATCCATGAATGCGTATTTTAATTGGCAGTGAATGTGGCGGATAGTGATAACCGGGCAGAAAGCGATAAGGGAGATTCAGAGAAGTGAGCGTGCAGTCACACAGGCGCTGGCGGGCAGCAGTAGCGGGGCGTGTAAGAAATAAAAAACGGCGAAACCAGTCGCCGAAATACTCAAGAATTACAGGAAAATAGTTAATAAAGGGATGATTGACAGGTCTATCGTAAAACAAAACGAGTGGCGCTGATAGTCAGGCGATTTAAATAAGAAAAGGTCGGAATGGCGTTAATTAACAGCGGTTAACATTATTCAGGCCGCGTTGATGCTGCGGCCTGAATTTGATTAGCCACAGACTCAGGGCAATATAACCGAAACCGGCAGCACAGCGCTGTTATCCAGCTTTTTCCGCAACTGAATCAGCGTGGATTGATAAGGGCAGAGCAGGCCGACATCGGTGATTCTGCAGTCAGGCTGATGCCACTCCTGACGTAATAACGGATGTTTATCATCAATCGGTTGCAGCTGACGAATCCCATCCAGACTCTGCGCCTGGAAATAGAGCCGCAAAAAACGTTCGCCGCTGCGGGTGTCGCGCCAGCGCTCCAGCACCAGACTACTGCCCGGTGGAATGTTGCCGCGTGAATAGCCTGGCAACTGCCAGCTAAAGCCCATCAGGGTGCGCACCATCGCAATATTGGTGTCATGTGCCACCAGAATCAGCCAGCGGCCCGGCGCGCTATCGGAAGCAATCGCCTCCAGCAGGGCGTTGAGCAATATTGAGCCACGGCGCTGTGCCTGATAGAGCACGTCGTTGCTGAGATCGTAGTTTGCGGTCAGCAGCGGCAGCAGCGTGGTGATCTGCGCGGCCGAGGTGATGTGTCCCCAGGCGAGCTGGTCCAACGGCAGGTTTTCGCTGTAGCCCAGTCGCAGCGTCTCCACCATGCTTGCCATCACACTCAGCCCGTAAACGTATGTGTTGCCGTTACGGGTTTGCCGGAACGACCAGGGCGCATCAAAGAGGGGGCAGTCAGTCGCGGGTGGGCAGACGGCGGCTTTCAGCTGCTGAATGGCGGGTTGCAACTGCTGTTGCAGCCGCGCCAGATCGCCCGCTTTCTGCTGCTTAGCCGCCAGCTCCTGAGCAGGATCGCTCTGGGTGATCGTCAGCTTTTCACTCTGAAACAGGGGATCGACTTCGCCCGCTACGTGATGCACCGGCACGCCGCAGCCGGGAAAGGCCCCGTCAGTCAGCGCTGTGGCCGTGGCACGGGTGCGCTGCAGCGGACTGGCGCGCACGTAGACCTGTGCCGCATCAGGACAGCCCGCGCCCAGCAGGCCGAGCTGGCGATAGTGCTCGCCTTGCCAGCGTCCTTTATTGACCACCGCGCTGTAGCCATGACCGGTCAGCTCACCATCGGCGGTGGTCCACTGCGTCCAGGGTTGCTGGCTGGCGGCTTCAATCTCTTTGCGATTACCGGGGGTGGGCGGACGGACACCGTGACGGCTCAGTTCGACCACCTTCTCCAGCTGGTAATCCGCCGCCTGTGACGCTGGACTTAACAGCCAGAGAAAACTGAGGATCAGCGCGCAGCGGTACAGGCCGGGCAGCGTCATTTACTCCTCCAGCGCGCGATTACCGGTCAGCGCTTTGATTTTTGGATAAAGAGTCGCATTGGCCAGCAACACCGGGTTGCCGTTTTTGAGTCCTTCGTTGCGCAGATAATCATTAGTAACGCCGCCCGCTTCGCGCATCAGGACGATGCCCGGCAGACTATCCCAGGGATGCATATGCGCTTCATAGTAGCCAATCAGTCGCCCGGCGGCCGCCCAGGCGCTGGTCAGCGCGCCAGAACCGATGCGAATAAACATGCCACCCTGTTCAGTTAAGCCGCTAATCAGGCGCGAGACGCTTTCGGCAGGGGTGCGACTGGAGTTGCTGATGCCGAGCAAACCCTCGTTGAGATGCGTCGCGCCATGAACCTGGAGACGGCTCTCATTAACCCACGCACCCTGACCTGCTCGTGCGTGAAACAGCTCCTGATGATTGGGATCGCAGACCACGCCGATTACCGGTTCGCCGTCACAGACCACCGCCAGCGAGACGCACCAGTTAGGCAGGCCGTTGACGAAGCAGGCGGTGCCGTCGATGGGATCGACCACCCAGATAAAGGGTGCGCCCTGAACCTCACCGCCGCTCTCTTCGCCATAGACAGCATCGTCAGGAAAGCGCTCAGCGATTAATGTCTTAATCAATGCCTCAACGTTACGATCAGCCTCGCTGACCACGTCCTGCAAATCCCTTTTGTGTTCCACCACCAGTGTCTGACGCTGCTGATACCACGAATAAGCCCGGCTGGCCGCCGCACGGGCGATGTCGCAGGCGTAACGGTAACGCGCGTCAATTTCAGAATGCGAAGCGGATGACATCTTTTCCTCTTATGTCTTTTGGTCAAAACGAACGGAAGGCACGCCTGAACAGGCGGTCTGGCTGTGATATTTACTTAACTATTGTTAAGAAAGGCTTCATTAAGCCGCAGATAGGCAGCAATGGCAAGATGGTGCGGGGTCGGGTGAGGCGCTTTCCCGGCGGGCGAAAGCTGGCGTCCGCCAGCCCGGCAGCAGAGGATCGGGTTTTACAGGGTTCTGCTGGTCGCCAGCGCCATTAAACGCGGATAAAAAACAAAAAACAGCGCTTCCAGCTGATCATAGTGTTGCGTGAAATCGTGATAGGAGTCGCGCAGGGCTGCCAGGCGTGGACGGCGGCTGGCCATGCCGTGCAGCACCCGCTCCAGCCGCGCGGGCTGGGCATAATGCTCAAACCAGCGCTCGCGCCACATCACCGCGTTGAGTTCCTGAAACTCGATGGGGGTGTCTGCCAGTTGCGGCATGATCTCGCGCTCGGCGGCGGCAGAAAAGTGCACCAGCGTCTGGCCGGGCGTGAAGTGCTGCCAGTGCCGGGCCAGAAAATGGTCCCAGATGACGTCCAGCGTAATGGGTGCCACGCGATAGGTTTCGGCACGGAATAGCTGACGGGCGCTGCGCACTTCCGGCAGCGCATCGGTCATCACATCGAGACGACGGTGCATCAGAATGCCGTCCGCGACGGGCGCAGACCAGTGCTGGTGCGGGTTGCCACGCACAAAATCGGCCATTAAATTGCCGAGTAAGGAGCTGTCGGCCAGCTTAGCCAGATGGAGATGAGCAAGAAAGTTCATGCCGCATTATAGGCTGAACTGCCTTTGCGCAGCCAGTTGTTCAGAATTGGTCGATTTTCCGCTAAACTGTGCCGCCTGTTTTTGCCTGAGAAAGAACTCTTTCATGCGTGTCGCCGATTTTGCTTTTGAACTGCCCGAATCCCTGATTGCTCACTATCCCCAGGCGCAGCGCAGCGGCTGTCGTCTGCTGTCGCTCGATGGTCCCAGCGGGACGCTGTCGCACGGTGTGTTCACCGACGTGCTGGATAAGCTGAATCCGGGCGATCTGCTGGTGTTCAACAACACCCGTGTGATTCCGGCGCGCGTCTTTGGCCGCAAAGCCAGTGGCGGCAAAATCGAGATGCTGGTGGAGCGGATGCTCGACGACAAGCGTGTGCTGGCCCATGTGCGCGCCTCGAAAGCGCCGAAGCCGGGAGCAGAACTGCTGCTGGGCGAAGACGAGAGCGTCAAAGCGACGATGGTGGCGCGTCACGATGCGCTGTTTGAGATTGTGTTTGATGATGAGCGCGCGGTGCTCGACATCCTCAACAGCGTCGGCCATATGCCTCTGCCACCTTATATCGACCGTCCGGATGAAGAGGCGGATCGCGAGCTCTATCAGACGGTTTACAGTGCCCGGCCGGGTGCCGTTGCGGCACCGACCGCCGGTCTGCATTTTGATGAACCGCTGCTGCAGGCGCTGAAAGAGAAGGGCATTGAGATGGCGTTTGTGACGCTGCATGTCGGTGCGGGAACCTTCCAGCCAGTGCGCGTCGACACCATCGAAGAGCATCACATGCATGCTGAATATGCCGAAGTGCCGCAGGAGGTTGTTGATGCGGTGCTGGCCTGTAAAGCACGCGGCAATAAGGTGGTCGCTGTCGGCACCACCTCTGTCCGTTCGCTGGAGAGCGCCGCCAAAGCGAGCCAGGATGCCCTGATTGCGCCGTTCTTCGATGATACCCAGATTTTTATCTATCCGGGCTATGAGTATCAGGTGATCGATGCGCTGATCACCAACTTCCATCTGCCCGAATCGACTCTGATTATGCTGGTCTCGGCGTTTGCCGGTTATCAGCACACCATGGCCGCGTACCGCGCAGCCGTGGCTGAGCAATATCGTTTCTTCAGTTATGGCGACGCGATGTTTATCAGCAAAAATCCGCAGGCGCCGCTGGAAAAAGTGGGCGACTGATTTATTAACCGATAGCCGGAATCGACTGAGAGCGACTGAAGGTTATCTGCATCGGACTGTTTCTCCGATGGAGGCTTTGTGAAATTTGAACTTGATACCACAGACGGGCGCGCACGCCGTGGCCGTCTGATTTTTGATCGCGGTGTGGTGGAAACCCCTGCGTTTATGCCTGTTGGCACCTATGGCACCGTTAAAGGCATGACGCCGGAAGAAGTGCAGGAGACCGGCGCGCAGATCATTCTGGGCAATACCTTCCACCTCTGGCTGCGTCCGGGTCAGGAGATCATGAAACTGCATGGCGATCTGCATGACTTTATGCAGTGGAAAGGGCCGATCCTGACCGACTCCGGCGGCTTCCAGGTCTTCAGCCTGGGCGACATCCGTAAAATCACCGAAGCGGGCGTGCATTTCCGTAACCCGATCAACGGCGACCCGATCTTCCTCGATCCGGAAAAATCGATGGAGATTCAGTATGACCTCGGTTCTGACATCGTGATGATTTTCGATGAATGTACGCCCTATCCGGCGGACTGGGACTACGCCAAACGCTCGATGGAGATGTCGCTGCGCTGGGCGCAACGCAGTCGTGACCGTTTTGACAGCCTGGGCAATAAAAATGCGCTATTTGGCATTATTCAGGGCTCGGTTTACGAAGATTTACGAGATGTCTCGGTGAAAGGTCTGGTAGAGATTGGCTTTGATGGGTACGCTGTGGGCGGCCTGGCGGTGGGTGAGCCTAAGCAGGACATGCACCGTATTCTTGAGCACGTCTGTCCGCAGCTTCCGCAGGATAAACCGCGTTATCTGATGGGTGTCGGCAAGCCAGAAGATCTGGTTGAGGGCGTCCGTCGCGGCGTCGATATGTTTGACTGCGTGATGCCGACCCGTAATGCCCGGAATGGTCATCTGTTTGTGACTGAGGGTGTGGTGAAAATCCGCAACGCCAGATACAAAGATGACACTGCGCCACTGGATGCGGAGTGTGATTGTTACACCTGTCGCAATTATAGTCGTGCCTACTTGTATCATCTCGACCGTTGTAACGAAATACTGGGCGCGCGTCTGAACACTATCCACAATTTGCGCTATTACCAGCGCCTGATGGCAGGTTTACGCCAGGCCATCGAAGAGGGTAAATTAGAGCGCTTTGTAAACGAGTTCTACCAACGGACGGGCAAAGAAGTTCCGCCTTTAACGTCTGATAATTCATCAATGAGGGAAATTTAATGAGCTTTTTCATTTCTGACGCCGTGGCCGCAGCAGGCGCACCGTCTCAGGGAAGTCCGTATTCTCTGGTGATCATGCTGGTGGTGTTTGGTCTGATTTTCTATTTCATGATCCTGCGTCCGCAGCAGAAACGTGCGAAAGAGCACAAGAAGCTGATGGATTCTATCTCTAAGGGTGATGAAGTGCTGACCAGCGGTGGGCTTGTAGGCCGCGTAACAAAAGTCTCTGACACGGGCTACGTAGCTATCGCGCTGAATGACACCAATGAAGTCGTCATTAAACGTGATTTCGTCGCCGCCGTGCTGCCTAAAGGCACTATCAAGGCGCTGTAATTCTTTCTTCCCTAAGGGAACTGCCGTGTTAAATCGTTATCCTTTGTGGAAGTACGTGATGCTGGTCGTCGTGATTCTCGTCGGCCTGCTCTATGCGCTTCCCAACCTGTATGGTGAGGATCCGGCCGTTCAAATCACTGGTGCGCGCGGAAGCGCCGCCAGTGAGCAGACGTTGGATCAAATTCAGTCCGCATTAAAACAAGACAATATCCAGAGCAAATCTGTTGCGCTGGAAAATGGTGCGATTACCGCGCGCTTCAATAATACGGATGTGCAGTTACGCGCCCGTGAAGCGATCATGAAAGCGTTGGGTGAAGACTACGTTGTTGCGCTGAACCTCGCGCCAGCCACGCCTCGCTGGCTGAGTATGCTGTCAGCAGAACCGATGAAACTCGGTCTCGATCTGCGTGGTGGTGTGCACTTCCTGATGGAAGTGGACATGGACACCGCACTCGGCAAACTGCAGGAGCAGAATGCTGACTCGCTGCGTAGCGACCTGCGCACCAAAAGTATCCCTTACACCACCGTCAACAAAATCGCGAACTACGGCGTGGAAATTCGTTTCCGTGACGCAGCCAGCCGCGATGCGGCGATCTCCTGGCTGACCTCGCGTCATCAGGATCTGGTGATCAACAGCAGCGGCAGCGATGCCCTGCGTGCCACCATGAGCGATGCTCGTCTCAGCGAAGCGCGTGAATATGCGGTTCAGCAGAACATTACTATTCTGCGTAACCGTGTGAACCAGCTGGGCGTGGCCGAACCGCTGGTACAGCGTCAGGGTTCCGATCGCATCGTAGTTGAGTTGCCGGGTATTCAGGATACGGCACGCGCTAAAGAGATTCTGGGTGCAACGGCGACGCTGGAATTCCGTCTGGTAAACACCAGCGTGGATCCAACCGTAGCGGCCAGTGGTCGTGTACCGGGTGACTCTGAAGTTAAAGACATGCGTGATGGCCAGCCGGTTGTGCTCTACAAGCGGGTGATCCTGACCGGTGACCATATCACCGACTCGACTTCCAGCATGGATGAGTACAACCAGCCACAGGTGAACATTTCACTGGATGGCGCAGGCGGTAACATCATGTCGAACTTCACCAAGGACAACATCGGCAAGCCGATGGCGACCCTGTTTGTGGAGTACAAAGACAGTGGTAAGAAAGATGCCAACGGCCGTTCAATTCTGGTGAAACAGGAAGAGGTGATTAACGTCGCCAACATCCAGTCTCGTCTGGGGAACAGCTTCCGCATCACCGGTATCAACAACCCGAACGAAGCGCGTCAGCTCTCGCTGCTGCTGCGTGCCGGTGCGTTGATTGCGCCCATCCAGATTGTGGAAGAGCGTACTATCGGGCCGACCATGGGTCAGCAGAACATTACTCAGGGTCTGGAAGCCTGCCTGTGGGGTCTGCTTGCGTCGATCCTGTTTATGGTGGTGTTCTACAAGAAGTTTGGTCTGATTGCGACCAGCGCGCTGCTGGTTAACCTGGTGCTGATTGTCGGCATTATGTCGCTATTGCCGGGCGCGACCCTGACCATGCCGGGTATTGCCGGTATCGTGTTAACGCTGGCGGTGGCGGTGGATGCCAACGTGCTGATTAACGAACGTATTAAAGAAGAGCTGCGTAACGGGCGCTCGGTTCAGCAGGCAATTCATGAGGGCTATAAAGGCGCCTTCTCCAGTATTGTCGATGCGAACGTGACCACCCTGATCAAAGTTATCATTCTTTATGCAGTCGGCACCGGTTCGATCAAAGGCTTTGCTATTACCACCGCAATTGGTATCGCAACCTCAATGTTCACCGCGATTGTCGGTACCCGTGCCATTGTTAACCTGGTTTACGGTGGCAAACGCATCAACAAGCTGTCTATCTGAGGAGTGCGTTGTGGCACAGGAATATAACATTGAGCAGTTGAACCACGGGCGTAAAGTCGTCGACTTTATGCGCTGGGATAAGCTGGCCTTCATCATTTCGGGACTGCTGATTCTCGCCGCGATTGCTATCGTGGGTGTGCGTGGTTTTAACTGGGGCCTCGATTTCACCGGTGGTACAGTGATTGAGATCGCGCTGGAAAAACCGGCCGATCTTGAAGTCCTGCGTGGCGATCTGGTGAAAGCGGGCTTTGACGAGCCGCTGGTTCAGAACTTTGGCAGCAGCCGTGACGTCATGGTGCGTATGGCACCGGTTACCGGCCCGGCGGGCACCGAGTTAGGCAATAAAGTGGTGTCGGTGATTAACCAGACCACCCAGCAAAATGCCACCGTTAAGCGCATTGAGTTCGTGGGTCCGAGTGTGGGCAGCGACCTGGCGCAGGCGGGTGCGATGGCGCTGTTGTCCGCACTGATTGCGATTCTGATCTACATCGGTTTTCGCTTTGAGTGGCGTCTGGCGCTGGGTACCGTGCTGGCGCTGGCGCATGACGTGATCATCACCTGCGGCCTGCTGGCGCTGTTCCGCATTGAAATCGACCTGACGATTGTTGCCTCACTGATGTCGGTGATTGGCTACTCGCTTAACGATAAAATCGTGGTGTCGGACCGTATTCGTGAAAACTTCCGCAAGATCCGTCGCGGCAGCTCTTACGATATTACTAACGTGTCACTGACCCAGACGTTAAGCCGTACGCTGATTACCTCGCTGACCACGCTGGCGATGATCCTCATCCTCTTCGTGTTTGGTGGTGCGCTGCTGAAAGGCTTCTCACTGACCATGCTGATTGGTGTGACGATTGGTACGATTTCATCAATTTATGTCTCTTCGGCGCTGGCGCTGAAGCTGGGCATGAAGCGTGAACATATGCTGGTGCAGAAAGTCGAGAAAGAGGGCGCCGATCAGCCTTCTATCCTGCCTTAATCGCCGCAGAGAAATAAAAACGGGCAGCCATGTGGCTGCCCGTTTTTTTTTGCACCTGTGATCAGATCAGGGTGCAGCAGGGGAGGTCTGGGCAGGTGCGTCGCCGGTGACGTTATGCACGCGGACATAACCTGATTGATCCGGTGTGAGGCCGCTGAGTCGCAGCGGTATGCTCACCGAATGCTGGCGCAGCAGCGAGGCAGGCACCGCTATCGTCTGACTCAGACTGCCGTTACTCAGTGGTTTACCGGTCGCCGGATCGAGTTCGCCCCAGTTCACCGTAGCGTGCAGGGCGGGCAAGGGGCGATCGTCCATTGAGCGTACCGTCAGGGTTGCCCGCGAGCCGCTGGCTTCAGCAGTGACAGGCGAGAGCGCGAGTCGCAGCGTGCCGAGCTGGGTTTGCAGTGCCACCGGCGTGTTCGCCTGCGGGATCAGCCACGCGCCTTGCTGCGAATGGCTGTTTAACTGCCCCTGAATCTCCAGCGCGCTGGCCTGCGTGGTCAGGTGCTGCATCTGCTGATTAAGCTGACTCACTTCCTGATGCAGCTCTCTGACCTGCGGGTTGCTGGCGCTACTGCTGCAACCGCTCAGCATCACCAGAGAGAGCGCCACCGGAACCCAAACCATCCTGCTCATAAGTTATCCTTGTCCGTTATTTTGGAATACGTAAAACCTGGCCAGGATAGATCTTATCAGGATGAGAGAGCATTGGCTTATTCGCTTCGAAAATCTTGTTGTATTCGTTGGCATTTCCATAAACCTGTTTGGAAATTGCGCTCAGCGTGTCGCCTTTTTTCACGGTGTAAAGTTCTGACTCGGTCGCGCTATCTGTCACGGTCACCTTATCTTCCACTTTGGTGATGCCTGCAACGTTACCGGCTGCGATCAGAATCTTCTCTTTCAGCTCCTGGGAAAGGCCATCGCCCGTCACGGTCACTGTATCGCCATTGACCTTCACATCCACTTTGTCGCTGTCGGGTAAACCGAGCTTGTTGATGTGATCCTGCAGCTTTTTATTCTGGTCATCGCCGCCATTCACGGCATCCCATAATTTTTCACCGGCTTCTTTCACAAAATTAAACAGACCCATACAACCTCCAGTGTGTTAGTGGATATACGCCGTCTTTCGGCTCTATAAGCGTAGACCCTTTTGCCGTCGCTGATATTTAACATCATTTATGCTGTGCGTGGTGGCACAGGAAAGGCACGGAAGAGATTTTGTTGATTCGCAGTTCGCGTTACACTGTCTGGCCCATCTCTCTCGCGTCAGGAAACGTCATGCATTGCCCATTCTGCTCCGCTGTGGACACCAAAGTGATTGATTCTCGTCTGGTTAGTGAAGGCTCTTCGGTGCGCCGCCGCCGCCAGTGTCTGATGTGTCATGAGCGTTTTACCACCTTCGAGGTGGCGGAACTGGTGATGCCACGCGTGGTGAAAAGCAATGACGTGCGCGAACCGTTTAATGAAGACAAAATGGCCAGCGGGATGATGAAAGCGCTTGAGAAGCGTCCGGTCAGCGCCGATGCGGTTGAAAGCGCCGTAAACCATATTAAAACCCAGCTGCGTGCCACCGGTGAACGTGAGATCCCCAGTAAGCTGATTGGCAATCTGGTGATGGATGAGCTGAAGAAGCTCGATAAAGTCGCCTACATCCGCTTTGCCTCGGTTTACCGCAGCTTTGAAGACATTCGTGATTTTGGCGAAGAGATCGCCCGGTTACAGGATTAAACCATGGATGAACTTTACATGGCGCGTGCGCTGGAACTGGCGCGACGTGGCCGCTTTACGACGATGCCGAACCCCAATGTGGGCTGCGTGATTGTGCGCGATGGCGAGGTGGTCGGTGAGGGCTGGCATCAGCGCGCCGGTGAACCGCATGCTGAAGTCCACGCCCTGCGCATGGCGGGCGAGAAAGCGCGTGGCGCAACCGCCTATGTCACGCTGGAACCCTGCAGCCATCATGGCCGTACGCCACCCTGCTGTGATGCGCTGATCGCCGCTGGCGTTACCCGTGTCGTGGCCGCCATGCAGGATCCGAATCCGCAGGTGGCGGGGCGCGGACTGCACCGTCTGCATCAGGCGGGCATTGAGGTCAGCCACGGTCTGATGATGCCGGAAGCGGAGGCGCTGAATCGCGGTTTCCTCAAACGCATGCGCACTGGCTTCCCCTGGATCCAGCTCAAGCTGGGTGCCTCACTGGATGGCAGAACGGCAATGGCCAGCGGCGAAAGTCAGTGGATAACCTCGCCGGCTGCCCGTCGTGATGTGCAGCGCCTGCGTGCGCAGAGCGCCGCCATTCTCAGCAGCAGCGCCACGGTGCTGGCGGACGATCCTTCCCTGACGGTACGCTGGTCTGAACTCAATGCGGAGAGCCAGGCACTGCTCAATGAGCAGCAACTGCGTCAGCCGGTGCGGGTGGTTATCGACAGCCAGAATCGCGTGACGCCGCAGCATCGGCTCATTTCGCAGCCGGGTGAAACCTGGCTGATGCGTCATCAGCCCGATCAGCAGAGCTGGCCCGCTGACGTAACGCAAATTGCTGTTCCGCTGCGCGAACAGCAGCTGGATCTGGTGGCGATGATGATGCTGCTGGGACAGCGACAGATTAACAGCGTCTGGGTTGAAGCGGGCGCAACGCTGGCCGGTGCCCTGTTGCAGGCCGGACTGGTCGATGAACTGATTGTTTATCTGGCGCCTAAGCTGTTAGGTCATGAAGGACGCGGGCTGTGTCAGCTGCCGGGACTGAGCCAGCTGGCTGACGCACCTGCCTTCCGTTTCAGTGATGTCCGCCAGGTCGGTGACGATTTACGCCTGACCCTGACACCACAATAACACGGTCGGAAAAGCGAGAGCACGCCGCCCAAGAGTATGATAGAATCCGCCCCCCTGCGCGGGGCCAACCAAACCCCTGAAAGGATAAGTATGAAAGTTATCGAAGCTGCTGTTGCAACGCCTGAGGCCAATGTTGCCATCGTTATCGCGCGTTTTAACAACTTCATTAATGACAGCCTGCTGGATGGCGCAGTTGATGCCCTGAAACGTATCGGCCAGGTCAAAGATGACAATATCACCGTAGTCTGGGTGCCTGGTGCATACGAACTGCCTCTGGCAGCACGCGCGCTGGCCAACACCGGCAAATATGATGCGATTATCGCACTCGGTACGGTTATTCGTGGTGGCACTGCGCACTTCGAATATGTGGCGGGTGAAGCCAGCTCCGGTATCGCCAGCGTTGCCATGAACAGCGAGATTCCTGTCGCGTTTGGCGTGCTGACCACTGAAAGCATCGAGCAGGCCATTGAGCGTGCCGGCACCAAAGCGGGTAACAAAGGTGCTGAAGCGGCTCTGACTGCGCTCGAAATGATCAACGTATTGAAAGCCATTAAAGCCTGATTTTTGTAAGGGGAATTTTGTGAAACCTGCTGCTCGTCGTCGCGCCCGTGAGTGCGCTGTTCAGGCGCTTTACTCCTGGCAGTTGTCGAATAACGACATTGCCGATGTGGAATACCAGTTTCTGGCGGAACAGGACGTCAAAGACGTCGACATTACCTACTTCCGCGAACTGCTGTCCGGTGTGGCGACCAACAGTGCGTATCTGGATGGACTGATGAAGCCCTATCTGTCGCGTCAGCTCGAAGAGCTGGGCCAGGTTGAAAAAGCTATCCTGCGCATCTCGCTGTATGAGCTGAGCAAACGTAATGATGTGCCTTATAAAGTGGCCATCAACGAAGGGATTGAGCTGGCGAAAGTCTTCGGTGCCGAAGACAGTCATAAATTTGTTAACGGCGTGCTTGATAAAGCCGGTCCACAAATTCGACCCAATCGCAAATAAACAAAAAGGCCGGCTTGCCGGCCTTTTTTCATGAAGGGTTAAGCGGAACGCAATTATGTCTTGTGGTGAATTTGAACTCATCGCACGCTACTTCAACCGCAGAACACGCAGCCGCCGTGATGTCGAACTCGGCATCGGTGACGATTGTGCGTTACTTAGCGTGCCGGAAAAACAGACGCTGGCGATCAGCACCGATACCCTGGTCGCGGGTGTGCACTTCTTACGGGATATCCATCCTGCCGATCTGGGTTATAAAGCCCTGGCTGTGAATCTCAGCGACCTTGCTGCCATGGGCGCCGATCCCGCATGGCTGACGCTGGCCTTAACGCTGCCGCAGGTCGATGAGAGCTGGCTCTCTGCCTTCAGCGAAAGCCTGTTTGAACTGCTGGAATATTACGACATGCAGCTGGTCGGCGGCGACACCACCCGTGGCCCGCTGAGCCTGACGCTGGCGATTCACGGTCTGGTGCCGCAGGGCCGCGCCCTGAAACGTTCAGGCGCGAAGCCGGGTGACTGGATTTACGTGACCGGAACGCTGGGTGACAGCGCCGCGGGCCTGGCGCTGCTGCAGCATCACTGCCGTATCAGCGATCCGGCGGTGCATGAAGCGCTGATTAAACGTCATCTGCGTCCTATGCCGCGCATTCTGCAGGGCCAGGCGCTGCGTTCGCTGGCCTCCTCAGCGGTGGATCTTTCCGACGGCCTGATTTCCGATCTCGGCCACGTGCTGAAAGCCAGCGGCTGTGGCGCACGGCTTAATCTGGATGCGTTGCCCCTTTCGGCTGCGCTACGCGACCATTTCGACCCTGAGCAGGTCCTGCGCTGGGCGCTGAGTGGCGGAGAAGATTACGAACTCTGCTTTACGGTGCCCGAGGTCAATCGCGGCGCGCTCGATGTAGCGCTGGGTCACCTGGGCGTGCCCTATACCTGCATCGGACAGATGGCACCGGAATCGGAAGGCTTAACGCTGCTGGATAATGGCAAGCCCGCCACATTCCGTCATAAAGGGTTTGATCACTTTGATGCTAAATAACGACGTGGCGAAGAGTCGCCTGCGGATGAGCAATCCCTGGCATCTGCTGGCGACCGGTTTCGGCAGCGGATTAAGCCCGGTCGTGCCTGGCACCATGGGATCGCTGGCGGCCATTCCGTTCTGGTGGCTGATGACCTATCTGCCGCAGGATCTCTATTCGCTGGTGGTGCTGGTCGGTATCTGTGTTGGCGTCTATCTCTGCCATCGCACTGCCAAAGATATGGGCGTACACGATCACGGCAGCATTGTCTGGGATGAGTTTATCGGCATGTGGATTACGCTGATGGCGATTCCGGTTAACAGCTGGCAGTGGGTTCTGGGTGGCTTTGTGCTGTTCCGTATTCTTGATATGTGGAAGCCGTGGCCGATTCGCTGGTTTGATCGCAATGTGCATGGCGGCATGGGCATTATGGTGGATGACATTATTGCTGGCGTGATTTCCGCTGCCATGCTGTATGGCTTTGGGGTCTGGCTGGCAGGTTAACGGCCAGGGCTCATCACACCGCGACAGAAGGTGACGCCCGGGGAGGGCGTCACTTTGTTGCCAGCCTTATTCGAATCCTACCGGCTGATGCGGCTGATAGACCTCTTCCAGCAGTGCAACTTCCTCGTCACTCAGCGTGACATCCACCGCCTTCACCAGATCCTCAAACTGCTCAGCACGCGACGCACCAATAATCGGCGCCGTAACGGCAGGCTTGCTCAGCAGCCAGGCCAGAGCCACCTGCGCCCGCGTTACACCTTTACCTTCCGCCACCTGCGCCAGCCGCTCTGCAATCACGGCATCATTCTCTTCGGTATTGTCATAGAGCGACGCCATCACTTTGTCAGAGGCGGAACGCGCGGTATTTTCCCCCCACGGGCGGGTCAGCTTACCGCGCGCCAGCGGACTCCACGGCAGCACGGCAATCTGCTCTTGCAGGCAGAGCGGATGCATTTCACGCTCCTCTTCGCGCTGAATCAGGTTGTACTGATCCTGCATGCTGACAAAGCGATGCCAGCCCTGTTCCGACTGCATCTGCAACGCCTGGGCAAACTGACTGGCGTGCATCGACGAGGCACCGATATAACGTGCTTTGCCAGACTGCACGACTTCATGCAGCGCTTCCAGCGTCTCTTCCAGCGGCGTCCCATAATCCCAGCGGTGAATCTGCAGCAGGTCGACATACTCCATGCCGAGACGCTGCAGGCTGTCATCAATGGATTGCAGAATATTCTTGCGCGACAATCCCTGTGACAGATTGGTCAGCGGGAAATAGACTTTGGTGGCGACCACGATCTCTTCACGGCGGGCAAAGTCTTTCAGCGCCCGACCCAGGATCTCTTCACTGCTGCCATCTGAATAGCTGTTGGCGGTATCGAAAAAGTTGATCCCTGCGTTCAGCGCCTGCTGGATCAGCGGACGGCTGCTCGCTTCCGGCAGCGTCCAGGCATGGTTGCCGCGCGTGGGGTCGCCATAAGTCATGCAGCCAAGACAGAGACGCGACACCTGCAGATCGGTGGTACCCAGTTGAATCGTTTTCATGGTGGAGGCTCCTGCGAAAGTGCAAAGGTCTTAGCATAGCAGGATGTTGCGCTCCCCGAGGGGGAGCGCAGAGAGGGGAGGTTACTGCGCCAGCCAGTGGGCGATCTGCTGCTGAATGCCCTCCGCGTCCAGCAGATAGTCATGACGCACTTCATCCTGCGTCCCCTGCGGGATGAACTCATCAGGCAGACCGATGTTCAGCACCGGAACAGCCAGACGTTTCGCCATAACAAACTCATTGACGCCACTGCCGGCACCGCCTTTGATGGCGCCTTCTTCCAGCGTAATCAGCGAGTCGTGCGTGGCGGCGAGCTCGGCAATCAGCGCCTCATCCAGCGGCTTCACAAAGCGCATATCGACCAGAGTCGCATTCAGTGCTTCCGCCGTGGCGGCCGCTTCCGGCAACAGGGTGCCGAAGTTCAGAATCGCCAGCTTTTCACCCTGACGTTTCACCACGGCTTTACCCAGCGGCAGGCTCTGCAGCGGAGCCAGTGGCGTACCGACACCGGTGCCGCGCGGATAGCGCACTGCACTTGGACCATCCTGATAGTGATAGCCGGTGTAGAGCATCTGCCGACACTCATTTTCATCGCTGGGGGTCATGATCACCATATCCGGCACGCAGCGCAGATAGGCGAGATCAAACGCGCCCTGGTGAGTCTGACCATCCGCGCCAACAATACCACCGCGATCGATAGCAAACAGGACCGGCAGTTTCTGGATGGCGACGTCATGGATCAACTGATCGTAGGCGCGCTGCAGGAAGGTGGAGTAGATAGCAACAATCGGTTTATAGCCGCCAATCGCCATACCGGCAGCGAAGGTCACGGCGTGCTGCTCGGCAATTGCCACATCGAAATATTGTTTCGGAAATTCGCGTGAGAAGGCCACCATGCCGGAGCCTTCGCGCATTGCTGGCGTAATCGCCATCAGTTTCGGATCGTCGGCGGCCATTTCGCACAGCCAGTTGCCGAAGATTTTAGAGTAGCTCGGCAGGCCTTCTGCGCTTTTTGGCAGTTCGCCAATCGCAGGATCGAATTTAGGCACGGCGTGCCAGGCAATCGGATCTTCCTCTGCCGGAGCGTAGCCTTTGCCTTTCTTCGTCATGATATGCAGGAACTGCGGCCCTTTCAGGCTGCGCATGTTGCTCAGTGTATTGACCAGCGTCAGCACATCGTGACCATCTACCGGGCCGATATAATTAAAGCCCAGCTCTTCAAACAGCGTACCCGGCACGACCATGCCTTTGAGATGCTCTTCGGTGCGTCTTACCAGCTCTTTGATCGGTGGCAGGCTGGTCAGCACACGCTTGCTGCCTTCGCGCAGTCGCGCATAGGTTTTACCCGACAGGATTTGCGCCAGACGGTTATTCAGCGCGCCGACGTTTTCGGAGATCGACATCTCGTTGTCGTTGAGGATCACCAGCATGTCCGGCTTGATATCACCGGCGTGGTTCATCGCTTCAAACGCCATGCCAGCGGTGATGGCGCCATCGCCAATAATACAGGCGGTGCGACGACCCTGACCTTCACGTTCTGCCGCCGCGGCCATGCCGAGACCGGCACTGATGGAGGTTGACGAGTGACCGACGCTCAATACGTCATATTCACTTTCGCCGCGCCATGGAAACGGGTGTACGCCATTTTTCTGACGAATCGTACCGATGCGATCGCGGCGACCGGTCAGAATTTTATGGGGATAAGCCTGATGACCCACATCCCATACCAGATGGTCGAAGGGGGTGTTATAGACATAATGCAGCGCGACCGTCAGTTCGACCACGCCCAGACCCGACGCAAAATGGCCGCTGGAGCGGCTTACACTGTCTAACAGATACTGACGCAGTTCATCACAGAGCGCAGGCAACTTCTCTTTCGGCAGGGCGCGCAGCTCCTGAACCGTGTTTGCCAGCGCCAGTGTCGGGTATTTAGCAATATCAAAACTCATCAGAGACTCATTATGGAAGTTATTTGTCGCGTTCAATTATGAAGCTCGCCAGCGCCTGCAGTGCTGTAGTGTTATAAGAGTGCGCAGCGAGCATTTCTAACGTATCAAGAGCTTCCTGATACAAATCCCGCGCTTTAGCTTGGGCATTTTCAAGGCCTAACAGTGAAGGATAGGTGCTTTTTCCCAGGTGCTGATCGGCACCCTGGCGTTTTCCTGTCACCGCTGTGTCACCGATCACATCCAGAATGTCGTCCTGCACCTGAAACGCGAGACCAATGGCCTCTGCATAGCGGTCGAGCAGCGGCAGGGCTTCCCGGCCAGCATCGCCCGCCGTTAAGGCGCCTAACCGTACCGCTGAACGGATCAGCGCGCCGGTTTTATGACGATGGATCTGCTCCAGCTGGTCCAGATCCACAGATTTACCTTCCGCCGCTAAATCAAGCGCCTGTCCGCCACACATGCCGGCCACGCCGCTGGCTTTCGCCAGTTCAGAGAGCATCATCAGACGATATTCAGCGCTGACACCGGGCATCGCCTGGTCGGCCAGAATTGAAAAGGCCAGCGTCTGCAGGGCGTCGCCCGCCAGAATCGCGGTATCTTCGCCATATTTAATGTGACAGGTTGGCTGCCCGCGACGCAGTGCATCATCGTCCATTGCGGGGAGATCGTCATGAATCAGAGAGTACGCATGAATGCATTCAACCGCGGCGGCGGGGACATCCAGACTCGCCGGGTCGGCGTGGAGCATTTCGCCGGTAGCGTAGACCAGAAAAGGACGCAGGCGTTTACCGCCTAATAATGCCCCATAATGCATGGCATTCACCAGAGGAGAACTCTGAAAAGGAAGTGGCTCTATAAAACGCGTCAGCGCGGCGTTAACCTGCTGCTGATACGCGTCGAGTAATCGGGCGAAATCCATTAGCTGTTTTCCGGCGTGAAAGCAGTGAGGTCGGCATCTTTATCATCGTTCAGCAGAATACGGACCCGCTGTTCAGCCTGCTGCAGCGTCTGCTGGCCAGTCCGCGCCAGCTGCACGCCGCGCTCAAATTCGTTCAGGGCTTCTTCCAGCGGCAGTTCACCACTTTCCAGACGGCTGACAATCTGCTCCAGCTGCTGCAATGACGTTTCAAAGCTGGCTGGCTGTTCGGCTTTTTTCGGCATATTTCGTGTCGACTCACGGTTGGGACATTATCTCGCAATCGGTCATGGTAGCTGAGACCCTATGATTAGCAAAATAATCAATGCGGCGGCTGATGAAGAAGCAGTCACCTGACAAAGGTGATATACTCCCGCGCCTCGGATGCGGTTGCGCCTTGCAGCCCGCAATTTTGTGATTTTACCAGCTAAGTGCTGCCTGTTTTAGCACTTATTTGCCCAACGAAGCTGTGTCGCCGCCATGAAGTTTATCATCAAGTTATTTCCTGAAATCACCATCAAGAGTCCGTCGGTGCGTTTGCGCTTTATCAAGATTCTTGCCAGCAATATCCGCAACGTCCTGAAAACCGTTAGCGACGAAATCGCCGTTGTGCGTCACTGGGATCACATTGAAGTGCGTTCGAAAAATCCGGTGCTGCGGGACATTATTCCCGATGAGCTGACGCGCATTCCGGGGATTCATCACGTTTTAGCGGTTGAAGATCGTGAGTACACCGATATTCATCACATCTTTGAACAGACTTTAGTGCAGTATCGCGACAGCCTTGAAGGGAAGAGCTTCTGCGTGCGTGTTAAGCGTCGTGGTAAGCATAGCTTCAGTTCACAGGATGTGGAGCGCTATGTTGGCGGTGGTCTGAATCAGCATATTGAAAGCGCCCGCGTACAGCTTAAAAACCCGGACGTGACGGTGAATCTTGAAGTTGAAGAGAATCGTCTGACGCTGGTGACTGCGCGCTACGAAGGTCTGGGCGGGTTCCCGATCGGCACGCAGGAAGATGTGCTGTCACTGATTTCCGGTGGCTTTGACTCCGGCGTCTCCAGCTATATGCTGCTGCGTCGCGGCAGTCGCGTACATTACTGCTTCTTTAATCTTGGCGGTGCCGCCCATGAGATTGGCGTCCGTCAGGTTGCGCACTATCTGTGGAATCGTTTTGGTCGTTCACACCGCGTGCGGTTCGTGGCGATCAATTTTGAGCCGGTAGTGGGTGAGATCCTCGAAAAAGTGGATGACGGTCAGATGGGTGTGGTGCTGAAGCGCATGATGGTGCGTGCCGCCTCGACGATTGCTGAGCGCTACGGCGTGCAGGCGCTGGTTACCGGTGAAGCGGTAGGTCAGGTGTCGAGCCAGACGCTGACCAACCTGCGCCTGATTGATAACGCTTCTGATACGCTGATTCTGCGTCCGCTGATCTCTCATGACAAAGAGCACATCATCAGGATTGCCCGTGAGATCGGCACCGAAGATTTCGCCAGCACCATGCCGGAATATTGCGGTGTCATCTCAAAAAGCCCGACCGTGAAAGCGATGAAAGAGAAGATCGAGGCTGAAGAGCAGAATTTCGACTTCACGATTCTGGATCGGGTCATTGAAGAGGCGACCAACGTCGATATCCGTACCATCGCTGAGCAGACAGAAGAGGAGGTGGTTGAAGTTGAGACCGTCGCCCTGCTGAGCGAGAACGACGTGGTGCTGGATATCCGCTCTATTGATGAGCAGGAAGAGAAGCCTCTGGCACTGAAAGCCACGGAAGTGAAGTCGCTGCCGTTCTACAAACTCAGTACGCAGTTTGGCGATCTCGATCAGAACCGGACCTGGTTGCTCTACTGCGATCGTGGTGTGATGAGCCGTCTGCAGGCACTCTATCTGCATGAGCAGGGCTTTAAAAACGTGAAAGTCTACCGCCCGTAGTGACGCCTCAGAGCCAGTCAGCGCCTGTTCAGGTCTGACTGGCTGCATTGTCTTAAAACAGATTGTTCAACTCAGCGTGTTTACGCCTGATAGTCATAAATGCCGGGAGCCAGCACCAGCTGTGCGGCCACCTCGCGCGCCATCTCTTTTCCCACCAGCAAATCGATCAGCTTCAGCGCAAAATCCATTGCCGTGCCAGGCCCCTGGCTGGTCAGCAGATTGACGCGCGGATCCCAGACCACACGCCGCTCCATCCACTTGTCTGACGGAATGGTCTCTTTTAAGCCGGGAAAGCCAGTCATGTTACCGACCGGAAAGAGATCGTGGGGGATGAGTACCGTGCCTGCCGCGGCGCAGATAGCGGCGACGATCCTTTCATTGAGGTGAAACTGGCGTACCGTTTCGACTAACAGCGGACTGTCACGGAAGGTTTCGGCGCCTTTCAGGCCGCCGGGCAGGACGATGGCGGCGAAATCATTGTCGGCGACTTCAACCAGCGTCACGTCAGCCAGCAGACGAACACCGCGTGAGCAGACGATCTCCCGGTTGCCGTCGCTTTCGACGCTGGCGGTGACAACGTTCAGCCCGGCGCGTACCAGCAGGTCGATGGTGGTGACAGCTTCGGTTTCTTCACTGCCATGTGCCAGGCAAACCAGCACTGATGCGTTCGCGGTCATAATGGGACTCCTTGCGTTTTACAATGTCATACAGACGGGTGTTCTCCGTCAGCACCAGGCCGTGCGTCCGGGCGCGGCGCAGCAGAAAACCGCTGATATAGTCGATTTCGGTGAGACGCTGGGCGCGTATGTCCTGCAGCATCGAAGAGGTGTTGGCCGCGGTGCTTTCAATCACGTCAAAGATGATGTCCTGCAGGCTTTCGCTGGCAACGTTCTGACCTTCGCGCTCCATGACCCAGCTGATCTCTTCGCACAGTTGCGCGATCTGCTCCGGATAAGCGCGCAGGGCACCGTTCTGGCACTCATACTCCACGCTTAGCGGATTGATGATGCAGTTCACTGCCAGCTTGCGCCAGCAGGCCGCCCGGATGTTGTCATGCCAGGCGACATCAGGCAGGGCATGATGCAGGATGTCGGCGAGATCGCTGTAAGCGGCGCTTTTGCGGTTACCAGGGCCGATGTGGGTGATGCCACTGGCTATGTGTTTGATAACGGTGCCGTCGCGCATCGCCGCATGGGTGGTGACGCCTCGCAGCAGCGGCTGAGTCAGCCCTTTCAGCTCTTCCAGCGTCCCCATGCCGTTGTGCAGCAGCAGTACCGGGCAGTTTTCTGGCAGCACGCTTTCCAGGTTTTTCACCGCGGGCGAGACCTGCGGGGCTTTGAGCGTAACCAGCAGCAGCTGGCTTTCTGCCAGAAACAGCGGATCGTTGGCGATAAACGTGCGGTTCGAAATGTTACCCTGTGGATCAATCACATTGGCTGAACAGTAGGGCTGCGGCACCCGCAACCATCCCTGCACCTCATGTCCCTGGCGGGCAAGGGTTGTCATCCAGATCTGACCCAGAGCACCGCAACCTAACACGGTAATTTTCATGCTGCCTCCCGCTGGCGGGCTATCCATCTATTATTTACTGTCACACTGTCATTATAGCGTTGTGTGCAGCCTGATTTTATTTAGCACCTTAAGACGCGTATTATGCATGTCACTTTAGCGTCAGGAGAAGAAGAGATGCCATCTTTCGATATCGTTTCAGAAGTCGATCTGCAGGAAATTCGCAATGCGGTGGAAAATGCCAACCGTGAAGTGTCTACCCGCTTCGATTTCCGCAACGTGAGCGCCGAGTTTGAGCTCAACGAAAAGAATGAAACCATCAAAATCACCAGCGAGTCCGATTTTCAGGTTAAGCAGCTGGTGGATATTTTGCGTGAGAAGTTACTGAAGCGCGGGATTGAAGGCGGTGCTTTAGAGGTGCCGGAAGAGATTGAGCACAGCGGCAAAAGCTGGGCGGTCGATGCCAAACTGAAAAAAGGCATTGAAAGCGACGTGGCGAAGAAGCTGGTGAAGCTGATCAAAGACAGCAAGCTGAAAGTGCAGACCCAGATTCAGGGTGAAGCATTGCGTGTAACCGGCAAAGCGCGTGATGATTTGCAGGGTGCGATGGCAATCGTGCGCGGCAGCAATCTGGGGCAGCCATTCCAGTTTAAAAACTTCCGCGATTAAGCGGGGGCCGGCTGAATTTCAGCATGAATGCAGTGATAAAAACCCGGCTAAGGCCGGGTTTTTTGTTGTTGAGTTTGGGTGGGCTTCTGTCGCTTTAAACAAGTCGAAATTCTGGAGAGAGTTGGGAGCTGTAGGGCGTCTGTGCGATCGCGCGCTTGCTCAGGGAGCCTGTGCCTTTCGCAAAGACGCAAAAGCGCCATCCATGGCGGCTCAGCGCGGGCCATCCCTGGCCCGCGATGCTTTGCTACAGGCACAGGCTCCCATCGCCTTGGATTTATGAGTTGTCTGTAAGAAGGCTTGTGCCGGGTTTGGCGCGGTTGAGCCTATGCTGGCCCCCTTGCTTTGAGTTTATAAGCTGTCTGAAACCAGGATTGAGTTGGATTTGAGTCTATTAACAGATTCAAATCCTGGGGGAACTTAGCAGCAACTCAATAGCTCAGGGGCGCAGGGAACACGGTCAGAGGAGGAAAGCGTCCCGCGCCAGGGACGGCGCGGGCCGAGCATGCCATGGATGGCGGCTTTTGCGACTTTCCGATCTGACCGTGTTCCCTGAGCCTGCTCGATCCTGAAGCGAAACGAGCTGACGTTATCACTAAACTTTTTAAGCTAACAACTACCCAGCAGAGCTTCCAGCTCAGGGCGGCTGGTAACCTTGCTATCAATTTTGATGTAGGCGCTTTTCTCTTCGGGCACGATAAACACAGAGTTAACGCCCGGCTGCGCTTTCAGGCGCTGCTCCAGATTCGGCACGGCCAGTGCGGCATCACTCAGCACGATGCGCAGGCTGCTGACATAAGGCGGTTCCTGCATTGTCATGCTGACAAACAGCCAGGCTGCGGCCACCATCGCGCCAACCAGGAATACGGTCTGCGCATCGAAATGACCAAATACCCAGCCACCCATGCTGCCGCCAACGGCCACGCCCAGGAACTGGCTGGTGGAGTAGATCCCCATCGCCGTGCCTTTGTAGCCTGCAGGCGACTCTTTACTGATCAGCGAAGGCAGAATCGCTTCCATCAGGTTAAAGGCGAAGAAGAAGAGCTGAACACCCACTACCAGCGTCCAGAAATGTCCTTCCGCGCCCCACAATACGATCTCAGCAATGACAATCATCCCGACACAGCCGACAAAGACACGCTTCATGCGGCGCTTCACTTCGGCATAAATGATGAAGGGTACTACGCCGGCAAAAGCGATCAGCATGGTGGAGAGATAGACTTTCCAGTGTTCGGGAGCCGGGAAGCCTGCCTGTTCAAACTGCCCCGGTAACGCGACAAAACTCGACATCAGCAGGACGTGCAGGCAGAAAATACCGATATTGAGCTTCACCAGACGTGGGTTAGCCAGCACTTTGCGGAAGCTGCCTTTAACCATGCCTGATTCACGGTTCAGAACATGATGGGAGGCCGATGGCACCACCAGCAGAGTGATCACGATACCCAGCGACGCCAGAATCGCAATCATCCAGAACAGCGCATGCAGGCCCAGTGCGTGAGTAACAATCGGGCCGACCACCATGGCGATCGCGAAGGTAACGCCAAAACTGATGCCGATAAACGCCATCGCTTTGGTGCGGTTCTGCTCACGGGTTAAATCGGATAACAGCGCCATCACGGCAGCGGCAATCGCGCCTGAGCCCTGAAGTGCACGGCCCAGAATAATGCCCCAGATGGAGTCGGTGCAGGCAGCAATAATACTGCCCAGGACAAACAGCAACAGTCCGCCAACGATCAGCGGCTTACGCCCGATGCGATCGGAGAGCAGACCAAAAGGAATCTGAAATATCGCCTGGGCAAGGCCATAAATGCCGATTGCCAGGCCAATTAAGGTTTCACTCGCGCCCTGTAATGCCATGCCATAAGTGGTCAGTACCGGCAGGACCATAAACATTCCCAGCATGCGCAGGGAAAAGACCGTACCGAGGCCCCATGTGGCGCGCAGCTCCACCGGAGTCATTTTATTATCGTTCATTCCAACCTCTGTTAATGTGCTGCATTTATTCTAGGGGGCGGGGCAGGGCGGGTAAAACAATAGTTTTTAAGCAGTGGTAACAAAAAGAAAGGGCGCGAAAATCGCGCCCTTTTCATGCTGTATCGGTGCCGGTTACCAGACGTAAGTCAGCAGGTCCTTCGAGGCCGGAGCCATCGAATCCACCGACATCATCACGCTCAGTGCGGTGATGGTCACGATAGAGAAGACAAACAGTTTACGCGCCCAGACACGGTCATCAGCGGTTTTATAACCCGATAACGCCATGCCCAGCCACCAGACGCTGACCGCAGCAGCCACCACCAGATATTTGTAGCCCGCGTAGCCTCCCAGCGTCAGCATCAGCGTGGCAATCATAAACGCCAGGATATAGAGCGTAATATGATTTTTAGCCACGGAAATGCCTTTCACCACCGGCAGAACCGGGATGTTCGCTGCCTGGTAATCTTTAAAGCGGAAGATGGCAATCGCGTACGAATGCGGCATCTGCCACAGGCTAAAGATCGCCAGCAGGATTAATGCGCCAGCATCAAACTGGTTAGAGACTGCGCAGTAGCCGATAACCGGCGGCGCAGCACCCGACAGACTGCCAATCAGCGTACCGTAAACGGAATTACGCTTCATGTAGAGACTGTAGATGCCCACGTACACCACGAAGCCCATCACCGCCAGCCACATGGCCAGCGGATTAGCACCGAAGTAGAGCAACGCAAAGCCAGCAATACCCAGCACAGTGGCATAAACCAGGCTTACTTTCGCGGAGATGAGGCCTTTTACCAGCACCCGATTCCTGGTTCTCTCCATCTTGATGTCAATGTCACGGTCGATCACGTTGTTAAACACACAACCCGATGCAACCACCAGTGACACGCCCACCAGGGTGATGAGAAACAGGGCGTAATCCGTGTTGCCTTTGGAAGCCAACAGAAATCCGCCGATCACAGAAATTAAATTCCCGAAAATAATTCCTGGTTTTGTAACTTGCAGGTATTGCTTAAACATTACGCGTGACTCTTTAGTGAGGCATCATGTTGTAGTTGAGGTTCCACATGATCCACAGTGAGCCTACTACGACAATCAGGATGATGATGGCCGAGAAGACAATGGCTACCATGTTCCAGCCACCCTCAGATTTGCTGTCTAAGTGCAGGAAGTAGACCAGGTGAACCAGCACCTGAATCACTGCACATACCAGAACAACACCAAGGATAGTACCGTGAGATGCACTGCCATCCATTACCATCCAGAACGGGATCGCCGTCAGGATGATAGAGAGGATGAAGCCGATCATGTAGGACTTCACGCTACCGTGTGAAGCGCCATGTTCGTTAACAGAATGACTCATTACATGGCTCCCATCAGGTAAACAACGGTGAAGACGCAAATCCAGACCACGTCCAGGAAGTGCCAGAACAGGCTCAGACACATGATACGAGTGCGGTTAGTCGCGTTCAGGCCACGTTTGGAAATCTGGAACATCAGAACCAGCATCCAGATCAGACCTGAGGTCACGTGCAGACCGTGGGTACCGACCAGCGTAAAGAAGCCAGACAGGAAGCCACTGCGATCCGGACCAAAGCCTTCAGCAATCAGGTGATGGAATTCATAGATTTCCATTCCGATGAAGCCCAGACCGAACAGGAAGGTCAGCGCCAGCCAGCCGATAACGGCACCTTTTTGCTCCTTGTTCATGGAGATAACAGCCATGCCGTAAGTGATCGAACTCAACAGCAGCAGGGCGGTTTCTACCAGAACAAACGGCAGCTCAAAGATATCTTTACCTGCCGGGCCACCGGCAGTGTTGTTGACCATGACAGCATAGGTCGCAAACAGGGTTGCGAAGATAATGCAGTCACTCATCAGGTAGATCCAGAAGCCAAAGACTTTATTGGCTCCTGCATCGTGATGCCCATGCTCCGCATGGGCGTCGTGGTGATGTTTAATCAGAGTTTCAGTTGACATTATTTCAGACCTGCTTTGCTGATTTCGTCAAAGTGCTGGTTCTCAATCTTCTGAACTTCGGCAACCGGAACGTAGTAATCCACGTCTTCGTCGAAGCTCTTCACGATCCAGGAAACGATCATGCCGAGGAATGAAACACCCGCCAGCCACCAGATATGCCAGATCAGCGCGAAACCCATTACCGTTGCAAATGCGCAGATGATAATTGCGGCACCGCTGTTTTTCGGCATATGAATCTCTTCATAAGATTCCGGCTGTTTGTACGCTTCGCCTTTCTCTTTCATTTCCCAGAAAGCGTCACGCTCATGCACATGCGGGATGACAGCAAAGTTATAGAACGGTGGTGGTGAAGAGGTTGCCCACTCCAGCGTACGACCGCCCCATGGGTCACCCGTCACATCACGGTTCTGATCGCGGTCACGTACCGAGACGTAGAACATGGTCAGCTGACACAGAATACCCAGCGCAATCAGACCGGCACCGCCCGCAGCTACCACCAGTAAGGTGTGGAACTGTGGATCGATATCCTGGCTCAGACGACGTGTCATACCCATGAAGCCCAGTGCGTACAGCGGCATAAAGGCAACGAAGAAGCCAATGATCCAGAACCAGAATGCGCGCTTACCCCAGGTTTCGTTCAGGGTGAAGCCAAATGCTTTCGGGAACCAGTAGGTCACGCCCGCCATACAACCGAACACCACACCACCGATGATAACGTTATGGAAGTGTGCAATCAGGAACAGGCTGTTGTGCAGAATAAAGTCAGCACCCGGAACGGCCAGCAGTACGCCGGTCATACCCCCTACAGAGAAGGTTACCAGGAAGCCAACGGTCCACAGCATGGCAGAGTGCATCTGAATGCGGCCCTGATACATGGTGAACAGCCAGTTAAAGATTTTAACCCCGGTCGGAATCGCGATGATCATCGTCATGATACCGAAGAAGGCGTTAACGTTGGCACCTGCACCCATGGTGAAGAAGTGGTGCAACCAGACGATAAACGACAGCACGGTAATGGCGATGGTCGCCCACACCAGTGAGGTATAACCAAACAGACGTTTTTTGGAGAAGGTCGCGGTAATTTCTGCGAACACACCAAACACCGGCAGTACCAGGATATACACTTCCGGATGGCCCCAGACCCAGATCAGGTTGACGTACATCATCATGTTCCCGCCCATTTCATTGGTGAAGAAATGGAAGCCGAGATAACGATCAAGGGTCAACAGCGCCAGGGTCACGGTCAGAACCGGGAACGCAGCGATGATCAGGACGTTGGTGCACAGCGCGGTCCAGGTAAATACCGGCATTTTGAACAGGCTCATGCCCGGTGCACGCATCTTCAGGATGGTCACGAAGAAGTTAATACCGGTTAAGGTCGTACCAATACCTGAAAGCTGAAGGCTCCAGATCCAGTAATCGACCCCGACCCCGGGACTGTACTCCGCGCCGGAGAGCGGCGGATAAGCCAGCCAGCCGGTCTGTGCGAACTCGCCCACACCCAGAGACAGGTTAACCAGGATCACACCGACCGCAGTAAACCAGAAGCTCAGGTTGTTCAGGAACGGGAACGCAACGTCACGTGCACCAATCTGCAACGGAACCGCGATGTTCATCAGGCCAACCACGAACGGCATCGCCACGAAGAAGATCATAATCACGCCATGCGCGGTAAAGATCTGGTCGTAGTGGTGCGGTGGCAGAATGCCCGCTTCACCGGCCGAAGCCATAACCTGCTGGGTACGCATCATAATGGCATCAGCGAAACCACGAATCAGCATGACGAACGCCATGATGATGTACATGATACCCAGGCGTTTGTGGTCGACTGACGTCAGCCATTCAGACCACAGATATTTCCACTTACCAAAATAGGTGAGCGCAGCAACCAGCGCTGCACCACCTATCAGGATAGCGGCAACCGTAACCATGATAATCGGCTCATGATACGGCACTGCATCAAGTGTTAATTTTCCGAACATCGTATTATTCCTCGGCTCCCGCGGAAGCGGCGTGACTCATGTCCATACCTTCATGTTTTGGCATGTCCATTTTCCCGTGGCTCATCTTGAACTTGTCGATGACTTGCATGAACAGTTTCGGATCAGCTGAAGAGAAATATTCCACCGGGTGATTTTCGCTTGGCACAGCCACTTTCTCGAAATCATCCATAGTGTTCAGCGTGTTAGGGGCTGCTTTAACTTTAGCCACCCACTGCTGGAATTCCGCATCGTCTTTGGTTGCAATGGCTTTAAACTTCATGCCAGAGAAACCACGACCACTGAAGTTCGCAGAGATACCGTCGAAAATTCCCGGCTCATTTGCAATCAGATGCAGCTTGGTCTGCATACCAGCCATCGCATAAATCTGGCTGCCGAGCGTTGGGATGAAGAAAGAGTTCATGACGGAGTTAGACGTGATTTTGAAGTTCACCGGAGTATTTGCCGGGAAGGCAATCTGGTTCACGGTCGCAATACCCTGTTCCGGGTAAATGAACAACCATTTCCAGTCCAGTGCAACCACATCGATCTCAACCGGTTTCACATCAGATTGCAGCGGTTTGCTGGGCTCCAGTGCGTGGGTTGATTTCCAGGTCAGCACGCTGAGGAAGAGAATGATCAGGATCGGAATGGTCCAGACCACGGCTTCCACTTTGTTAGAGTGTGACCAGTTAGGGCTGTACTTCGCATTCGTGTTGGACGCCCGATATTTCCAGGCAAACACCACGGCCATCAGGACTGCGGGGATGACGACGATCAACATCAGGCCAAAGGCAGTCAGTATCAGCGAACGTTGCTCCAGTGCAATCTGTCCTTTGGGATTTAACAATGCACTATCGCAGCCACTCATTAATAAAGTGCCTGCAATTAATGACAAAATCCCCAAACTTTTATTGTATTTACTGAGTCTCATTTAACGACCTCAATGACAAAGGGCTCTATTGTCGTTTAAGTGTGCGCGCATTTTACGGGAAGGTTTATGCAGTGTAAACCAGCTTAAGGATGTGTCAGATACGTGTTGACACCTTTTGCTAAGGGTGTCACAGATGTTGCGCCAGGTGACAAATAATTAACGCAGACAAGCAGTTGGCATCAATATAACAAAAACCAATGGAAGTAACCGTAAAAAAATCAGGGAAAGGAATAACCCTTACTTTTAACTCCCAAATATTTAACAAGTCTGCATCATTTGCGCGATGAAATTTAACTAAAGTAATTGCTCACCGGTTTTTAGTATTTCCGCTACGCCTCCTCAGGTCATATTGTTATTTTTAAAAAATAACACGCGATGATAAATGGCGGCGACTTATCGGGGTGTCATAAAATAAGCCGCAGCCCGTAAACCTATCGATTTCACTTAAGCATCTGATGCAGGCAACGCAGGGGTTCTCTTCAGCGCCCGATAGTCCAGCAACACTCCCGAAAGCACCGCCAGCAGGGAGAGTGTCATACCCAGCTCAAACAGGCGGGTAAGCAGCGGTGTCAGCGCCGTCACGCCCAACGCATTCAGTGCCAGAGCCACCAGCCAGAGCGCCAGCACGCCACATCCGGCTGCAAACAGACGATTAGTCCAGCGATAGCCATGAGGATAGTAGCTACGTGTCAGAAAATTGCCACTTTGCTCGACCTGATTCAATGTTTGTCGGCAAAAAGCCAGCAGTACCAGGCCCGGCAGACCCGCCATCACCGTGAATGCATAAAAGGTCGGCCAGCCCCAGAGTTCCACCAGCCAGCCCGCCGCCGGGCCCACATAGACCCGACCAACCGCTGAGAGCGCCGACAACAGGGCGAACTGGGTAGCGGAGAACGACTTATTGCACAGCGTCATTAACAGCGCCACAAAGGCCGCGGTGCCCATGCCGCCACAGAGATTTTCAACAAAGACCGCGCTGGCCATGCTCCACAACTGTTTGTCGGTCACCGCCAGCAGCCAGTAACCAAAGTTCGAGACAGCCTGCAGCAGACCGAAAATCATTAGCGCCCGAAACAGGCTCAGACGCTGCATCAGTACGCCGCCATAGAGCGCGCCGATAATGGTCGCCAGCAGACCCAGCGTCTTGTTGACCAGACCGACGTCACCGGCGTTGAAGCCCACGCCGCGAATCAAAAAAGTGGTAGTCAGCGAGGCGGCAAACGCATCGCCCAGCTTGTAAAGAATAATCAGGGTAATAAGCAGCCAGGCGTTGTTACGCTGAAAGAAATCTTTTAGCGGATCGACCACCGCCTGACGCAGTGAATGGGGTGTGGAGATACGGGTATCTGGCTCGCTCGCCACCAGCGTGGCGATAATGCCCGGCACCATCATCAGCGCCATCAGCCAGTAGGTTGCCTGCCAGCCGAGATAGCGGTCAGCCAGCCACAACGCCAGCCCGCCGGAAATCAGCATCGCCAGTCGATAACCCAGCACGGTAATCGCCGCGCCGCTGCCACGCTCTTCAGGCGGCAGGATGTCCGTTTTCCATGCGTCAAAAACGATGTCCTGTGAGGCGGAGCAGAAGGCAATCAGCACGGCCAGCGCGGCCATCAGGGTAAGATCGCGTCCCGGTTGCAGAAATCCCATCGCGATTATCCCGCCAACCAGCGCCAGCTGACTGACCAGTAACCAGCCGCGACGCCGGCCCAGAAACGGCGGCGTATAGCGGTCCATCATCGGTGACCAGAGAAACTTAAAGACATAGGCCTGGCCGACCAGCGAAAAGAAGCCGATGGTTTTCAGGTCGACATTTTCCACCGTCATCCACGCCTGCAACGTGCCCGATGTCAGGGCCAGCGGCAGTCCGGAAGCAAAACCAAGAAGCAGCAATACGGCGGCGTTTTTCTGGCTGAAGAGGCGAAGATAGTGGTTCATGCGGATCCTGCAGATAACAAAAAGCCCTGCGCAAGGCAGGGCAGAGGAGAGACTGAATTAACGGGCGTTCTGCTTGATGAAGTCGTTGACGCTGGTGTCCTGAGCCATATCCGCGATCACATCGCTCATAGTGGCGTTCACCGCGTTGGTAATCTTCTGGTTATTGGCGTTGAACGCGCCTTCTACGCTGTAAGTCTGGCGGTAGTTTTTAACCTGTTTGTTGCCGTTTTTCGCTGTTGCGATAATAGAGATGTCCGCTTTGGTGGTGATGCTGTAGCGCACATTGCCCTGAGTGACGTCGGCATAGAGGTTGTTCACTACAATCTGCAGATCGACCGCGCCATTAGGACCAATCATATAGCCGCGTGCTGTCATCTGCTTCTCCAGCACTTCCTGCAGCAGGAAGCGTAGGTCACGCGATGACGTTAAGGTCACTAACTGACCATCACGGTTTACTTTTGCCAGCGCCTGATCTTTACGCTGGTCGGCACCGTTGATGCTGACAGTCACGCCCATCAGGCCTGGGTCCTGCTGCGGTAACTGAATTTTAGGCTGGATAGTCAGGGTATTATTGCTGGTTGCACAGCCGGCTAAAATGAACGCAGCCAACAGTGGGAATAACAGTTTTTTCAACATACTTTTTCTCGTTGGTGTCAGGGGGTTGGTTTGCAAAAACTGCGGTCATCATAGCATTGCCCGGCAGTGAAAAAAGCCCTGTTGCCGGGGAAATTGTGTCTGAAACCGTTTTAAGCCTCTTCTCTGACAGGTCGGTTTGCTGTTCGTTTCAGCTGCGTTATTATGCGTGCCGGAAGCGGCCTGACATAAAATGCAATATTTAGCGTGCGCTTGCGGGTAAGCGCACTAAAAGCGACTAAGATTGAATGAGATGGGGCACTGCGCTCGCCATTGAGGAGTAATAGCCATGATCCGCGAACAAATAGAAGAAAAGCTGCGTGTGGCGTTTCAGCCAGCTCATCTGGAAGTGCACGACGAAAGTTACCGGCACAATGTTCCTGCCGGATCGGAAAGTCACTTCAAAGTGGTCATCGTGAGCGACTGCTTTGCAGGCCAGCGCTTTCTGGCGCGTCATCGCCTGATTTATGGCGAACTGGCCGCTGAGTTAGCGGGCAGCGTACACGCCTTAGCCCTGCATACTTACACCCTGAAAGAGTGGGAAGGGTTGCAGGATACCGTACTGGCTTCGCCTAACTGTCGTGGTGCCGGAACACTCGCCTGATCTCCCTTCTCTGAAACGGCCTGCGGGCCGTTTTTTCTGTTATTTAGCGAAAAACGCGATCCCTGGCTCAAAAAAGCAGCAAACCTGCTGAAAAGTGGTGAGTTAGCATCCTCGACTCATTCCAGCGATGCCGCTATAATGCTGCGTCTATTTTTCCGGAATGTCTTCGGGACGCTTCTGGTAACAGGGATCAGGTTCTCTTCACGGAAGCCGTCCCGGTTGTTGGATACGGCGCATTTCACTATGTGTGGTGTCTGAAGTTGACCGAGCACGTGATTTTTTGAGGTAACAAGATGCAAGTTTCTGTAGAAACCACTCAGGGCCTGGGCCGTCGCATTACGATTACTGTCGCTGCTGACAGCATCGAAAGCGCTGTAAAAAAAGAACTGGTTGACGTTGCCAGGAAAGTTCGCATCGATGGTTTCCGTAAAGGCAAAGTGCCGATGAACATCGTGGCACAGCGTTACGGCGCTTCTGTCCGTCAGGACGTGCTGGGCGAGCTGATGACGCGCAACTTTGTTGACGCCATCATCAAAGAAAAAATTAATCCGGCTGGCGCACCGAACTACGTGCCAGGCGAATACAAAGAAGGTCAGGATTTCACCTACGCGGTTGAATTCGAAGTCTATCCGGAAGTTGAGCTGAAAGGCCTGGAAAACATCGAAGTCGAAAAACCTGTCGTTGAAGTAACTGATGCTGACGTTGATACCATGCTGGACACCCTGCGCAAGCAGCAGGCCAACTGGATCGAAAGCGACGCTGCAGCAGGTCCGGAAGATCGTGCCACTATCGATTTCAACGGTTCTGTGAATGGTGAAGAGTTCGAAGGCGGCAAAGCCTCTGATTTCGTTCTGGCCATGGGCCAGGGCCGCATGATCCCAGGCTTTGAAGAAGGCGTTGTGGGTCACAAAGCGGGCGAAACTTTCACTATCGACGTGAAATTCCCGGACGACTACCACGCAGAAAACCTGAAAGGGAAAGATGCGAAGTTCGAGATCGTGCTGAAGAAAGTTGAAACGCGCGAACTGCCAGAGCTGACTGAAGAGTTCATCAAACGTTTCGGCGTTGAAGATGGTTCAGTTGCCGGTCTGCGTACTGAAGTACGTAAGAACATGGATCGCGAGCTGAAAGGCGCTATCCGTAATCGCATCAAAACTCAGGCAATCGACGGTCTGGTTGAAGCGAACGAAATCGACGTGCCAGCTGCGCTGGTTGACAGCGAAATCGACGTTCTGCGTCGTCAGGCTGCACAGCGTTTCGGTGGCAACGAACAGCAGGCGCTGGAACTGCCACGCGAACTGTTCGAAGAGCAGGCTAAACGCCGTGTGGTTGTCGGTCTGCTGCTGGGCGAAGTGATTCGTACCCACGAGCTGAAAGCTGACGAAGCACGCGTAAGCACCATGATTGAAGAGATGGCTTCTGCGTATGAAGATCCGCAGGAAGTGATCGAGTTCTACAGCAAGAATAACGAGCTGATGAACAATATGCGCAACGTTGCGCTGGAAGAGCAAGCGGTTGAAGCGGTCCTGGCGAAAGCTAAAGTGACCGAGAAAGAGACCAACTTCCAGGATCTGATGAATCAGACCGCTCAGGCCTGATCACGCATTTAACCGTCTGTGCTAAGCCCGTGACTGAAAAGTCGCGGGCTTTTTTGTGTTTTGCGTCCGGATAGCCACTCTTCGCCGCTATTTGTTTAATAAACAGGCGAATTATTCACGCATCGCTTTTTCCGGGTTAGCGAACAGGGAAAAGATTGTTATGCTTGAAACATGCGTGCAGCATCCCCAGATACAGGGAGTATGCAGAAATAAGAGTGAGGCTGGCTGATTAACCGTCCTGAAGGTGTCGGAAAAAGGCGCGGCGTGGAGTTTCCCGCGCGTCTTACGTAGAATCGGTACAGAATGTTGCCAATGAAATTTATCCAGGAGACGGTAATGTCATACAGTGGCGATCGTGAATATACAGCACCGCACAATGCGCTGGTGCCAATGGTGGTTGAACAAACTTCGCGTGGTGAGCGTTCTTACGACATCTACTCCCGTCTGCTTAAAGAGCGCGTCATTTTTCTGACTGGCCAGGTCGAAGACCACATGGCTAATCTGATTGTGGCGCAGATGCTGTTTCTGGAAGCTGAAAACCCGGAAAAAGATATCTATCTCTACATTAACTCGCCAGGCGGTGTCATCACGGCCGGTATGTCGATCTACGACACCATGAAATTTATCAAACCGGATGTCAGCACTATCTGTATGGGTCAGGCCTGTTCTATGGGTGCTTTCCTGCTGACGGCGGGGACCAAAGGCAAACGTTTCTGTCTGCCAAACTCACGTGTGATGATCCACCAACCGCTGGGCGGTTATCAGGGTCAGGCGTCAGACATCGAGATCCATGCGCGCGAAATCCTTAAAGTTAAGCAGCGTATGAATGAGCTGATGGCTGAGCACACCGGTAAAACGCTGGAAGAAATTGAGCGTGACACCGAGCGTGACCGTTTCCTCTCTGCAAATGAAGCGGTAGAGTATGGATTAGTCGATTCAATTCTGACGCATCGCCAATAAGACCCGACTTACCGTTGTCCCTGGTCTATAGTTAACAGGACAACGGTACTATTATGGGTTGAATGAATTTCGGCCGTCTCCGCACGGCCTGAGCCGTACGCGGGTATGGCCTGAGAACAAGAAGAGGTTAACTGATGACAGATAAGCGCAAAGACGGTTCAGGAAAGTTGCTGTACTGCTCTTTTTGCGGCAAAAGCCAGCATGAAGTGCGAAAGCTGATTGCCGGGCCGTCAGTGTATATCTGCGATGAGTGTGTTGACCTGTGCAACGACATCATTCGCGAAGAGATTAAGGAAGTTGCCCCGCATCGTGAACGTAGTGCGTTGCCAACCCCACATGAAATTCGCCATCACCTCGATGATTATGTCATCGGTCAGGAAAGAGCGAAGAAAGTGCTGGCGGTTGCGGTTTACAACCACTACAAGCGTCTGCGCAACGGCGATACCAGCAATGGTATCGAGCTGGGCAAAAGCAACATTCTGCTGATTGGCCCGACCGGTAGTGGTAAAACGCTGCTGGCAGAAACGCTGGCACGCCTGCTGGATGTGCCGTTTACCATGGCTGATGCCACCACGCTGACTGAAGCCGGTTACGTGGGTGAAGATGTTGAAAACATCATCCAGAAACTGCTGCAGAAATGCGACTACGACGTACAGAAAGCACAGCGCGGCATCGTTTACATCGATGAAATCGACAAAATCTCACGTAAGTCTGATAACCCGTCGATTACCCGTGACGTGTCAGGCGAAGGCGTACAGCAGGCACTGCTTAAACTGATTGAAGGCACCGTGGCTGCCGTTCCCCCGCAGGGTGGACGTAAGCATCCGCAGCAGGAATTTTTGCAGGTTGATACCTCTAAAATTCTGTTTATCTGCGGCGGCGCATTTGCCGGCCTGGACAAAGTGATTGCCCAGCGTGTTGAAACCGGATCCGGTATCGGCTTCGGCGCGACCGTGAAAGGGAAATCGCAGAAAGCCAGCGAAGGCGAACTGCTTGCGCAGTGTGAACCAGAAGATTTGATCAAATTTGGTCTGATCCCTGAGTTCATCGGTCGTCTGCCTGTTGTTGCGACCCTGAGCGAGCTGAGCGAAGAAGCGCTGATTCAGATTCTGCGTGAGCCTAAGAACGCCCTGACCAAACAGTACCAGGCGCTGTTTAACCTGGAAGGCGTTGAGCTGGAGTTCCGTGACGAGGCGTTAACCGCCATTGCTAAGAAAGCGATGTCACGTAAAACCGGTGCACGTGGTCTGCGTTCAATTGTAGAAGGCGCGTTACTGGAAACGATGTATGACCTGCCTTCCATGGACGACGTGGAAAAAGTAGTGATTGATGAATCAGTTATTGAAGGTCAGTCTGAGCCCATGTTGATCTACGGTAAGCATGAAGCCCAGGCATCTGGCGAATAATTAAACAGATCGTCCATCTTGTTGTAATAAAAAAGGGGAAAATGTTTCCCCTTTTGCTTTTCTCGCCTCTGTGACGTTGAATGTCGGACAATCATCCCCATATACTCAGATACCTGTGGGTTTAACTGCATACCTGCCTGATGCGGTTCCCATCACCTGGCGGACATTAAACAAAGAGAGAGCTCTATGAATCCTGAGCGTTCTGAACGCATTGAAATCCCCGTGTTGCCGCTGCGCGACGTGGTGGTTTATCCGCACATGGTAATTCCGTTGTTTGTTGGCCGGGAAAAATCAATTCGGTGCCTTGAAGCCGCAATGGATCATGATAAAAAAATCATGCTGGTCGCACAGAAAGAGGCTTCAACGGATGAACCTGGCATTAACGATCTCTTCTCAGTAGGGACCGTTGCATCAGTATTACAAATGCTGAAACTGCCGGATGGCACCGTCAAAGTCCTGGTCGAAGGTTTACAGCGCGCCCACATTACGACGCTGGCCGATAACGGTGACCATTTTGTGGCACAAGCTGAATATCTGGTTTCGCCAGAGATTGAAGAGCGCGAGCAGGAAGTGCTGGTGCGCACGGCGATCAATCAGTTTGAAGGCTACATCAAACTCAACAAGAAGATCCCACCCGAGGTTTTAACCTCGCTGAACAACATTGACGATGCGGCCCGCCTTGCCGACACCGTCGCAGCACATATGCCACTGAAGCTGGCAGACAAACAGTCTGTGCTGGAGATGTCCGACGTCAACGAACGTCTGGAATATCTGATGGCGATGATGGAATCTGAAATCGATCTGCTGCAGGTTGAGAAGCGCATTCGCAACCGTGTTAAGAAGCAGATGGAGAAGAGCCAGCGCGAGTACTATCTGAATGAGCAGATGAAGGCGATTCAGAAAGAGCTGGGCGAGATGGACGACGCGCCCGACGAGTACGAAGCGTTAAAACGCAAAATCGACGCGGCAAAAATGCCGGAAGAAGCGCGCGAGAAAGCGGAAGCTGAGCTGCAGAAGCTGAAGATGATGTCCCCGATGTCCGCTGAAGCGACCGTGGTTCGCGGCTATATCGACTGGATGGTGCAGGTTCCGTGGAACGCGCGCAGCAAAGTGAAGAAAGATCTGCGTAAAGCGCAGGAGACGCTGGATACCGACCATTACGGGCTGGAGCGCGTGAAGGATCGTATTCTTGAGTATCTTGCGGTTCAGAGTCGCGTCAGCAAAATCAAAGGGCCGATTCTGTGCCTGGTCGGACCGCCAGGGGTAGGTAAAACCTCTCTCGGTCAGTCGATCGCCAAAGCGACCGGACGCAAATATGTGCGTATGGCGCTGGGTGGCGTGCGTGATGAAGCTGAAATCCGCGGTCACCGTCGTACTTACATCGGCTCTATGCCGGGTAAATTAATCCAGAAAATGGCGAAAGTCGGGGTTAAAAACCCACTGTTCCTGCTGGATGAAATCGACAAAATGTCCTCTGACATGCGCGGCGATCCGGCTTCAGCGCTGCTGGAAGTGCTTGATCCTGAGCAGAACATTGCGTTCAACGACCACTATCTGGAAGTCGACTATGACCTTTCTGATGTGATGTTCGTTGCTACATCGAACTCAATGAACATCCCGGCACCGCTGCTGGACCGTATGGAAGTGATTCGTCTGTCGGGTTATACCGAAGATGAAAAACTGAACATCGCTAAGCAGCATCTGCTGACCAAGCAGATTGAGCGCAATGCCCTGAAAGCCAATGAAATTACGGTTGAAGACAGCGCGATTGTGGGCATTATCCGTTACTACACCCGTGAAGCTGGTGTGCGTAGCCTTGAGCGTGAGCTGTCGAAACTGTGCCGTAAAGCGGTAAAATCACTGCTGATGGACAAGACGAAAAAGCACATCAACATCAATGGCGAAAACCTCAAGGATTTCCTGGGCGTTCAGCGCTTCGACTACGGTCGTGCGGACAGCGAAAACCGTGTGGGTCAGGTAACGGGTCTGGCCTGGACGGAAGTGGGTGGCGATCTGCTGACCATCGAAACCGCCTGCGTACCAGGTAAAGGCAAGCTGACTTACACTGGTTCTCTGGGTGAAGTGATGCAGGAGTCGATTCAGGCTGCGCTGACCGTGGTGCGTGCCCGTGCCGAGAAGCTGGGCATCAATGGTGATTTCTACGAAAAACGTGATATTCACGTTCACGTACCTGAAGGCGCTACGCCGAAAGATGGTCCAAGTGCCGGTATCGCCATGTGTACTGCGCTGGTCTCCTGTCTGACCGGTAACCCGGTGCGGGCGGATGTGGCGATGACCGGTGAGATCACCCTGCGTGGTCAGGTGTTGCCAATTGGCGGGCTGAAAGAGAAACTGCTGGCAGCGCACCGTGGTGGCATTAAAACCGTGCTGATCCCTGATGACAACAAGCGCGACCTGGAAGAGATTCCACAGAACGTGATTGCCGATCTGGAGATTCATCCGGTGAAACGCATTGAAGAGGTGCTGAATCTGGCACTGGAAAATGCGCCATACGGTATGCAGGTTGTAACAGCAAAATAGTGATTAACGGCAAAAACCGTTAAAAAGCGGAGCTGGCAAGGCAATTGGCGCTTGCCAGCTTTTTTTTGTGCCGTTAATTTAGGTGGCTGCCGACGCGACGTTCTCAGAGAAATTCCGTTGTTTCGGCTCCACAGGCTTGATATAACTTGCTGCGCGTTCGCACCCTGCCGGATGCAGGGTACGATGTGAAATAATAAAAGAGGGGATGAAGAGAGTGAATAAGTCACAATTGATCGACAAAATTGCTGCCGATGCTGATATTTCTAAAGCTGCAGCGGGACGTGTTTTAGATGCATTTATGGGCTCAGTTTCAGATGCGCTGAAAGACGGTGATGAAGTGGCTCTGGTAGGTTTCGGCACATTCTCTGTGCGTGACCGCGCTGCACGTACCGGCCGCAACCCGCAAACCGGTAAAGAGATCACCATCCCGGCCGGTAAAGTACCAGGCTTCCGTGCTGGTAAAGCATTGAAAGACGCTGTCAATTAATAACAACGAATAGATTCATTGACGCATTTTCTTCAGTGGATTAGAGGACGATTAACCCGTTCTCATGTAACATACGGGCACATCAATCAGATGTGCCTTTTTTGTTTTAACCGGTGAGAATCGGGCCGTAAGATGGACCTGGACCGGATTGAGACTGCCAGCTAAGCCAGCAGTTGCGTGAGTCGCCAGCCAATGGCGAATTGCGACCGAGCTTTACATTCACACTACAGCGGAGTGTTGCCATACCATGATGGACAATTTACGCGCGGCGTCGAACCATGTCGTGCTCAAGATTATTTTGGGGCTGATTATCCTCTCCTTTGTGCTGACGGGCGTTGGCAACTATCTGATTGGCGGCAATAACGACTATGCGGCCAAAGTTAACGGCCAGGAGATTAGCCGGGGTCAGCTGGAGCAGGCGTTCAACAGCGAGCGCAGTCGTCAGCAGCAGATGCTGGGCGATCAGTTCTCACAGCTGGCCAGCAACGATGGCTACATGCAGCAGATTCGCCAGCAGGCGCTGTCGCAGTTAATCGATCAGGCGCTGCTGGATAGCTACATCAAAGATCTCCACCTCAGCATCAGCGACGATCAGGTGAAGCAGGCTATCTTCAATCAGCAGGCTTTTCAGACCAACGGTAAATTCGACAATGCCAAATATCTTAGTCTGATCAGCAATATGGGCTTCAGCGCCGACCAGTATGCCGAAGCGCTGCGTAAGCAGCTCTCCAATCAACAGCTGATTAATGCCGTGGCTAACACCGACTTCACGCTGAAAGGCGAAGCCAGCAAACTGGTGGACCTGGTTTCACAGCAGCGTGAGATTCGTCAGGCGACGCTGGACGTCAATGCACTGGCGGCGAAGCAGGCCGTTACTGACGACGAAATCAGTCAGTATTATCAGCAGCATAAAACCAGCTTTATGGCACCAGAGCAGTTCCGTGTCAGCTACCTCCTGATGGATGCGGCCAGCATGCAGCAGGATGCCAGCGAGGCCGATATTCAGGCCTGGTACGACCAGCATAAAGCGGACTATTCGCAGCCACAGCGTACGCGCTACAGCGTCATTCAGACCAAAACTGAAGCCGATGCCAATGCGGTCCTGGCGCAGCTGAAAGCGGGTGCCAGCTTCGCTGACGTGGCAAAAGCCAAATCCATTGACCCGATCTCGGCGCGTAAGGGCGGCGATATGGGCTGGCTGGAACCCTCTACGACGCCGGATGAGCTGAAAAATGCCGGTCTGACTGAGAAAGGCCAGATGTCAGGCGTGATCAAATCTTCAGTGGGCTTCCTGGTGGTTCGTCTTGACGATATTCAGCCAGAGCAGGTTAAGCCACTGGATGAAGTGCGCAGCGCCATTGCAGCGAAAGTGAAGCAGGAGAAGGGCGTTGATGCCTTCTACAAAGTGCAACAGAAAGTCAGCGAAGCGGCCAGCAATGACAATGAGTCACTGGCGGGTGCAGAGCAGGCTTCTGGTCTGAAAGCGAAAGAGACTGGCTGGTTCAGTCAGGATACGCTGCCAGATGAGCTTAACTTTGATGCGGTGAAGCAGGCGATCTTTAATGGCGGTCTGGTCGGGCAAAACGGCGCGCCGGGCAACAACTCCGATATCATCACTGTCGATGGCGACCGTGCCTTTGTGCTGCGTATCAGTGAGCATAAACCGGAAGCGGTAAAACCGCTTGAGCAGGTTAAGGCGCAGATCACTGACACGCTTAAGCATGATAAAGCGACGCAGCAGGCGAAAGCTCAGGCCGATAAGCTGCTGGCCGATCTCAAAGCCGGTAAGCAGGATGCGCTGACTGCAGCGGGTCTGACGCTGAGCGCCAGCAAGACCGTTGATCGCAATGCGCAGGATCCGGTGGCACAGACTGCCTTTAACCTGCCTCAGCCTGCGGAAAATAAACCTTCCTGGGGTGTCAGCGAAGATATGCAGGGCAATGTGGTACTGGTGGCGGTTGATAAAGTTAAAACCGGCAGCATGCCGCAGGCGCAGATTGACGAAATGGTCAAAGGCGTCACGCAGAATAATGCGCAGCTGGCGTTTGAAGCGTTACTGCAAAACCTGCGTAAAGAGGCCAAAATTAAGTACGGCGCTGCCGCACAAATGCAGTAAGCCTCGCAGAAACTGCGCAACGACTGTAACAATCAAAGGCCGCATTCGCGGCCTTTTCCATTTCTGATATCCCGCTTTTGAGCCTTGCGTGCAGTAGTGCCACTCTGTCGCTGCTGTTTACACACAAGGAGAAACACAGCATGGCTAAACCTAAACTCGTTGCCCTCTATCTTTCACTCGCGCTGGGCGGCGCACTCTGTCACAGCAGCGTCTCTGCGGCACCTGAACCTGTCAGCGCAGCCGTCACGCAGAACTCACACCCTGCGTCGAAGCCGGAAGCCGCCGCGCAGCCACAGCAGGATCAGGTCAGCATTAATGAAGCAACAGCCGAACAGCTCTCTGCCGTTATGAATGGGGTGGGGCTGAAAAAGGCGCAGGCAATTGTGAGCTATCGCGAACAGTACGGACCGTTTAGCGCAATTCAGCAACTCAGTGAAGTACCGGGTATCGGCAATGCGTTGATAGAGCGAAATGCGGCCCGGCTGAAATTGTGAAGCAGTACACATCTGTGATGCTTAACCCACGATAGACAGGCGACTCTGCTAAAGTGAACAGGTCCAACCAGTTAATTCACAGCAGCAGGAGAGCATGACCATGCAGACCACCATAAAAGTGCGCGGCTATCATCTGGATGTCTATCAGCACGTCAATAATGCGCGCTATCTTGAGTTTCTTGAGGAGGCGCGCTGGGAATGGCTGGAAGAGGTGGAAGCATTCCACTGGTTGCAGGAACAGAAACTGGCTTTTGTGGTGGTAAACATCAACATCAACTACCGTCGCCCGGCCGTGCTGGGCGACGTACTGACTATCGACAGTGAGATCACGCAGTTGAATGGCAAAAGCGGCATTATTGCGCAGCGGGTTTTGCTGGCAGGGCAGGAGACCGTGGTGGCGGATGCCGCACTCACTTTTGTCTGTATTGATTTGCGGACTCAGAAGGCGGTTGCGCTGGAAGGGGAGTTGCGCGAGCGACTGATGCGTCTGATGGCATGAGTCGATAAAAAGGCGGCAACCCGGATTCTCTGCCGCCACCTCAGACAGTCTTAGTTAAGGCCGCTTTTTGCTTTCATTGCCGCCATTACGCCAGCACGATCGTTGAGATAACCCTGCAGGCCATTGGCTCGTAAATGACAGGCTGCACACTCACCGCATCCATCACCTTTCACGCCGTTATAGCAGGTCAGCGTCTGCTCGCGTACCAGCGCAAGCTGCTGCCAGTAATCCGCCAGCGCCCAGGTTTCCGCTTTATTGAGCCACATCAGCGGCGTCTCAAAACGAACATCGCGCGCCATGCCCAGCGACACCGCATGGTTCAGCGCTTTGACAAACTCATCGCGGCAATCGGGATAGCCGGAGAAATCGGTCTCACAGACACCAGTGATCACCGCTTCCGCTTCGACCTGATAAGCGTAAACCGAGGCCAGCGTCAGAAAGAGAATATTGCGTCCCGGCACAAACGTACTGGGTAATCCACTGGCCTCGGGATTATAAGCCGGCACCGGAATGTTATCCCGTGTCAGGCTGCTGACGGCGAGTTCGTTCAGCATGGTGACATCCAGCACTTTATGCGCGCGCGCGCCCAATTTAATCGCCAGGTCGCGGGCCACATCGATCTCTTCCCGATGGCGTTGTCCATAGTCGAAAGTGACGCAATGAACATCATCATATTGCTGTAATGCCTGAATCAGGCAGGTAGTGGAGTCTTGTCCACCGCTGAAAACTACAACAGCGCGTTTCATGGTGTTTTCCTGATAATTAATTTTGCGCTTATGGTAATGCCTCAGTCCGCCGCTGAACAGCTGCATGGCAGATCAATGGGCGGCGGGATCCATGCGCGGCTGAAATCGAACCAGCCCAGCGTATTCAGTTCAATCCCTTCAACGCCCGGCGGCGCGTAGATTTGATAGCGATAATTGAACAGTGGCAGCAGGATGCCGCCCGTCATCAGCTGATGATAAAGCTGATGCAGCGAACGGGCACGGGTTTCGTCGTCAGCAATTTGCTGGATAGCCAGCAGTTGCGCCTGAATCTCTTCGCCCTGCAGTGTGGGCCACAGCGGCCGCCATAGCGGGTCAGTCTGCAACCAGCTGGCCAGCGTAAAGACCGGCGCATCACCAATCAGTCTGTCGCCCATCACGATATCTGCCTCATCAAGCGGGTCGATGCCGTGCCAGTTTTTTACCGGATGAAAAACTACCTTCAGGGTGCAGCCGTGCTGTTTTAACAGTGCAACCAGCGCCTGTGACATCTGATGCAGCTCAACCGGCAACTGATAATGCAGCGTCAGGGTTGCCGGTAAGGGAACCCTGACAGCATCAATCAGCGGTACACTCCAGCCAGGTAACAGCTCTTTACTGGGAGTGATGAGTCCCTCATCCAGAGGCAACCGGCTGACAATGCCGCTTTGCTGGATCAGCTGGAAAAGCGTGCGCGCCTGATCAGGGGTAAATCCGGCTCGTGGTCGGCAGACCAGATAACAGAAGCCGAGGCTGATACTGCTGCTGACCGGTTGCAGCGTCCTGAGCTCTGTGGCATCGCCTATCGCAATCTGCACCGGATGACGACAGCTGCTGCCGAGAGCGGGATCAAACAGCTGAGGGGTAATCCAGTACTCTACTGCCTGCAGCAGAGGGCGCTGCAGATGCCAGCGCGCGTGACTTTCAATCCTGACCAGCTCGGTGCTGAAGTGCCTGAGTTTCCACGGCCCGCTGCCCGTGGCGAGATCGATGGGATGGGGCAGCAGGCACAACAAGTGGGCGAGCCGATGGGGCAGCCAGAAATCAGGGCGTCGCATTACGAAACGCACCGCAAGCGGATGGGGCGCATCCACGCTGACCACATCGGCCAGTAACATACTGACGCGCCTATCCCGCAACAGCTGGTGGAACTGCGCCACCAGTTGTGCGGCCTGCACAGGTTCGTCGTTGTGCCACATCAGCTGAGGCCGTAACCAGAATAACCAGCCAGATGACGCCTCGTCATGTTGCCAGTGATGCGCCAGATCGCCGACCGGCTCATCCTGCTCAAAGCGAGTCAGACCGGAATAGATCTGGCGAGCCAGGTGCTGCTCGGCCCGACCGGTAATCTGGCGCGGCTCTGTGCTCTCCATCGGACGATAGTAGGGGATGCGCAGAACCGGCGTATCGTTCTGCCACTGTCCACCCATTAATGGCCGCAGCATATTGATCAGCCTTTCCGGCGGCAGATCCAGCAGCTGCAAGGCCTCAGCGGCGTCTCCGGCGTCGAGCTGTTGTTGCAGCAACTGCTGCCGTAATTGTTCAGGTGAGCGCAGAAACACTATTTGTCCCTGTTTGCCACGGCCTGGCTCGCCGCGCCAGCTGAGCCAGCCTGCATGCTGCCACTGTGACAGCAACGTGCGCAGATGACGCTCGCTGCAGATACAGTGGCGGGCCATCTCCGCCACGCAGGTTTGCTGTGGGGCGCCCTGACTCTGCTGCCACAGACGCTGGAACTGATTAAGACGGTTAAGCTGGCGCATGTTAAACCCGGAAGAGTTTTTTAAAAGTATTCACTATTAGTTCCGCAATTAACAGGCAATAGTGGAGTTCATCTTTCAGCAGGAGGTAAATCATGGTGCGTTTAGCCGCGTTCGATATGGATGGCACATTATTGCTGCCGGATCATCAACTAGGTCAGCAGACGCTGGATAGCCTGCAGGCGTTGCATCTGCGTGGCGTTAATCTGGCGCTGGCGACGGGCCGCCATCTGCTGGAGATGCAGATCTTACGGGAAAAAATGACACTGCCCGCGTGGCTGATTACCGGTAATGGCACTCGTGTACACGACAGGCAGGGCAATCTGATCTTTGCGCGTGATCTGCCCTCTGCGGTCGCCGAAGAGGTGATCCACCGCCGCTGGGATACGCACGCCACCCTGCATGTTTTCAACGATCAGGGGTGGTTTACCGATCACCCACAGCCTGAACTGCTGGTGGCCCATCAGATCAGCGGATTTGGCTATCAGCTGTGCGATCTTAAAAGATTGCCCGCGCATCAGGTGACAAAAATCTGCTTTATCGATCAGCATCAGCGCCTCTGTCAGCTAAAAACAGAGCTGGATGCCGCATTGGGCGAGCAGGCTAACATCTGCTTCTCTGCCGTGGATTGTCTGGAGGTGTTACCCGCCAGCTGCAATAAAGGCAGCGCGCTGGCACTGTTATGTGACCATCTGTCGCTGACCATGGCGGAGTGTATGGCGTTTGGTGATGCGATGAACGATCGCGAGATGCTGGCGCAGGCCGGACAGGGTTTTATCATGGGCAATGCGATGGCGCAGCTGAAAGCCGCGCTACCGCATCTGCCGGTATTAGGGCATTGCGAGACACAGGCGGTGTCTCACTATTTAAATCACTGGCTGGCAACACCCGACCTCGCGTATTCCCCCGAATGCTGAGGATTGCCGTGAACCGGACAGGATGTCCGGTTTTTTATTCCAGCTCGCGCTGCCATGGCGTGATATCGCCAATATGTTTTGCCACCCACTCAGGCTGATAGTAGCTATCGGGATAACGTTCGCCGCTGTCGCACAGCAGTGTCACCAGCGCTCCCTGCTGATTCGCTGCCCGTAGGCGTTTTGCCACCTGCATCATGCCCCAGAAATTGGTGCCGGTAGAGGCGCCAGGCTTGCGTCCCAGAATCTTTTCCAGTTTCAGCATGGCGGCCAGCGTTGCACCATCCGGCACTTTGATCATTTCGTCGATCACGTCAGGCATAAACGACGGCTCCACTCGCGGACGGCCAATTCCTTCGATCAAGCTGCCGCGCGCGCTGGTCAGGGTAGCATCACGCTGCTGCCAGTAATCAAAAAACACCGAATGCTGCGGATCAACCACCAGCAGTTTGGTTTCCAGTCCCTGATAACGGATATAGCGGCCCAGCGTGGCTGAAGTGCCGCCCGTGCCCGCACTCATGATTATCGTATGGGGAATCGGATAAGGTTCATGCTCCATCTGACGGAAAATGCTCTCTGCAATATTGTTATTGCCGCGCCAGTCGGTGGCACGTTCAGCATAGGTAAACTGATCCATAAAATGGCCATTGAGCTCCCGCGCCAGCCGTTCAGATTCAGCATAGAGCTGGCAGGGATCTTCAACAAAATGGCACTGTCCGCCATAAAAGGTGATCTGCTCAATTTTACGCTTCGCCGTGCTCGCCGGCATCACCGCAATAAAGGGCAGACCCAGCAGCCTTGCGAAGTACGCCTCAGAAACGGCAGTGCTGCCTGACGAGGCTTCGATAATCGGCGTATCCTGTTTAATCCAGCCGTTGGAGAGGCCGTAGAGGAACAGGGATCGTGCCAGCCGGTGTTTAAGACTGCCACTGGGATGGGTACTTTCATCTTTCAGATAGAACCAGATACCGGGAAAGTCCGCCAGATCGAAACGGATCAAATGGGTCTCAGCCGATCGTTGAAAATCAGCGTTAATTTCGTTGATAGCGTGGCGAATCCAGCAGGTGTGCATCTCAGGCGTCCGGTAAAAAAGTGATGCGGCTATTTTATGGCACGTGCAGGAAAAAGAGATTGCACAATTACCGCTAAAATGGCGGTAATGGAGAAAATGATTCTCCCGGAGCCGCGAATGTTAGATAAAACTGACCTTAAATTGCTCTCACTGCTGCAGCATGACTGCACGCTGTCGCTGCAGGCGCTGGCGGATGCCGTCAACCTCACCACCACACCTTGCTGGAAGCGCCTGAAAAAGCTTGAAGATGATGGCATTATTCGCGCACGGGTGGCGTTGCTGGATGGAGATAAAATCGGACTGTCACTGACGGCGTTTATGTTTGTTAAAACGCAGCAGCACAGTCGCGACTGGTATCAGGCATTTGTCTCGGTGGTGAGCAGCATGCCGGAGGTAATGGCCTTTTACCGTATGGCAGGCGAGTATGATTACCTGCTGCGCATTCAGGTGGCCGACATGAAAAGCTATGATGCTTTCTACAAGCGATTAGTGAATGGGGTGCCCGGCCTGATTGATGTGACATCCAGCTTCGCCATGGAAGAGATTAAATACACCACGGCTTTACCTGTCGCCCCCTGAGGGCCTGAGATTGAGAGCAGCGTTGTGCGATTATTCAGTCAATTAAGTTGGTATTTTCTGCGGGAGTGGCGGCGCTATCTGGGCGCGGTCCTCCTGCTGATTGTTATTGCTATTCTGCAGCTGCTGCCACCGCATGTGGTCGGGGTGATTGTCGATGGCGTGACGCGTGACAACATGAGCACCAGCCGCATCATGATGTGGATTGGGATCATGCTGGCAACGGCGGTGGTGGTCTATCTGCTGCGCTACGTCTGGCGCGTGCTACTGTTTGGTGCCTCCTACCAGCTGGCGGTTGAGCTGCGCGAAGATTTCTATCGCCAGCTGAGTCGTCAGCAACCGGCATTTTATCTGCGTCACCGCACCGGCGACCTGATTGCGCGCGCCACCAACGACGTGGATCGGGTGGTGTTTGCTGCCGGGGAAGGAGTACTGACGCTGGTCGACTCGCTGGTCATGGGCTGCGTGGTGCTGCTGGTAATGAGCACGCAGATCAGCTGGCAGCTGACGCTGCTTGCGCTGGTGCCGATGCCCATTATGGCCATCGTGATCCATCGCTACGGTAATCAACTGCACCATCGCTTTAAGCTGGCACAGGCCGCCTTCTCCAGTCTCAACGATCAGACGCAGGAGAGCCTGACCAGCATCCGGATGATTAAATCCTTTGGCCTTGAACAGCATCAGTCGCAGCAATTTTCCGATATCGCCCGCGATACCGGTGAAAAAAACCTGCGCGTGGCGCGGGTCGATGCCCGTTTCGACCCCACTATCTATATCGCTATCGGCTTCTCAAACCTGCTGGCGATTGGTGGCGGCAGCTGGCTGGTCTGGCATGGAGAGATGACGCTGGGGCAGCTCACCAGCTTTGTGATGTATCTCGGCCTGATGATCTGGCCGATGCTGGCGCTGGCGTGGATGTTTAATATTGTTGAACGCGGCAGCGCCGCCTGGAGCCGCATCGGCGCGCTGCTGGCGGAAGCGCCAGCGGTGGAAGATGGCGATAAGTCACTGCCATCTGAACCGGGCACGCTGCAGGTCGCGATTCGTGCCTTTAACTATCCGGCCAGCGTGGGTCCGGTCTTAAGCGATGTCAGCTTCCAGCTGAAACCCGGCGAGATGCTGGGGCTGTGCGGGCCAACCGGCAGTGGCAAAAGTACGCTGCTTAGCCTGATTCAGCGCCACTTTGATATTCAGCAGGGCGACATCCGTTATCACCAGATCCCGCTGCCGCAGTTGCGGCTGGACAGCTGGCGCAGCCGTCTGGCCGTGGTCAGCCAGACACCGTTCCTGTTCTCAGACAGCGTGGCGAACAATATTGCGCTGGGGAAACCGGGCGCAACCCAGCAGGAGATTGAGCATGCCGCCACGCTGGCCTGCGTTCATGACGATATCCTGCGTCTGCCGCAGGGCTATGAAACGGAAGTCGGGGAGCGCGGTGTGATGCTGTCGGGTGGACAGAAGCAGCGTCTTTCGATTGCCCGGGCGCTGCTGCTGAATGCGGAAATCCTGATTCTGGACGACGCGCTTTCCGCGGTGGATGGCCGTACCGAACACGAAATCCTGCATAACCTGCGCATCTGGGGGCAGGGACGCACGCTGATTATCAGCGCGCACCGCTTATCGGCACTGACGGAAGCCAGTGAAATCCTGGTCCTGCAGCAGGGCAGAGTGGCGCAGCGGGGCGACCACGATGCGCTGACCGGCAGTGCTGGCTGGTATCGGGACATGTACCGTTACCAGCAACTGGAAGCGGCGCTGGATGATGATGAAAATGAGAAAGGAGTGCCGCATGGCTAAGTCTGCACGCTTGTGGCCTACCCTGAAGCGTCTGCTGAGCTACGGTAAGCCGTGGCGTAAATCCCTGTCGCTGGCGGTAGGGATGCTGTGGATCGCTGCCGCGGCGGAAGTGACCGGACCGGTGCTGGTCAGCTACTTTATCGATAACCTGGTGGCGAAACATCAGATGCCCTGGGGAGTAGTCGCCGGACTGGTGGTCAGTTTTATCCTGCTTCAGCTGCTGGCCGCCGGGCTGCACTACTGGCAGGCGCTGTTGTTTAACCGAGCCGCTATCGGCGTGGTACAGCAGTTACGCAGTGACGTGATGAATGCCGCACTCTGTCAGCCGCTGAGTGCCTTTGATACCCAGCCGGTCGGGCAGATTATTTCACGCGTGACTAACGACACCGAAGTCATCCGCGATCTCTACGTCACGGTGGTTTCAACCGTGTTGCGCAGTGCCGCACTGGTCGGCGCCATGATGGTGGCGATGTTCAGCCTTGACTGGCGCATGGCGCTGGTGGCGATGATGATATTCCCGCTGGTACTGGTGGTGATGTTCATCTATCAGCGTTACAGCACGCCCATTGCCCGTCGGGTTCGCAGCTATCTGGCAGACATCAATAATGGCTTCAACGAAGTGATCAGCGGTATGAGCGTGATCCAGCAGTTTCGTCAGCAGGCGCGATTTGGTGAGCGAATGGGCGAAGCGAGCCGCTCTCACTATCTGGCGCGAATGGAAACGCTGCGTCTGGATGGTTTTCTGCTGCGTCCGCTGTTGAGCCTGTTTTCAGCGATGGTGTTGTGTGGGCTGCTGATCCTGTTTAGTTTCTCGATGCCTGGCGTGTTTGAAGTGGGGGTACTCTATGCCTTTATTACCTATCTGGGGCGTCTGAATGAGCCGCTGATTGAGCTGACCACTCAGCAATCGATGCTGCAGCAGGCGGTGGTTTCAGGTGAACGTATTTTCGAACTGATGGATGCCGCACAGCAGCAGTATGGTGCCGATCAGCAACCGCTGGCTTCAGGTCGTATCACCCTGAACAATCTGAGCTTTGCCTACCGTGAAAACCGCGATGTGCTCAGTGATATCAATCTTGAGGTTGCCCCACGCGAGTTTGTGGCGCTGGTGGGACATACCGGCAGCGGTAAAAGCACGCTGGCGAACCTGTTAATGGGTTACTATCCGGTGACGCGTGGCGAGATCCGCATTGATGATCGACCCATTAGTGACCTGAGCCATGCCGTGCTGCGGCGCGGTATCGCGATGGTGCAGCAGGATCCGGTGGTGCTGGCCGATACGCTGCTGGCGAATGTGCGGCTGGGACGCGACATCAGCGAAGAGGCCGTCTGGACGGTGCTGGAACAGGTGCAGCTGGCTCCGCTGGCGCATGCGTTGCCGGAGGGAATACATACCCGGCTGGGCGAGCAGGGCAATAATCTGTCGGTCGGGCAGAAGCAGCTGCTGGCACTGGCCCGGGTGCTGGTTGATCTGCCGCAGATACTGATCCTCGACGAAGCGACGGCCAATATTGATTCCGGCACCGAGCAGGCCATTCAGCAGACGCTTGAGACGCTGCGCCAGCACAGCACGCTGGTGGTGATTGCTCACCGCCTCTCAACGATTATTGAAGCAGACAAGATTCTGGTGCTGCATCGTGGTCGTGTGGTTGAGCAGGGTACGCATCAGCAACTGCTGGCGATGCAGGGACGTTACTGGCAGATGTATCAGCTGCAGCAGGCAGGTGAAGATCTGGTATCGGGCGTCGCTGTAACAACTGAAGGCTGAGTTGCACCTTTTTTGCGCACCTTTATCAGATTAATCTGTATAAATGCACTCCTTTGACGCTTGAAGCACCAAAGGAGTGCAGCCCTCCGCTGCAATTTCCCCTGTACGGCCTCTCTGTTTCCCATCCTCTTTAAAGCATCCCTTGTCGCGTCTCGCCTGAACAACGTATTACCGTCATTTTCACACTCTGGCACAGGCTTTGCTTATATCCCTGCGTGTCCGTAAACGTTACCTATTTACTCGCTGGAGGGGATCCAATGAAGCTGGTTACCGTCGTAATTAAGCCATTCAAGCTGGAGGATGTACGTGAAGCTTTATCCTCTATCGGCATTCAGGGACTGACCGTCTCCGAAGTGAAAGGTTTTGGCCGTCAGAAGGGCCATGCAGAGCTTTATCGTGGCGCAGAGTACAGCGTGAACTTCCTGCCTAAGGTCAAAATTGATATCGCTATTGCCGACGATCAGTTAGACGAAGTGGTGGATGTCATCAGTAAAGCGGCTTACACCGGCAAAATTGGCGACGGTAAAATTTTCGTGGCTGAACTGCAGCGCGTCATCCGTATTCGTACCGGCGAGACCGACGAAGCCGCTCTGTAATAAAGACTCAGTACTGTGATGGGATGGAATAAAAATGAATAAAATTTTCGCTAAGTTGGGCCTCACCAGCCTGGCACTGTTACCCTCACTCGCGATGGCTGCGCCTGCCGTTGCGGACAAGGCTGATAACGCATTTATGATGATTTGCACCGCGCTGGTGCTGTTTATGTCAATTCCAGGTATCGCGCTGTTTTACGGTGGTTTGATTCGCGGTAAAAACGTGCTGTCGATGCTGACCCAGGTTGCCGTCACCTTCTCACTGGTCTGCGTATTGTGGATGGTTTACGGCTATTCACTGGCGTTCAGTGAAGGCAACGCATTCTTTGGCAGCTTTAACTGGGTGATGCTGAAAAACATTCAGCTGACCGCCGTCATGGGCAGCTTCTATCAATATATTCACGTCGCGTTCCAGGCCTCGTTTGCCTGTATCACGGTGGGCCTGATTGTTGGTGCTATCGCAGAACGCATCCGTTTCTCTGCCGTACTGATTTTTGTCGGCGTCTGGCTGACCCTGGCTTACCTGCCTATCGCGCACATGGTGTGGGCTGGCGGTTTCCTGGCACAGGATGGCGCGCTGGACTTTGCTGGCGGCACCGTGGTGCATATTAACGCCGCTGTCGCCGGTCTGGTGGGCGCTTATCTGGTGGGCAAACGTGCCGGCTTTGGTAAAGAGGCCTTCAAACCACACAACCTGCCAATGGTATTCACCGGCACCGCCATTCTGTATGTCGGCTGGTTCGGTTTCAACGCCGGTTCTGCTTCTGCAGCAAACGAAATCGCGGCGCTGGCCTTCCTGAACACCGTTGTCGCAACAGCGGGCGCCGTGTTGTCATGGACCTTTGGCGAGTGGGCGGTACGTGGTAAGCCTTCGCTGCTGGGTGCCTGTTCAGGCTTTATTGCCGGGCTGGTAGCGATTACGCCTGCCTGTGGTTACGTCGGCGTCGGCGGTGCATTAATCATCGGCCTGGTCGGCGGACTGGCGGGACTGTGGGGCGTGACCACCCTGAAAAAATGGCTGCGCGTGGATGATCCCTGCGATGTGTTCGGCGTGCATGGCGTGTGCGGCATTGTCGGCTGTATCCTGACTGGCGTGTTTGCCTCCTCTTCACTGGGCGGCGTAGGCTACGCAGAGGGTGTCACCATGGGCCATCAGGTTTGGGTACAGCTCTTCAGCGTGGGCCTGACTATCGTCTGGTCGGGCGTTGTCGCCTTCATCGGCTTCAAGCTGGCTGATTTGATTGTCGGTCTGCGCGTTCCGGAAGAGCATGAGCGTGAAGGTCTGGATGTAAACAGCCACGGCGAGAATGCTTACAACCAGTAATGGATGGGCAGTGAAAAGATCAATCGGGGGCGAGTAATCGCCCCTTTTTTTATTCGCTGCGCTGACGCATGACCCCTTCCTGAACCGTTGAGGCCACCAGCACACCCTTCTGATTGTAGAACTCGCCCCGGACAAAACCCCGTGCGCCTGACGCCGAAGTACTGACTACGCTATAGAGCAGCCATTCACTGAAGTCGAACGGGCGGTGGAACCACATTGAGTGGTCGATAGTGGCGACCTGCATGTCCGGCTCTAAAAAGCCTTTGCCGTGCGGCTGGAGCGCGACCGGCAGGAAATTGAGATCGGAAGCATAGCCGAGCAGATACTGATGGATACGCAAATCGTCGGGCAGTGGGCCGGTGGCACGGATCCAGACCTGGCGTTCAGGCTTATCCACATGGCCCCGGAGAGGATTGTGAATCTGTACCGGGCGGATCTCCAGCGGACGCTCAGCAATGAATTTTTCACGTAGCTTTTCTGGCAGCAGATGCGCCATTTTCTGCGCCATCGCCTGTTCAGTTAACAGATTCTCTGGCCCCGCCACCTGTGGCATCGGATTCTGATGTTCAAAGCCGCTTTCCGGTGACTGGAACGAGGCGGTCATATAAAAAATCGGCTGCCCATTCTGAATGGCACTGACCCTACGTGCGCTGAAACTTTTGCCATCACGCAGCGTTTCAACATCGTAAATAATCGCTTTCTGACTATCGCCGGGCCGCAAAAAATAGCTGTGAAAAGAGTGAATAATGCGATCTTCCGCCACAGTTTGCTTTGCGGCATACAGCGCCTGACCCACCACCTGACCGCCAAACACCTGACGAAGGCCAATATCTTCGCTCTGGCCGCGATATAAACCCTCTTCCAGTTTTTCCAGATTTAATAAATTCAGCAGATTTTGCAGTGCCTGACTCATGGCGCGTTCCTCAATATAGTGACCTGCTCAGTGTGAAAGATCGGACCAGTTGACGTCAATCAGACTTTCTACATTGTCGGTGCCAGGCAAAATTTCATTTTTGTGCCAACATTAAGGACATACGGCGAGTGAAGCGCTGTAAGCAGGATTCGCTGCCGACAATCATTTTGATCAAATGGAGACGACATCAATGAAACTCAGGCATGTGTTCAGTGGAGTAGTTATGGCGGTTGCTGTTGTAGGATGCGCCGACAAGAGTAAACCCGTGCCAACGCCAACTCTGGGTTCTGCGGTTGCAGGACAGACGGCGGCGATTGCGCAGCCTAACGTAAGTGGTTCAGTCTTTATCCGCCAGCGCATTGCGCTGCCGCCGGATGCAGTATTAACCGTGACGCTCTCTGATGCGTCCGTCGCCGATGCACCCTCAAAAGTGCTGTCGCAGCGCGTGGTGCGTACCGAAGGCAAACAGGCACCGTTCCAGTTCGTGCTGCCGTTTAACCCAGCCGACATCAAGCCTGATGCACGCATTCTGTTAAGCGCAGCTATCTCAATCGACGGTAAACTGGCCTTTATCACTGAAGGCGTGAAGCCAGTGATTAACCAGGGTGGCACCAAAGCAGAGCTGCTGCTGGTACCGGTACCGTCTATGGCGATGCCAACCCAGCCGGGCGCAGCGACCACCGTTCCTTCGACCTCACCGACTCAGGTGACGCCGTCTGCTGCGGTTCCTGCTCCAACCCGTCTGTAAACTCATTTCGGGGCGACATTGTCGCCCTTTTTACCCTGTCTAAACTCGCCAGCGATAAGCCTCGAGATCGAGCTGTCCATCATCACTCACCTCTATGCCTTCCGCCTCCAGTGCATCCCGCTGCCGCAACAGACGGTCACCCTGAAGAGAAATTGTGCCGTGTCGGTTTACGACGCGATGCCAGGGAAGGGTAGTGCCCTCGGGTAAGCGACTCAGCACGCCACCAACCTGACGCGCCGCGCGCGGAGAACCGGCCAGTAGCGCCACATCGCCATAGGTGGTGACGCGGCCAGCCGGAATAGCGGCAACAATTTGCCAGATGCGTTGCTGGAAAGTGTCTGGCTGATTCATGTACTTATTTCATCAGGAAAAAGGGTTTTAAATTTAGCACGGGGAAAAGGCGGAGAAAGCGTAAAAGCGGTGGTTGTTCAAGAAAACAACGGTTGTCCCGACTACGCTTGCAATTGCCACCTCCTTCCCAGATAATGCCCCCGCTCTCGTAAAGAGGGCTTGTCAATGGGGGCCCTGTTGGTTCTCCCGCAATGCTAGCTTGTGAACTCGGTCAGATCCGGAAGGAAGCAGCCGTAGCAGGTGACGCGTGTGCCGGGATGTAGCTGGCAGGGCCCCCACCACTTTCTCCCTTCGATATTCTCCCCCTAAGCTGCAGACAGGCAAAACCCGCCTGGGCCGATCCTTTGCCGGCAGGCAGGATTATCCGGTACTTTATTGGGGTAAAACTGAGCCGTAAGCGATCAGATTAACGGACAAATTTCCATACTGAACCCGGGACTTTATCGTAGAGCTTGTTCATCGTCAGTTCCGCCAGGCGATGGTCAGCTGCTGAGTAAAATACCGCTAATTCATCTTCCGGTAATTCATACTTATTTTTTTCAATCACCCTTTCCAGGGTATCAAGAGAGCGGCAGCGCCGCAGTCGCATCAAATAATCGGTTTTAGTCAGGGTTTTGTTCATAAATAAACCGTTCTCATGTCTTTACTATAATGAATGGCTCGGTTGCTGGAGAAAAGCGCACTCTTCAGTGAACAGATTAAATAAGCGTTTTGCTGAACGTTGCCACCGCTGAAGATCCGGACTATTGACACCATAATTGCTGAATAGCATAAAAGTATCATCAAGATATTCATCGATTTGCGAAATCAGCGCTTCATCTTCAACGTGCTTAATTTTGTAATTCATGGTGAAAGAGGCGATATGCTCAATCAAATCGTTAAGCTGTAGATTGCTTTCAGAAGTGGGATCATTAACCCAGCCATGATGACTGTCGGTTAATGTTGCCATGCTGTCGTCAAACAGACTCTCACAAAGGTATTTAAGCTGGGCAATATCATGCCGTTTCGGTGAGTATTCGTCCATCTTTTTCCCCTCCATAGCTAGCACAGTTGCCGCAGGGCGGCGAGAGAAGATCACGCGGCCAGGAAGCGATTATTCGGGCAGTTATTAAACGGGATACCTTAAAGATAGTGTAAAACCATTAGTTCTGCTCACCTCCATTACTAAATATTACAATTCATCGCCAGGGGAGGGTTGCTCATTGTCGATCACATCAAACTCAAGTGCACCGGGCTTAATGTGAAATTTTACCTGTTCTGACTGCGTCACGGTTTCATTTAGATCCAGGCAGGGACTAAATAAATTCCAGTCAAAATCGTAAAGTAATTTAAAACTATTCAGATCCTGGTATTCAACCGAAATGATTTTTAAACTGCCTGGAACTAACCGGGCATTTTGTGAGTACCAGCGTAAATCCCCTACCAGCAAATCGGTTATTTTGAGAATATTCCGCTGAACAATCTCTGCTATTTTTGCGCAGTCCGATTCACCCGCGGCAATATCACATTCAATGCGTGACAGCATATCTGTTCCACTTATAACCGTTAATAAACCTATCATTGGTTTTCTGCAACTGGTTTGCAAGTCAGTTGAGCACAAAACTCTCAGTTTCTGAGATTTGCCAGACGCAGCCGCAGGCCTTACCGCCAGCGCGGGTCTGCCAGTGCGTGCAGCTGATATTTATCTTTTGATACACAATCCCACATTCAACAGAGAGCAACATCAGGTATCTTCACTGTTATGTTATAACATTATGGTGAAGTAATGCGTCAGAGTGGACTACTTATGTCACTGGGCGGGCGGCTGGGAGTAGCACTGCTATTTATCACGCTGCTTGCTGTGGCAATAAAATGGGGGATCAGCGCATGATCCTGTTTAACGCGCTTCGCGCGGGCTACCAGGGACAGGTTGTGACCCCGGCTATTACCGGCCAGCTCGCAGCCGGCTCGATGACCGCGCTGGTCGGCGCGAACGGTAGCGGCAAATCAACCCTGTTAAAAACCATTGCTGGCTTACTGCCACCGATAGCCGGGCGCTGTGAGCTGCAGGTTGCACGCCGGGATATCGGCTGGTTGCCGCAGCGCACCGAACTTGAGACCCGCTTTCCCCTGACGGTATTTGAACTGGTCTCTATTGGCTGCTGGCCACGCTGCGGCTGGTTCGGCGGCATTAACCGGATACTGCGTCGGGAGATCTGGCAGTCGCTGGAAGCGGTTCAGATGAGTGATTATGCAGATGCGCAGCCCGCGACGTTATCCGGTGGACAACTGCAGCGGGTATTGTTTGCGCGGCTGATGCTGCAGCGCAGCCAGCTCTGGCTTCTGGATGAGCCTTTTAACGGCATTGACAGCCAGACAGTGACACTACTGATGTCGATCCTTGAGCAGCAACAGCAGGCCGGAACAACCCTGCTGGTGGTGCTGCACGATCGTCCGCTGGTGGCGCGCTACTTCAGTAACGTGATGTCGATGGATGAAGGTGAGGTTAACTGCACCTGCCTGCCTGCTTCCTCTCTGGGGAGTCGTGCGCCGTGACCCTGATTCAACCCTTTATTGAGTTTGGTTTTATGCGACGCGCGCTGGTGGCCTGTCTGGCGCTGGCCGTCAGCGCCACGCCGCTCGGGGTATTCCTCTCCCTGCGACGTATGAGCCTGATTGGCGATGCCTTATCACACGCGGTGCTGCCCGGTGCCGCCATTGGCTATCTGATCTCCGGATTGTCACTGGTCGCGATGGGTGTTGGCGGCCTGATCGCTGGTTTAGCCGTGGCGCTGCTCTCTGGCGCGGTCAGTCGCTACACGCCGCTGAAAGAGGATGCCAGTTTTGCCGGGTTCTATCTGGGTTCACTGGCGCTGGGCGTCACGCTGGTTTCATTACGCGGCTCAAGTGTGGATCTGCTGCACGTTCTGTTTGGCTCGCTGCTGGCGGTAGACAACGCAGCGCTGTTGCTGGTGGGCGGCATCGCTGCCTTTACGCTGATTCTGCTGGCGGTGATCTATCGTCCGCTGGTCATCGATGCGTTTGACGGCGACTTCCTGCGTGCGCAGGGAAAATGGAGCGCGCCGCTGGTGCATGGTCTGTTTTTAATGCTGGTGGTGCTGAATCTGGTGGCGGGTTTTCAGGTGCTGGGCACTCTGATGTCGGTGGGTTTAATGATGTTGCCCGCCGCCAGCGCCCGCTTCTGGAGTCGCCATCTCGCCGCAATGCTGGTTATCGCCATTTTCATGGCAATGATTTCGGCGCTGGCCGGGCTGATGCTCTCCTGGCACTTCTCATTGCCGGCGGGTCCCGCTGTAGTGCTGAGCGCCGCCATGCTGTTTTTTTTCTCCATTCTTACAGGGCCGTGCGGCGGAATTTTACGCCGCCATTAATCTTAAGGGGTATCTATGAAAAAATTACCGGTTAGCCTGGCGCTCGCTGCGCTGTTTGCCACGCCTCTGGCGATGGCCAAAACGGTGGATGTCGTGGCCAGCTTTACCGTGCTGGCTGACATCGTTAAGCAGGTCGGCGGCGAGCATGTAAAGGTTAAAAGCCTGGTGGGGCCGAATGGCGATCCTCATACTTTTGAACCGACACCGCAGGACAGTCAGGCGCTGGCGAAGGCCGATCTGGTGTTTGTCAGCGGACTGGGACTGGAAGGGTGGATGGATCGGCTGGTCAGCGCCTCAGGGTATCGCGGTCAGCCCGTTGTCGCTTCAACCGGTATCACCACCCGCAGCATGGAGGAGGAGGGTAAAACCGTTACCGATCCTCACGCCTGGAACAGCATGCAGAACGGCGTTATCTACGCGACCAACGTGATGAATGCGCTGGTCAAAGCCGATCCTGAAGATGCTCCGGCCATTCGTCAGCGTGGACAGAATTACATTCAGCAACTGCAGGCGCTGGATCGCTGGGCAAAAACCGCCTTTGACGCTGTGCCAGCCGATAAGCGTAAAGTGCTGACCAGTCATGATGCGTTTGGTTATTTTGGACAGCGATATGGCGTGACTTTCCTTGCGCCGGTAGGGTTCTCTACTGAGGCGGAAGCGAGTGCCAGCAACGTGGGTAATTTAATCACCCAGCTTAAGCAGCAGCACATCAATCGCTATTTCATTGAGAACCAGACCGACCCGCGTCTGGTAAAACAGATTGCCAGCGCCACCGGGGCAGAGCCGGGTGGTGAGCTCTATCCGGAAGCGTTATCCACGGCCTCTGGCCCGGCAGCCACCTATCAGGCGGCTTTTAAACACAACGTGAATGCGATGCTGAAGAGCATGCACTAAGCATAAAAAAGGCCGGGCAAGCCCGGCCAGTCATCACGACACAAACTAGCGTTTTTTCTTTCTTCCCTGTACTGCTTTAAACCGCGGGTTCGATTTACAGATCACGTAAATACGGCCTTTGCGGCGGACCACTTTACAATCCCGATGGCGATTTTTTGCTGAACGCAGCGAGCTTAATACCTGCATGATCCTCTCCTCTATTTCTTTCCAAGAAAGCGCCCGAAACGCTGGTTAAAGCGCGCGGTGCTGCCCTCTTTGGCAAAATCTTTCTGTTTACCGGTGTAGAACACATGTGAGGCAGACGACACATCCAGGGTGACGTAGGGCAGCGTTTCGCCTTCGAACTCCACGGTGCGATCGGTTTTGATGGTTGATCCGATTTTGAACCAGACATCAGCCGATGTGTCATGGAAAACCACGTGACGATAGTGAGGATGAATATTCGCTTTCATAATGCACACCTATGTAATGTTATACTATAACAATATTATGCGATGCACAGGCCAGGATTGCAACTGTCCGTGAGACAGGAAAAGCAAGGGAACAGGAAATGAGAAGGGCTGAATCGCAGGCATAAAAAAAGGCCGCTTGCGCGGCCTCAGATGATTTACAGCTTAGTGAGTCTGGTTATGCTCAACCGGATGACTGTTCGCTGATTCTTCTTTTTTCTTGCCAAAGCGGCGGCGTACCACCACAAAGAACACAGGAACGAAGAAGATCGCCAGTATGGTCGCGGTGACCATACCACCGATAACACCGGTACCTACGGCGTTTTGCGAACCGGAACCGGCACCAGTACTGATCGCCAGCGGCAGTACCCCGAGAATAAACGCCAGTGACGTCATCAGGATAGGACGCAGACGCATACGGCACGCTTCCAGCGCAGCTTCAATCAGCCCTTTACCCTCTTTATCCATCAAATCTTTAGCAAATTCGACGATAAGGATGGCGTTCTTGGTGGAGAGGCCGATGGTTGTCAGTAACCCCACTACGAAGTAGACGTCATTACTCAGGCCACGCAGGGTGGTAAAGATCAGTGCACCAATGACCCCGAGCGGGACAACCAGCATAACCGAGAATGGAATCGACCAGCTCTCGTACAGTGCGGCGAGACACAGGAAGACCACAATCAGCGAGATGGCATAGAGCGCAGGGGCCTGGTTACCTGACAAGCGTTCCTGATAGGACATACCGGTCCAGTCATAGCCGATACCGGCAGGCAGTTTCGCCGCCAGCTCTTCCATCAGGTCCATTGCCGCACCCGAACTTTTGCCTGGCGCAGCCTGTCCCAGGATTTCCATCGCAGGCAGACCGTTGTAACGCTCAAGGCGCGGTGAGCCATATTGCCATTTCGCTGACGAGAAGGCAGAGAAGGGCACCATGGTTCCGCTGCTGTTGCGCACGTACCATTTACCAATGTCGTCCGGCAGCATGCGGGCGTCCGCTTTACCCATGACGTAAACTTTCTTCACGCGACCGCGGTCAATGAAGTCATTGACGTAGGAACCGCCCCAGGAAGCCGCCAGCGTGGTGTTGATATCACTCAGTGATACGCCCAGCGCCTGTGCTTTCTCCTGATCGATGGTCAGCTTGTACTGCGGGGTATCTTCCATCCCGTTAGGACGGACGCCAACCAGCGTATCAGGATGCTGCGCAATCATGCCGAACAGCTGATTACGCGCTTCCGTCAGCTTATCGTGGCCAAGGTTATTCTGGTCGATCAGCTCAAAGTCGAAGCCGGTCGCGTTACCCAGTTCAATAATGGCTGGCAGGTTGAAAGGAATGACCATTGCATCTTTGATCGCGCCCAGCGCCTGCATGGCACGGCCAGCAATCGCCGGTACTTTCATGTCGCTGCCGGTACGCTCATCCCACGGCTTGAGACTGACGAAGGCGATACCGGTGTTCTGTCCACGACCGGCAAAGCCGAAGCCGTTAACGGTAAACACCGATTTAACCGTGTCTTTCTCCTGGATCAGGAAGTAATCCGTCACCTGGTCCAGCACTTTCTGCGTACGCTCCTGGGTTGCACCAGCAGGCAGCTGCGCCTGAGCCAGCAGCAGACCCTGATCCTCTTCCGGTAAGAATGAAGAGGGCAGGCGCACAAACAGAAACGCCATACCGACCACGATCACCAGATAGATCACCATATAGCGACCCGTACTGCGAACCATGTGACCCACACCATCCACATAGTGGTTGGTGCTTTTGTCGAACATGCGGTTGAACCAGCCGAAGAAACCGGTGGTTTTACCGTGCTCGCCTTTTTTAATCGGTTTCAGCATGGTGGCACAGAGTGCCGGCGTCAGAATAAAGGCGACCAGCACCGACAGCGCCATTGCCGAAACGATAGTGATGGAGAACTGACGGTAGATAACACCGGTCGAACCACCAAAGAACGCCATCGGAATAAATACGGCAGCCAGCACCAGCGCGATACCGACCAGTGCGCCCTGGATCTGCTCCATAGAACGCTTAGTCGCTTCTTTTGGCGGTAATCCCTCTTCCGCCATTACGCGCTCAACGTTCTCGACCACCACGATGGCGTCATCCACCAGCAAGCCGATGGCCAGCACCATCCCGAACATCGTCAGGGTGTTTATCGAATAGCCAAAAGCGCTGATAACGGCAAACGTACCCAGCAATACCACGGGGACCGCAATGGTAGGAATGAGCGTGGCGCGGAAGTTCTGCAGAAACAGATACATGACCAGGAACACCAGCACGATCGCTTCGATCAGCGTTTTCACCACTTCGAAAATCGAGATCTTAACGAAAGGCGTAGTGTCATACGGATAGACCACTTTCAAACCGGCCGGGAACGTCGGCTGCAATTTGGCCAGTTCTTCTTTCACCGCATTGGCGGTATCCAGCGCATTCGCACCGGTGGCCAGCTTGATACCGATACCGGACGCAGGCTTGCCGTTATAACGGGCAACGATCTCGTAGTTTTCCGCGCCAAGTTCAATCCTTGCCACATCACGCAGACGAACCTGAGAACCATCTTCATTCACTTTCAGCAGGATTTTGCCGAATTCATCGGTAGAGGTGAGACGGGTTTGCGCAATGATCGAGGCGTTAAGCTGCTGTCCCGGAACCGGAGGCGTACCGCCCAACTGACCGGCAGCAACCTGGGTGTTCTGCGTATTCAGGGCGCTGATAACATCAACCGGCGTCAGGTTGTAGTTGTTCAGCTTGTGCGGATCCATCCAGATACGCATCGCGTACTGCGCACCAAATACCTGGGTATCACCCACGCCTTTGGTACGGCTGATCGGGTCTTTGATGGACGATGAAATAAAGTCAGAAATATCATTCTGCGTCATATTGTCATCGTCGCTGATGAAGCCCGCTACCATCAGGAAGCTACTGGAAGATTTCTTAACCTGAATCCCCTGTTGCTGTACTTCCTGCGGTAACAGCGGCGTCGCCAGCTGCAGTTTGTTCTGCACCTGAACCTGCGCGATATCGGCATCTGTTCCTGACTCAAAGGAGATCGTCAGGGTCAGCGTACCGGATGAGTCGCTGCTTGAGGACATATACATCAGTCCATCAATGCCGTTCATATTTTGTTCGATGACCTGGGTCACCGAGTCCTGCAGCGTTTTAGCATCTGCACCAGGGTAGGTGGCCTGAATCTCAATCGCCGGCGGTGCAACATTGGGATATTGCTCAATCGGAAGTTTGAGAATCGATAGCGCACCGACCAGCATAATGATGATGGCGAGCACCCACGCAAAGATGGGCCGATCGATAAAGAACTTAGCCATGAATCAACGGCTCCTGTTATGACGATGACTTGTCAGACTGCGGCTTTGAATCGGGTGCCGCTTTCGCATCGTCTGAGACTTCTTGTGGGGTAACCTGTGCGCCCGGCTTGGCTCGCTGCAGACCCGTGCTGATCACACGTTCACCCGCTTTAACACCGTCGGTGACTAACCACTTGTCGCCAATCGCCTGAGAGGTGGTGACCTGACGAGCTTCCACTTTGTTATCTGCACCTACCACCATGACCGTTGCCTGACCCGTTGGGGTGCGGGCTACCGCCTGTTGCGGAACCAGCAACGCATTAGGATTGGTACCTTCATCCAGACGAGCGCGAACAAACATGCCAGGTAACAGCGCATGGTTCGGGTTCGGGACAATGGCGCGCAGAGTGATAGAACCGGTGGTTTCATCAACGGTAACGTCAGAGAACTCCAGCGTACCTGTCTGTGGATAGCTGTTGCCGTTCTGCATCAGCAGGGTCACGTTGGCTTTGCCATCGTTCTGCTTCAGCTGACCCGACTCCAGTTCTGAACGTAAGCGCATGAAATCTTCGCTCGACTGGGTGACGTCGACATACATCGGGTCAAGTTGCTGCACAGTGGCCAGAGCGGTGGTTTGCGCGTTTTGTACCAGCGCACCTTCCGTTACTGACGATTTGCCGATGCGGCCACTGATAGGCGAGGTGACTTTGGTATAAGCCAGGTTAATGCGGGCCGTTTCTACATTGGCTTTTGCTACCTGAACCGCAGCATCGTTTTGCGCGGCCGTGGCAACGGCGGTGTCGTAATCCTGCTGACTGATATATTTGGTGCCGAGTAAAGGCTTATAACGTTTGACGGTCAGCTGAGCGATGCGAGCATTGGCCTGCGCCTGAGTTAAATCACCTTTGGCGCTGTCATAGGCGGCCTGATAGGTAGCAGGATCGATCTGATAAAGAGACTGACCCGCTTTGACATCGCTGCCTTCAACAAAGTTACGCTTCAGAATGATACCGGAAACCTGCGGACGGACTTCGGCGACACGATATGCCGAGGTGCGGCCAGGTAATTCAGTCGAGATTTTCAGGGGTTCAGTTTTCAGTGTTACAACCCCCACTGCTGGCGGTTGCTGGGCGGCTTGTTCGGATTTATTGTTGTCACATCCTGTTAACAAAAAGCTGCCTGATAGCATCAGGACGGCCGCCAGAGGCGATAATCCTCTGATTTTATTCATAAATAAACCTCTAGTGTCCGATATCAATTGGTCAATGGATCACAAACTGAAAAACCCATTGCTGTGTCAAGTCGCAGGTCATGCTATGGTACATACATTCGCAAATGTATGTAAACTTACCTGTTTGTAAAAAAAGCCCCTTATGGCACGAAAAACCAAAGCGCAAGCACTTGAAACGCGACATCAAATTCTTGATGCCGCCATTGTTCTGTTTTCGCAGCAGGGCGTTTCAGCCACTTCTCTGGCGGATATTGCAACCGCTGCCAGCGTCACGCGAGGGGCCATCTACTGGCACTTCAAAAATAAAGCCGATGTATTACATGAAATATGGCTTCGTTGTGATGCTGGTCTGGACGATGTGGAACTTGAGTATCAGACAAAATACCCTGGCGATCCACTCTCTGTGTTGCGAGCGATGCTGGTCTATATCTTTGACGCGACAGCAAAGGATCCGCAGCGCCGCGCCTTGATGGAGATCATTTTCCACAAATGTGAATTTGTGGGCGAAATGTCGGCGCTGAAGAATATGCAGCAGAGCTTACTGCTGGAGTGCTACGACAAAATTGAAGATGTCCTGCGCCAGTGTATCGAAGCCGGACAACTTCCTGGCAGTCTCAGCACGCGTCAGGCCGCTCTTATCCTGCGCGGTTACGTCAACGGTATGATGGAAAGCTGGCTGTTTGCGCCGGACAGTTTTGATTTAGCCGGAGACGCGCCGACGCTGGTCAATGCCTTTATCGATATGCTGCGCCTCAGTCCGACGCTGACTGCCCACCACTAAGCCGATGGGCGATCACGCTTGTTTTCGAAATCGCGCTGCACCATGGCCAGCGCTGAGAGCACGGTTTCTACCGGCAGTTGATGCTCTTCCAGTAGCTGAATCAGATCAACTGCCAGTTTGACGTCGTCAGGGGCATTTTCCAGTGACATCTCTTCTCCTAAATATGTAGTCGGGCCGCGACCAGCAGCATCACTAATGCACCGAGAATCGCCATGCCCAGTGCGCCAATATGCAGCGTTGCCAGGGTGCCCAGTTCAAAATAGGTGGCGATATAGCCGCCAATCAGTGCCCCGATCATCGACAGCGTCAGGGTAGCAACCAGGCCGCCCGGTGGTCCCGGCATCAGCAGACGCTTCAGCAACCCCAGCAGTAAACCGCTTAACAGCCACACAAGTAAAGCCATGGTTCTTCTCCGCGCCGAATCACACCCAGTATAGGAGCGCTTTTGTCACGCTGCGCTTTATTCGCTGCCGCGCAACGAAGAGGCCCATTCGACAGAGCGAATCGCCTGCCGACAGCGTGCCAGTCGCTGCTCTAACGTTTCCAGATCCTGTTTCAGCTGATGCTGTACCGCCAGCGTTTCGGCCAGCGCCAGGCGCTGCTCACGCTGATCGATCATTGCCAGTAAACGCCGTTCAAATTCACGGTACTCCTGATATTTTGCGGCGCGTGGGTTCCTGATGGGCTGTTCGCGTCGGGTACGCAGCTGTTGCGTACTCGCCTCGCGTTGCAGGGCGGCAATCTGATCGACCAGGCGTTCAGCCAGCCACGCACTGCGGGCCAGATCGTGGCTGCTGTCGCAGAGCCGGGCAAAATTCTGTTCCACTTCCAGCAGGTAATCAGCCAGCCGCGTGCCTTTGGTGCGAAACAGCTGAGTATCAAAACGTGGCAGACGGCAAACCCCATCTGAATGGCAGGCAAGCTCGTGCCGCAGGGCGATAAGGAGCTGTTGCAGGCGCTGTTGTATGGCGATCTCACTCATCGCGTGACGCTCAATTGTGCTAACGTACGCTGATGAGGAAAGAGTTGGGCGGCATTCATGCAACGCATTCTGTTATTAACCCTCGGCTGGCTGGCGATTGTGCTGGGGACGCTGGGCATTGTATTACCTTTATTACCTACCACGCCATTCATGCTGCTGGCGGCCTGGTGTTTTGCCCGTTCATCGCCGCGTTTTCATCACTGGCTGCTGTGGAAATCGCCATTTGGCCGCTATCTGCGTCACTGGCAGCAGCATCGCGCGATGCCGCCAGGGGCTAAAGTACGCGCTATCTGCCTGATCGTCGCCACCTTTAGTCTCTCACTCTTCCTGGTGCATCAGCTCTGGGTACGCATCATGCTGCTGATCATGCTGGCGGCGCTGCTGCTGTTTATGTGGCGTATTCCGGTGGTGGCAGAAGCAGCGGACGCACCGCCGCCGCCGCGATAAAGTTGCATTTAGCCGGTCATTTGCTTAGATTTGGGCGTCTTCGTGCGTGGCTTCCCTTTGTGAATTGACTTCCGCTGAGCCTGTTATCAGGTATTAGCGCTTTTGAAGCTGCGCGAAACAGAATTTTTTACCAGGCGTATCATTATGACCGACACTGCGCAGCAGCTTGAATTCATTAAAAACAGCATTAAAAGCATTCCCGATTATCCTAAGCCAGGCATCCTGTTCCGCGATGTCACCAGCCTGCTGGAAGATCCCAAAGCCTATGCCGCGTCGATTGCGCTGCTGGTTGAGCGTTACCGTAATAAAGGCATCACTAAGGTGGTGGGGACGGAAGCGCGCGGTTTCCTGTTTGGTGCACCGGTGGCGTTAGGCCTCGGCGTCGGTTTTGTTCCGGTGCGTAAGCCCGGCAAACTGCCCCGTGAAGTCTACAGCGAATCCTATGAGCTGGAGTACGGCACCGATAAGCTGGAATTGCACAAAGATGCCATCCAGCCAGGCGATCTGGTGCTGGTGGTTGACGACCTGCTGGCGACCGGCGGGACGATTGAAGCGACCGTTAAACTGATTCGTCGTGCAGGCGGTGAAGTTAAAGACGCGGCTTTCATTATTAATCTGTTCGATCTGACCGGAGAAACGCGTCTTAATGCCATGGGCGTTGAGAGCTACAGCCTGGTTAAATTCCCCGGCCACTAAGCCACTCTTTCGGCCTTGCCATCCGGCGAGGCCGTCACGCCTTCGGCGTCAAGATAACGAGTGCCAGCCAAAAGCGTAGCTGATAGACTACTGCAATCTTATACAGGGGTTGCAGAGCGTCTGCGCTCATCTTTCCATCCAACTTCGTCGAACTCCACATGAGCTATCAGGTACTTGCGCGAAAATGGCGTCCCCAGGCTTTTGCTGATGTTGTCGGTCAGGAACATGTTCTGACGGCGCTGGCGAATGGATTGTCTCTGGGACGCATCCATCATGCTTATCTCTTCTCCGGCACCCGCGGAGTAGGGAAAACCACTATTGCGCGTCTGTTGGCCAAAGGCCTTAACTGCGAAACCGGTATCACTGCCACCCCCTGTGGTCAGTGTGATAACTGCCGTGAAATTGAGCAGGGCCGCTTTGTCGATCTGATTGAGATTGACGCCGCATCGCGTACCAAAGTTGAAGATACCCGCGATCTGCTCGACAATGTGCAGTACGCCCCGGCGCGTGGCCGCTTCAAAGTCTATCTGATCGATGAAGTGCATATGTTGTCGCGTCACAGCTTCAATGCGCTGTTAAAGACGCTGGAAGAGCCCCCTTCACACGTTAAATTCCTGCTGGCGACCACCGATCCGCAGAAACTGCCGGTGACCATTCTCTCGCGCTGCCTGCAGTTCCACCTCAAAGCGCTGGATGTGGATCAAATCCGTCAGCAGCTTGAGCATGTTCTGAAGCAGGAACAGATTGAGAGTGAAACCCGGGCGCTGCAGCTGCTGGCGCGGGCTGCCGATGGCAGTATGCGCGATGCGCTGAGCCTTACCGACCAGGCCATTGCCATGGGGCAGGGCGCGGTGACCAGCAGTACGGTCAGCGTCATGCTCGGCACGCTGGACGATGAACAGCCGCTGGGGCTGCTGGAAGCGCTGGTCGACGGTGACGGTCAGCAGGTGATGAGCCTGTTGAGCCAGGCCGCGTCACGGGGTGTGGAATGGGAAGCGCTGCTGGTAGAAATGCTGCGCCTGCTGCACCAGATTGCGATGGTGCAACTGCTGCCGACCTCGCTTAATGACGATGATGAGAGTAACGCACTTCGCTTGCGTGAACTGGCGCGGGTGGTGCCGCCCGCCGATCTGCAACTCTATTATCAGACCCTGTTGATGGGCCGCAAGGATCTGCCGATTGCGCCCGATCGTCGCATGGGTGTGGAGATGACGCTGCTGCGTGCACTGGCGTTTCATCCTAAAGCTGCCGTGGCTGAACCCATTGCGCGTCCCGCATTAACTCAGCAGACGGCGCCTGTCGCCCCTGCGCAGACGTCACCGGCAGCATCCGGCCCATCGTCGTTAGCACGGCAACCGGCAGCACAGCCAGCCTCACCGTCACCTGCCGCTGCGCCGCCGTCGCACACCGCGTCGCCCGTCGCGCAGCAGACTCAACAGCAGATGCCGGAGCAGACGCAGCAGCAGGTTGCCGCTCAGCCGCAGATGGCCGCGCCCGATGCTGCACCGCAGCATTCGCCGTCGCCAGATGCCACACCTGATACCGCACTCTCCAGTTCCACCAGTCAGCTCCTGCAGGCGCGCACTCAGTTGTTGCGTCAGGGAGCGAACAAGCCAAAAAAGCGTGAGCCGGCAGCGCCAGGTGCGCGGCCGGCCAACTCCGCGCTGGAGCGGCTGGCCTCGGTCACCGAGCGCAGTCAGCAGCGTATCCGCGATCGCGAGCCTGCCGCCCCGGTAAAAGAGGAAGCGTACCGCTGGAAAGCGGTTAATCAGCCGGTGGAAGTGGCGGAGCCGGTGGCGACGCCAAAGGCCTTGCGTTCTGCGCTGGAGCATGAGAAAACCCCTGAGCTGGCGGCGCGTCTGGCCGAAGAAGCGCAGCAGCGCGATCCCTGGGCCGCAGAGATTGCGATCCTGCCGCTGCCGAAACTGGTGCAGCAGCTGGCGTTAAATGCCTGGAAAGAGACCACCGAAACTGGGGTCTGCCTGCATTTGCGTAGCAGCCAGCGTCACCTTAATTCACCGTCGGCGCAGCAGGTATTAAGCGATGCGCTGAGTCAGCATGCCGGGCAGAGAGTTGAACTCTCGGTAGTTGAAGACGATAATTCATCGGTGTTGACGCCACTTGAATGGCGTCAGGCCATTTACGAAGAGAAACTGGCGCAGGCGCGTCAGTCGATCACCTGTGATACCCACATCCAGACGCTGCAGCGCTTTTTTGATGCCGATCTGGATGAGGAGAGTATCCGACCTGTTTGAACACGCTGCTGCTATCTTAACGATAGCGTTGTAGCCTCAGCTGAGAGAGAAAACTATGTTTGGTGGTAAAGGCGGATTGGGCAACCTGATGAAACAGGCCCAGCAGATGCAGGACAAAATGGCCAAGGTTCAGGAAGAGATTGCCGCGATTGAAGTGACCGGTGAGTCTGGTGCTGGCCTGGTAAAAGTCACCATTAACGGCGCGCACAACTGCCGTCGCGTGGAAGTCGATCCCAGCCTGCTGGAAGATGACAAAGATATGCTGGAAGATCTGATTGCAGCCGCGTTCAACGATGCGGCACGTCGCATTGATGAAACCCAGAAAGAGAAGATGGCTTCTGTCTCTTCAGGCATGCAGCTGCCACCAGGCTTTAAGATGCCGTTCTGATGCAAACCAGTCCACTGCTTGAATCTTTGATGGAGTCGCTGCGCTGTCTGCCCGGCGTTGGGCCGAAGTCGGCGCAGCGCATGGCGTTTCAGCTGCTGCAGCGCGATCGCAGCGGTGGCATGCGGCTGGCGCAGGCGCTGACCCGGGCGATGTCGGAGATCGGACACTGCGCCGATTGCCGGACATTCACCGAGCAGGAAATTTGCACCATCTGCGCCAATCCACGGCGTCAGCAGAATGGTCAAATCTGCGTGGTGGAAAGCCCGGCGGATATTCACGCCATTGAGCAAACCGGCCAGTTTGGCGGTCGCTACTTTGTGCTGATGGGACATCTCTCGCCGCTCGACGGCATCGGTCCGGCTGATATTGGCCTGGACCGTCTGGAGCAGCGACTGGAGAGTGAAACCCTGCAGGAAGTGATCCTCGCCACCAACCCAACGGTGGAAGGCGAGGCGACCGCGAACTACATCGCGGAACTCTGTGGTCAGTATGGCGTCGACGCCAGCCGTATCGCGCACGGCGTGCCGGTGGGCGGTGAGCTGGAGATGGTTGATGGCACCACGCTGTCCCATTCACTGGCGGGCCGCCAGAAGTTTAAATTTTAATCACTTGCCGGTGTTGTGACAGACACCGGCTTGAAAATCTCCTTGTCACCCCCACATCAACCTCAACGTTTGTTCAACCTGTTTTGTTGAGGTAGCAATGACCATGAAAGGACAAGAGACCCGTGGCTTTCAGTCGGAAGTAAAACAACTTCTGCACCTGATGATCCATTCTCTCTATTCAAACAAAGAAATTTTCCTGCGTGAGCTGATCTCCAACGCCTCGGATGCGGCAGACAAACTGCGCTTCCGTGCCCTGTCAGATTCCAGCCTGTATGAAGGTGATGGCGAGCTGCATGTTCGTCTCTCTGTTGATAAGGACAACCGTACCATTACGCTCAGCGACAACGGTATTGGTATGCGTCGCGATGAGGTCATTGAGAACCTCGGGACTATCGCCAAGTCAGGCACCAAATCCTTCCTTGAATCCCTGGGCTCCGATCAGGCGAAAGATAGCCAGTTGATCGGTCAGTTCGGTGTCGGTTTCTATTCTGCATTCATCGTGGCGGATAAAGTCACGGTGCGCACCCGTGCCGCGGGCGCGTCAGCCGAAGAAGGCGTGTTCTGGGAATCCGCAGGCGAGGGCGAATATACCCTGGCTGAGATTGAGAAAGCCGATCGCGGTACCGAGATCACCCTGCATCTGCGCGAAGGCGAGGATGAGTTCCTGGATGCATGGCGCGTGCGCAACATCATCAGCAAATATTCCGATCACATCGCGCTGCCGGTTGAGATCGAAAGCAAAGATGAAGAAGGCGAAGGGACACACTGGGAGAAGATTAACAAAGCCCAGGCGCTGTGGACCCGCAACAAATCTGAGATCAGCGACGAAGAGTACAACGAGTTCTACAAGCATATCGCCCACGATTACAGCGATCCGGTCGCCTGGAGCCACAATCGGGTGGAAGGTAAGCAGGAATATACCAGCCTGCTCTACATTCCGGCGCGTGCGCCATTCGATATGTGGAACCGCGATCAGAAACATGGCCTGAAACTCTACGTACAGCGCGTCTTTATCATGGATGACGCTGAGCAGTTTATGCCGAACTATCTGCGCTTTGTGCGTGGCCTGATTGACTCCAACGATCTGCCGCTGAACGTTTCCCGTGAGATCCTGCAGGATAGCCGCGTGACCCAGAGCCTGCGCGCTGCGCTGACGAAGCGGACCCTGCAGATGCTGGAAAAACTGGCGAAAGATGACAACGAGAAATATCAGACCTTCTGGAATGAGTTTGGTCTGGTGCTGAAAGAGGGCCCGGCGGAAGATCACGCTAACCAGGAGACGATCGCTAAGTTGCTGCGTTTCGCCACCACCCAGAGCGAAGGTTCGGCACAGACCATTTCGCTGGAAGATTACGTCAGCCGCATGGTGGAAGGTCAGGAGAAGATTTACTACATCACCGCTGACAGCTATGCCGCCGCGAAGAGCAGCCCGCATCTGGAACTGTTCCGCAAAAAAGGCATTGAGGTGCTGCTGCTCTCCGATCGCATCGACGAATGGATGATGAGCTATCTCACTGAGTTCGATGGTAAAACCTTCCAGTCAGTCAGCAAAGCGGATGAATCGCTGAGCAAGCTGGCGGATGAAGAGACCGAAGAGCAGAAAGAGGCGGAAAAAGCGCTGGAGCCTTTTGTTGAGCGGGTGAAAACTCTGCTGGGCGAACGTGTGAAAGAGGTGCGTCTGACGCATCGCCTGACCGATACTCCGGCGATTGTCACCACCGACGCAAACGAGATGACCACGCAGATGGCGAAGCTGTTTGCCGCGGCCGGACAGGAAGTGCCGGAAGTGAAGTACCTGTTCGAAATCAACCCGGATCATCCGCTGGTGAAACGTGTTGCGGATACGCAGGATGAAGCACGCTTCGGTGAGTGGATTGAGCTGCTGCTGGATCAGGCCTTGCTGGCCGAGCGCGGTACGCTGGACGATCCTAACCAGTTTATCCGCCGCATGAACCAGTTGCTGACCGCATAATGGCAACAGGCCGGTGGTTTTCACCGGCCTGAAGTTGCAGCTACGATGCTGGCTCAGGGAGCATACGCCTTCCGCAAAGACGCAAAAAGCCGCCATCCCTGGCGGGCTCAGCGCGGGCCATCCATGGCCCGCGATGCTTTGCTCCAGGCGTATGCTCCCATCGCATTGACTCTGATGCCGTCTGTCTGAATCAGTCAGCGCTGATTGTGAGCGGGATTTCAGGGTTAAAAAGCAGTAAATTTGTCAGCTGTCTGAAGCCGGTGACCCTCACCGGCTTTTTTTATGGTTTTGCGGCATCCTGCAGCCAGTCGCGAAACAGGCTGATCTCCGTATCGTGCCGACGGCTCTGTTTTGTCATCATCCATGTGGCCCGCTCGACGCGTACAAAGCCAAGCGGCGCAAGCAGCGTGCCATCCTCCAGCTCTTTGCGTACCAGCAAACGCGGTGCCATCAGGACGCCAAGACCACTTCGTGCAGCCTGAATCCCCAGTGTCAGACTCTCAAAATGCTTTCCGCCGTTAAAGCGGCCGCTGACCCCAGCTTTGTCCGCCCACTCTGACCAGGCGTGCAGCCGGGTATCCGCATGCAGCAGGGGCATCGCGGCCAGATCCTCGCCGACCCGCAGTTGCGAGGCAAAGTGAGGTGCGCAGAGCGGTCCAATCTCATCCTCGCTGACCAGCGTGGCGTCTATGTCAGATTCAGGGGGCTCGCCGTGACTGAGGATCAACACATCCACATGTTCGCTGCGCAGTTGCGAGATCTGCGTCAGCGGCTGGAAGTGAACCTCAATCTCCGGATAGCGTTGATAAAAACTGGCGATACGGGGAATCAGCCATTGCGACAAAAAGCTGGGGGCGCAGGAGACCCGAATCTGCTGAAGCAGCCCGGTACGAATGCTTTCGCAGCTGCTGCGCAACTCACTGAACGCCTGCTGACAGCTCAGCAGCAGACGTTCACCGTGTGAGGTCAGTTTCACGCGGCCATGGCTGCGGATAAAAAGTGGTTTGCCCATCCAGCTCTCCAGCTGGCGAATCTGATGGCTGATGGCGCTGTGCGTAACATGCAGATGTTCAGCCGCCACGCTAAAACTGCTGTGTAAGGCTGCCTGGTGAAAATAGTGCAGCGCTCTCAGTGGCGGCAGTCTGTTCATCCTCTTCCCCTGTGCAAAAATCTAACAGGGATTGTCAATTTATATCATTTTAAAGTCCAGCCGCATTGACCTACTCTGTAGGGCAAATTATGGCGGGTTGACTCAGCCTTATATCTGTGATTTTTCAGGGTATTCCGCCTCGCTTAACCTGCGTTCACGCCGCACACTCCCCGAAGCGAGACAACCATGGCACACCGCTCTTTATCCTCTGAAACTTCAGCAGAGGCGCGCCATCGGTTACGCCTGGCGCTCTCACGTTTTTACCGGCTGGAGCAGTTCGATCTCTTCTTCGCGCCCTCGCTGCATGTGGCGCAGGTCCTTCTTTCTCAGCTCTTTCTGCGGCAGGAGCAGGCGCGCAATCAGCACCGTTACGCCTCGCACTTTCCGGTAACCGAACTCAACATCCTGCCAGCAGTTCCGCTGATCGCGGGCAGCATCATGCTGGTACCGCATGTCGAATTGCCCAATGGCCGCGTGCGTCCGCTGCGGGATTGCCAGAACCAGGGCGTGACGGAGGCGAGCGAGAGTTTTGCCAGCGTACTGCATCAGAAACTGATCGACGAAGCCCATCTGTTTGTCACCCGACTGGATCGCCACGCCGAGATCTGCAGCGATCTGGTGCTGGTGGCGTTGCGGACACATGACTTCAGTACGCTGGTGCGCAGCGAACTGCGGCTTTTCGAACAGGGGCTGACCCTGACCGCCACGCATGAGGCACTGCGCCGCTTCGACGATCCGCACTGGCGGCCTTACAATGCCGCCACCGTCAATGCGCTCTCCCTGTCAGACCCGCTGCCGCTGAACTCCTGCCATCAGCCCGGTTTGCCGTTTGCCAGCTTTAATGTCCCGGCCTCCGTGATCACATCGCTGTCAGATGCGGAAGATGTGGTGAAATGGCCGCAGCAGGCGCGGCTGCTGCTGAATGCTAACGTGCGCGGCAGCGGCAAAAAAAGCGTGAATATGACCCATCATCTGAGCCGACGACTGCAATTCCTGCTCGGCTCAGGCGGTAAATCTGAAAAAGCGTCCGGCAGGCCAGGCGGGTAGGGGGCAGGGCCAAAAAGCGACTCAGGTCGCCCTGCGCGATCCGCGCCCTTCCTTGTGATGAGCGGGTCATAATGGTATGTTCTTTCGCTTCTAAGATAGATCAATGCGATTCGCAAGGGGATTTACGCAATGCGTATTATTCTGCTCGGAGCTCCGGGCGCAGGTAAGGGGACTCAGGCCCAATTCATCATGGAGAAGTATGGCATTCCGCAAATCTCCACCGGCGACATGTTGCGTGCAGCAGTAAAAGCAGGCAGCGAGCTGGGCAACCAGGCGAAAGCCATCATGGATGCTGGCAAACTGGTGACCGATGAGCTGGTGATTGCGCTGGTCAAAGAGCGTATCACCCAGGAAGACTGCAAAAACGGTTTCCTGCTGGACGGTTTCCCGCGCACCATTCCTCAGGCAGATGCAATGAAAGAGGCCGGGATCACCGTTGATCACGTGCTGGAGTTCGCCGTACCGGATGAACTGATCGTTGAGCGTATCGTGGGCCGTCGCGTTCACACGCCATCAGGCCGCGTTTATCACGTCACTTTTAATCCACCGAAAGTGGAAGGCAAAGATGATGTGACCGGCGAAGAGCTGACCATGCGTAAAGACGATCAGGAAGAGACCGTGCGTAAGCGCCTGGTGGAATATCATCAGATGACCGCGCCGCTGATTGCTTACTACAGCAAAGAAGCGGAAGCGGGCAACACTGCCTATCACAAAATCGACGGCACCCGTAAGGTGACCGAAGTCAGTGCCGAGCTGGCTAAGATCCTGGGCTAAGTTCACAGGGGCCGGTATTACTGGCCCCTTTTGCAGTAATCGCTTTTACCTCCCACTAATTCCGCTACAATTTTCCCGTTTTCACGCATCCCCGTTGTTATCAAGGAACTCAAATGAGGCAAGATAAGCCCGGCGTGTTATTGGTTAATTTAGGTACGCCAGACGCGCCCACCACACCTGCAGTTAAACGCTATCTGAAACAGTTTTTAAGCGATCCGCGCGTGGTCGATGCGCCGCGCTGGCTCTGGTGGCCGGTTCTCAATGCCGTTATTCTGCCGTTTCGCTCGCCGCGCGTCTCTAAGCTCTACTCATCGGTCTGGATGGAAGGCGGTTCACCGCTGCTGGTTTACAGCATGCGTCAGCGCGATGCGCTGGCGGCACGGGTCGATATGCCCGTCGAGGTGGGCATGAGCTACGGTAATCCAAGCCTGAAAAGCGCGGTTGATAAGCTAATGGCGCAGGGCGTGACCCGCCTGATTGTGCTGCCGCTCTATCCGCAATTCTCCTGCTCCACCGTGGCGGCAGTGTGGGATGGCCTGACCGCGGTATTCAAAGATTACCGCTCGCTGCCTGATGTGCAGTTTATCCGCGACTACGCCGAACATCCGGCCTATATCGCCGCGCTGAAAGCGACGGTGGAGCGATCCTTTGAGCGGCACGGTCAGCCCGATCTGCTGGTGTTGTCGTTCCACGGCATTCCGCAGCGTTTTGCTAACGAAGGCGATGACTACCCGCAGCGCTGTGCGGATACCACGGCGGCCCTGGTCAAAGCGCTGGGCCTGCGTGACGATCAGTATATGATGACCTTCCAGTCGCGTTTTGGTCGTGAGCCGTGGCTGATGCCCTACACCGATAAAACCATGGAAAGCCTGCCCGCTAAAGGGATCAAACATGTTCAGGTGATGAGCCCGGGCTTCTCGTCAGACTGCCTGGAGACGCTGGAAGAGATCAGTGGTGAAAACTGCGAAATCTTTATGCATGCCGGGGGTGAGAAGTTTGAGTATATCCCTGCGCTGAACGCCGATGAGGCGCATATCGACATGATGGTGCAACTGGTCGACGCACGCCGTTAAAGCGCAGGCGGAGAGTGTGATATCATTCTCCGCCTGTTTTTCCAGACGGCACCTCCCGATGAAATTTCCCGGCAAACGCAAATCCAAACACTACTTTCCTGTCAGCGCACGCGATCCCCTGTTACAGCCCGCCCAACACGATGTTGATGCAGGCAGCTGGGTGGTGGGTATCGACCAGACGCTGGTAGATATCGAAGCCAAAGTCGATGACGCTTTTCTTGCACGTTATGGCCTGAGTGCCGGGCACTCGCTGGTTATCGATAATGCCGTCGCGGAAGCGTTGTACAACGAGCTGATGCAGGAAGCGCTGATCACCCATCAGTTTGCTGGTGGCACCATCGGTAACACGCTGCATAATTTCTCGGTGCTGGCCGATGACCGCTCCGTGCTGCTGGGCGTCATGTGCAATAACATCCAGATTGGCGGCTACGCCTATCGCTATCTCTGTAACACCTCAAGCCGGGTCGATCTTAACTATCTGCAGGGCGTGGATGGCGCCATTGGACGCTGCTTTACGCTGATTGGCGAACATGGCGAGCGAACCTTTGCTATCAGCCCCGGCCAGATGAACCAGCTGCATCCGGATAACGTACCGGAAGAGGTGATCGCCGGAGCCTCTGCGATGGTACTGACCTCCTATCTGGTGCGCTGTGCCGAAGGTGAACCGATGCCACAGGCAACGTTACGGGCGATTGAGTATGCCAAACGCCACAACGTGCCGGTGGTGCTGACGCTGGGCACCAAACATGTGATTGGCGACAACCCTCAGTTCTGGCGCGATTTCCTGCGCGAGCATGTCAGCATCGTGGCGATGAATGAAGAGGAAGCGCTGGCGCTGACCGGCGAAAGCGATCCGCTGCTCGCCGCCAATATGGCGCTGGACTGGGTCGATCTGGTGCTGTGTACTGCTGGCCCGATTGGGCTCTATATGGCGGGTTACACCGAAGAAGAGTTCAAACGCAAAACCAACCATCCGCTGCTGCCTGGCGCGATTGCTGAATTCAACCAGTATGAGTTCAGCCGGGTGATGCGGCAGCAGGATTGCCAGCAGCCGCTGCGCATTTTCTCGCACATCGCGCCTTATATGGGCGGACCGGAAAAGATCATGAACACCAACGGCGCCGGAGATGGTGCGCTGGCGGCGTTACTGCATGACATCACCGCCAACAACTATCACAGCCTGAATGTGCCGAACTCCAGCAAACATGCGCGTCCTTATCTGACCTACTCATCGCTGGCGCAGGTATGTAAATATGCTAACCGCGTCAGCTACCAGGTGCTGAATCAGCATTCGCCGCGTCTGACCCGCGGTCTGCCGGAGCGGGAAGACAGTCTGGAAGAGTCTTACTGGGATCGGTAAAGCTGGCAGCTGCCGCGCATAAAAAAGCCCTTCTGAACAGAAGGGCCTTAGATGACTGACAACGTCTGGCTCGGTTAGCGATGAGATCGAGCCTGCTAAGGGAATACGGTCAGATCGGAAAGTCGCTTAAGCCATCCCGGGCCAACGCTTTGCGTTGTTCAAAAACGCTCCCGGCGTTTTTAGTACGCACCTCATCCCTGAGGTGCGCCCGTAGCCGGGCCAACGCATTGCGTTGTTCAAAAACGCTCCCGGCGTTTTTGTCCCGGTCGGCGGGACGCTTTGCTCTTCTGTCCGTGTTCCCTGCGTGTTGAGTTTATTCGTTGCGGTAAAATTCACCCTGATTTTGATAGATCAGTAGGCTGCCAGGTTTTGCTTAACACGAATCAGCGCACGACATCGCAGGGCTGTAAATCTTCGCCCTGGGTCATCTCATCCTGCAGTATTTGCAGCATACTGCTGGCAATCTCACGTTCACCCATCACCACACGGGTGGCACCCCGTTCCATGATGTACTCGACTTCATCGTCATAGTGGGCGCGGGCGATAATCTCGATATTCTGATGTTTTTCACGCGCGGCGGTGACCACTTCACCCGCTTCATAGCCATTCGGAATAGTCAGTAACAGCCAGCGGGCGCAGTCGAGTCGGGCCAGTTCCATGGTGTCAGCGCGGGCAGCATTACCCAGCACCGCCTTGATGCCGCGCTCGCGCAGCGCCTCGACACGAGCGCGGGAGTTTTCAACCACCACCAGCGGAACATTGGCCTCAAGCAGCTTCTGACCAATCAGACTGCCCACCCGGCCGTAACCCACAATCACCGCGTGATTGCAGAAATCCACCGGGATCTGCTTCTCTTCTTCAATCGCCTCTTCCAGCGTCTGCTCTTCCATCGTCTCCGTTTTCGCCAGGAAACGCTCCAGCAGGGTAAACAGGATCGGATTAAGCATAATCGACAGGATGGCGGCGGCCAGCACCAGGTTGCGGCCCTCGTCAGTCAGCAGGCCCAGCGAGATACCCAGACCGGCCAGAATAAAGGCGAATTCACCAATCTGCGCCAGACTGACCGAAATGGTCAACGCCGTACGACGTGAATGGCCGAGCAGCGATACCAGCAGCCAGGCGGCGACCGATTTACCCACCACAATAATCACCAGCGCGCCCAGCACTGCCAGCGGCTGCGTCACCAGAATCGACGGGTCAAACAGCATGCCGACCGAGACAAAGAACAGCACGGCAAAGGCATCACGCAGCGGCAGCGTATCGCGCGCGGCGCGGTGGCTCAGTTCCGACTCGTTCAGCACCATACCGGCAAAGAAAGCGCCCAGCGCAAACGAAACATCAAAGAATTCAACGGCACCAAAGGCGATGCCCAGCGCCAGCGCTAATACCGCCAGAGTAAACAGCTCACGCGAGCCGGTGGCGGCGCTGCGGGCGAGGATCCAGGGGACGGCACGCCGTCCCACCACCACCATCAGCACCATAAAGGCGGCGACTTTGCCGATGGTCCACAGCAGGTCCCAGGCCAGCAGTCCGGCACTGGCGTTGCCCTGTTCCATCATGCCGGCAATCGCAGGCAGCAGCACCAGTGTCAGCACCATCACCAGATCTTCAACAATCAGCCAGCCAATCGCAATCTGCCCGCGCTGGCTATCGATCAGTTGCCGCTCTTCAAGCGCGCGCAGTAACACCACGGTACTGGCGGTAGAGAGGCAGAGACCAAACACCAGGCCGGTCATCCACGACCATCCCATTGTCCACGATAAGCCCATTCCCAGTAACGTCGCGACCGCGATCTGTGCGATGGCACCGGGAATGGCTATCGACTTTACCGACATGAGATCTTTCATTGAGAAGTGCAGGCCGACACCAAACATCAGCAGGATAACGCCGAGTTCTGCCAGTTCAGGAGCCAGATTGGTATCGGCAACAAAGCCGGGGGTAAAAGGGCCAGCCAGCACGCCTGCCATCAGGTAGCCAACCAGGGGCGAAATACGCAGGCGGTTTGCCAGCATCCCAAGGAGAAATGCCAGAACCAGTGCTCCGACAATGGTAGTGATCAACGGTGTGGTGTGATGCATGCCTGTCTCCTTGTATACAAATGTATCCGCTTGTAACAAATGAGTTTAAAACAAAATCTATTCTTTCGCTGAGCAATTTGCGGGAATACCCTAAAAAAGCAGGAAAAAAAGTCAAATGCACAATCGAAAGGGTGTTTTTGTTCATTATCCATAATATTGGCTGATTTGACGGTTTAAAGCGGTCCGGGTAAATAAAAATTAGCATCCCTAAATGCCGTGGGTATGACACAAATAAGGGTTAAATGCGCGCACAGACAGGGTAAAGCCCGTCAGCGGCACTTTTGCAGGGGTAAACAACTGGTTAACATCAGGCCTGGCTACCCGTTCTGGCTTATCCGGAAGAAACCAGCCTGACGCTGGCACGGCCTTACGGCTATTGTCATGCTCAGCAAAAGCGGTCCGGAGATAAAAAGAGCGGCATACAGAGACAGGCGAATGTGCGTTGGCCTTGAGTTCGCCGGGGGAATGTGCGACACAGTGGGGCAAACCGGCAGAAAATCGGGCCAGACGGCAAATTAAGGAGAATCACAGTGTTGTTATCTAAATGGACAGGGGCGGGCGTGGCACTACTGGTGGCCCTGATGCCGCTGTTTTCACAGGCCGCCCAGGCCGATCGCACCTATCGTTTCAGCCTGCTGCACACCAACGATGAGCATGGTCATTTCTGGTTTACTGAGCAGGGTGAATATGGTCTGGCGGCGCAGAAAACCTTAATGGATACGATGCGCTACGATGTGCAGTCCAGAGGCGGCGGCGCATTGATTCTCTCTGCCGGTGATGTGAACACGGGCGTACCGGAGTCCGATGAGCTGGATGCTGAACCCGATTTTCGCGCGATGAACCTGATTGGCTATGATGCCATGGCGCTGGGCAACCATGAGTTCGACAAGCCCATCGCGGTCCTGCGCAAGCAGGAGAAGTGGGCGCGATTCCCGCTGCTCGCCGCCAACGTTTATCAGAAAAGTACCGGTCAGCGCCTGTTTAAGCCCTGGGCGGTATTCAATCGTCTCGGGCTGAAAATTGCGGTGGTCGGGCTGATCACCCCGGATACGGCGAAACTGGCCAATCCGGCGGGCCTGACGGATACCGAGTTCCGCGATCCGATTGCGGAGGCGGAGAAGGCGGTGGCCGAACTGCGCGCCACAGAGAAGCCGGACGTGATTGTCGCGCTGACCCACCTTGGTCACTATGACGACGGTAAGCATGGCAGCAATGGCATTGATGACGTCACCCTGGCGCGCAGCCTGCCTGCCGGCACCATCGATCTGATTGTTGGTGGTCATTCGCATGATGCGGTCTGCATGGAAAAAGAGAACGTCAGCGTTAAAAATTATCAGCCGGGCCAGCCCTGCAAACCCGATCAGCAGAACGGGATCTGGATTATGCAGGCGGATAAATGGGGCAAATATGTCGGACGTGGTGACTTCACCTTCCGTAACGGGCAGGTGACGCTGGAGGCTTATCAGCTGGTGCCGGTCAACCTTAAACATCAGATAAAGAACGCGGATGGCAGCGAAACCTGGCTCACCTGGCAGGAAGAGATCCCGAAAAACACCGCCATGATGAAACTGCTGATGCCATTCCAGAAACGGGCTGAGGCGAAGTTAACCGTGAATGTCGGCAGCGCCGACGGCAGCTTCAGCGGTGAAAAAGAGCAGGTTCGCTTTGAGCAGACGAATCTCGGCCAGCTGATTCTGCGCGCCCAGATGGCGCACACCAAAGCCGATTTTGCGGTGATGAGCGGCGGTGGTATTCGCACCTCGCTGAAATCGGGCAAGCTGAGCTGGCGTGACCTGCTGCAGGTCCAGCCGTTTGGCAATCAGGTGGTTTCGGTCAGCCTGACCGGGGCGGAGATCAAAAAATATCTGGATGTGGTCGCTAATATTCAGCCTGACTCAGGCGGCTACGCCCAGTTTGCCGGTATCAGCCTGACCGCAGACGGTAAACATGTCAGCGACGTCAGCATTAACGGTAAACCGCTGCAGGATGCGCAGCATTATCGCATGGCAACCAACAGCTTCAATGCGGCTGGGGGCGACGGTTATCCGCGTCTGGATAGTCATGCGGGTTATCTCAACAGCGGGGCAGTCGATGCGCAGGTGTTGCGTGACTGGATCAAGACGCACTCGCCGGTCAAAGCCAGCGACTATCAGCCGAAAGGGCAGATTGTGCATCTGACCGATGAGCAGATCCGGGCGCGGGATGAAGCTGCGGAAAAAGCGCGGAAGCGTAACTATCCAAAAATGATCCTGGCGTGGATCTGGCCGTGGGGGAACGAAACAGCCGCCACGCATTGAACTGACCGGGAGGCGCTTGCGCCTCCCGTTTTTCTTACGCCCGGCAGGCGTGACGTCTGATCCAGCGCTCGCGCAGTTTGTCCCACACCCAGTTGTAGGCCATGGTGTAGGGCAGGAAGAAGAGGAAAAAGGCCACTTCGACCAGGAAAGCCTGACCCAGAGATATATCCAGCATCCAGGCGGCAATGGGCAGACCAATCAGGATAAATCCACCTTCAAACCCCAGCGCATGTAATACACGCACGCCCGGGCCACGTTTCTGGCCTGGCGCATAGAGGCGATCAAATCCGCTGTTGTAAATCATGTTCCATAGCATCGCGACCGTAGAGAGCATAATCGCCAGCGATCCCATCTGAAACAGCGGTTTATTCATTGCCCATGCCGCCAGCGGCGAAACGGTGAGAATCGCCAGTGTTTCAAAGCAGACAGCATGAAGAATACGTTCTTTAAGTGAGCGGGTACGCATTGTGAGTTCTCCTTCAATAATGCGGCGCATTTTCACACGTCGGAATGCTAAGATAAAATGAACACCTATCGAAAAAAGCGATGGTTCAGATGCGTTACTCCCCGGAATCCCTTGAGGCTTTTATGCAGACTGTGGCGAGCGGTTCTTTCTCTGCCGCTGCGCGCGCGCTGGGTAAAAGTCAGTCCACCATCAGCGCGGCGGTAGCCAGTCTTGAAGACGACCTTGGCTTTGCGCTGTTTGAACGGGCAGGGCGTCAGCCGGTTCTCACCGAGCAGGGACGCCGCGTTATTCCTCAGGTTCAGCAGATCCTGGCGGCCAGCGAGCGGCTGGATGCGCTGGCAATACGGTTGTCGCAGGGCGTTGAACCCCGGCTCAGTTTTGCCATGTCAGACTTCTGGCAAACCGATCATCACGAGCATCTGCTCAGGCAATTTGATGCCCGTTATCCGGAGATTGAACTGGAGGTCATGATTGCCGAGGATGGTGATGTGCTGGATCTGTTGCAGGCCGGACGGGTACATCTGGGCGTGGTGCGGGCACAGCCCAATCTGCCGGTGGATATTGCCGTGGCGCGACTGCAGGTTGAAGCGCAGATGGCGGTCTTTTTACATCGCGATCATCCGCTGGCCCAGCTTAAGACCCTGAGCGAAAGCGAGCTGGAAGGGGTTCGTCACCTGCGGTTAAATACCTGGGTTGAAGCATCTGAACCCGCGCCAATGGGCCGCATCTGGTCGGCACCGACCTATCTGTTACTGCTGGAGATGGCGGAGCAGGGATTTGGCTGGACGATTCTGCCGCGCTGGCTGGTGAAACAGTTTGGTCATGGCGTTCTGAAAGAGTTGTCGATGCCGGGCTGGCCGCAGCATATCGCCATTGAGGTGGTCTGGTCACGCCGTACGCCACCCGGTCCGGCGGGTCGCTGGATGATCGATCAGCTCTGCGCCCAGCCACGGGTTTAGTCGTGGCGGGCGATATCCGCAAAAGGAGCGTCCAGCAGTCGTGAAAGATCCCGGGGAGCCAGTTCGATATCCAGTCCACGCTTGCCGCCTGAGATAAACATGGCGTCAAACGCGCTGGCTGAGTGGTCGATCACCGTAGGCAGCCGTTTTTTCTGGCCCAGCGGACTGATGCCGCCCACCAGATAGCCAGTGACCCGCTGCGCCAGCTGTGGGTCGGCCATATCCGCTTTCTTCGCGCCCAGCGCTTTTGCCACTTTCTTCAGATCCAGTTGCGTCGAAACCGGCGTAATCGCCACTGCCAGCTGTTTCGCCTCGCCATTCAGCGCCACCAGCAGCGTCTTATAGACCTGGCGCGCATCCAGATTGAGTTTACGTACCGCTTCGTCACCAAAATGGGTTTCGCTGCTGTCATGCTCATAGGGATGCAGGGTGAAGCTGACTTTTTGTTTTTCCAGCAATTTTACCGCGGGCGTCATACAGGTTCCTTACTAAGAATAATCTTATTACGCAGAATCGTGGAAAAAGGTGGCGAAACTTTGTTCTTTGAGTGAAAATTAGCCGCGCGCCAGCAATCTGATTGCTGAGCGATAACCAAAATCATAAACAAATTCCTCTTTGACGGGCCGATAATATTATCGGCTCTCTTTTTTTCAGGGCTTCTTCAGCATCTCAGGCAGGTTATCTTCGCCGTAGAGATGCAGAGCACCGACCGCTACCACATAGTTTCCTGCTGATAATCCCTGAAGCCGGTCACACCACTGCGCATTTCGCTGACCGATCAACGTATCATTCAGCGCCTGGCTGAAGGTGGCGGGCAGGGTGATTTCCGGCTGGCGTGGCGGCGTATCGAGCCACCAGCTCACCATCATCTGCAGCAGACGCGCATTGGTGTGCCAGTGCAGCAGCGTATCCTGCAACAACGCCATGCCGTCATCCGGCAGCGCAGTCAGCAGGGCGATCTGCGCCTCTGCGCCTTCCAGTTCAATCACCGGTTTGTTCAGACCTTTCGCGGCCTGCAACAGCTGATAATCGATGCCGTAGTCAGGTCGCAATCCCAGCCTTTGTGCCTGCTGCGCCTGTAACATCAGCGCCACCTGCCAGGCGGGCAGATTATCAAACAGGCTCAGATTGAGGCTCATCTCCTGACAGAGTGCGGTGAGCGTTTGCATCGCGTGACTATCCAGCCGGGTGGAAAGCGCAGAACGATCGCCGTGGTGATCAAAGGGTGAACCACCCTGCGTAATATCCGCTTCCACAATCAGTGCATCCGCCTGCTGCAACTGACGCAGCAGACGGGCGGGCAACGGCTGCATGTCGCGCGTCCCCATGTGGATGCTGCCGACCAGATGCAGCTGACGATCGCCAAGCCGGACATCCATCGCAGGCCAGCGGTAACTGGCGGGAAAAAGTTGGCTGATAAAGCCGCGCAGTGAGCGCCAGATGTTGCCTGTCATTCCCGGTCCTTTGCGATTCAAAACCCCATGCTAGCGACTTCAGCGCGTGAAAAACAGCGCTGAAACGGCGATCACTCGCGTGGTGGCCGGTAACGCAGCAGGCGGTTAGCATTGCTGACCACGGTAATGGAGGAGAGCGCCATCGCTGCACCCGCCACAATCGGGCTGAGCAGGGTACCGGTCAGCGGATAGAGCACACCCGCTGCCACCGGAATGCCGATGCTGTTATAGATAAATGCCCCAAACAGATTCTGCCGGATATTGCGCAGGGTCGCGGAAGAGAGCGCTAACGCGTCTGCCACGCTGTTCAGGTCGGCACGCATCAACGTAATGCCCGCGGTTTCCACCGCCACATCGCTGCCGCCACCCATGGCAATGCCCACATCGGCCTGCGCCAGTGCGGGCGCGTCATTGATGCCATCGCCTACCATCGCGACGCGACGGCCCTGCTGCTGTAAGTGTTCAATTGCAGCCGCTTTGCCTTCCGGCATCACGCCCGCAATCACTTCATCAATACCGACCTCGGCAGCAATGGCGCGCGCGGTATTTTCATGATCGCCGGTCAGCATAATCAGGCGATAACCCTGCTGATGCAGTCGCTTCAGAGCTGCGCCGCTTTCCGGTCGAAGCTGATCGCGCAGCGCGATAAGCCCGGTTAGCTGGCCCTGCTCAGCCAGTAACACCGGCGTTGCACCCTGTTGCGTCAGCCGCGCAATCTCTGCTTCCGCCGCCTGGTAATCGACGCCGTTATCCTGCATCAGCGCGGCATTACCCAGCAGCAGCGTTCTGCCATCCAGACTACCGCTGACCCCTTTGCCGCGTATTGTACGAAATTGCGCTAACAGAGGCGGCTGGGTCAGTTTCGCTTCGGCGACAATCGCTTTCGCCAGTGGATGACCCGAGGCGAACTCCAGCGCAGCCGCGGTCGCTAATACTGATTCACGGGTGGCATCACCCCAGACCTGCACGTCACTGACCTGCGGCTTGCCGGCAGTGAGTGTGCCGGTTTTATCAAACACCAGCGTGTCGATTTGGCTGGCGCGCTGCAAGGCATCGGCGTCGCGCACCAGCACCCCCAGCTCGGCGGCGCGGCCAACACCGGCAATAATCGACATCGGCGTCGCCAGGCCCAGCGCACAAGGACAGGCGATAATCAGCACGGTTGTCGCGATCACCAGCATATAGGCAATTTGTGGCTGCGGTCCGAACAGATACCATACTGCGCCGCTGAGCAGTGCGATCAACACCACCACCGGGACAAAAACGGCGGAGATGCGATCCGCCAGACGGCCCACATCCGGTTTACTGCTCTGCGCCTGACGCACCAGCCGGATAATGCGCGACAGGGTGGTGTGATTACCCGTCGCCCGGGCGATAAATTCTACCGAGCCATCCTGCACCAGGGTGCCGGCAAAGATGGCTGCGCCCGGGGTCTTGCTTTGCGGCACCGCTTCGCCGGTCAGCATCGCTTCATCAAACCAGGCTTCACCCGTGGTGATTTCGCCATCAACCGGCACCCGATCGCCGGTGACCAGGCGCAGCGTCATGCCGGGCTGCACTTCGCTGACCGGAATCAGCCTGTCGCCCTGTTGATCAACCTGCCGCGCCTGGGCTGGCGTCAGATCCAGCAATCTTTCCAGCGCTTTAGAAGATCGCTGGCGCGCCCGCTGCTCCAGGGCATGCCCCAGATTGATCAGGCCCAGGATCATGACGCTGGCTTCGAAATAGAGATGGCGCGCCTGCGGCGGGAAAAAGTCGGGCCACAACACCACGCTAAAGGAGTAAATCCAGGCGGCGCCTGTGCCGAGTGCCACCAGCGTATCCATGGTGGCGCTGCCATTGCGTAAACTGCGCCAGGCACTGCGATAAAAATGGCTGCCGGTGACGATCATGATCAGCAGAGTCACGATGCCCAGCGTCAGCCAGACGCCGTGGTTGTGGTCGGTGAGCATCATGTTGTCGCCCACCATGCCCCAGATCATCAGCGGCACGCCAAATGCTAAGGCGACAGCAGCCTGCCAGCTGAAACGCCGCATCGCGCTGCGGGCGCTGAGCTGCTGCTTCTCACGTCGCTCCTGCTCGTCATCCACCACCTGCGCGCCATAACCCGCGGCATCGACGGCCGCTACCAGCTGCTGCGGATCAGCGTCGCCCAGCACCAGCGCACTGCGTTCGCCGAGATTAACGCGCGCCTGGCTGACGCCTGCGATCTGCTGCAGCGCTTTTTCCACCCGGCTCACGCAACTGGCGCAGGTCATGCCCTCAATCAGCAGCATATGGGTGGGGAGGGTTGTTCCTGCCGGACGGGAAGCAGTCTCCGTTGTCAGCGCCTCCGGCGGCGGCTCTGATGCTGTCAACGGTTCAGACTTTGGGGAAGCGTCCGCGGTTTTCAGCGTCGCGTGATAACCCGCCTGCTCCACGGTGGCGATCAGCGCGGCCGCATCTGCGTGACCGGAAACCTGCGCTTCCTGTTGGGTCACGTCGGCCTGGTCAACATCATCGCGTTGTTCCAGTGCCTCTTTGACACGTTTGACACAGTGGCCGCAGGACAAGCCGTCCAGTGCCAGAGAGATAGTGTGTGACATAATCAACTCCTTCTGTAATCCCATTTGACCGATTGGTCATTTTCGATTCATGCTTAAGCATAAACCTTCCATCAAGGGGAAGGTCAAGGGGACGAAAATGAACATCAGCGATGTGGCAAAAAAGACCGGGCTGACCAGCAAGGCGATACGTTTTTACGAAGAGAAGGGGGTGGTGACGCCGCCGTTGCGCAGTGAAAATGGCTACCGCAGCTACAACGGACACCATCTTGAGGAGCTGAACCTGTTACGTCAGGCGCGACAGGTTGGCTTCACGCTGGATGAGTGTCGTGAGCTGGTGGCGCTGTTTAACAATCCGTCGCGCCACAGTGCCGATGTAAAAGCCCGTACTCTGCAGAAAGCGGATGAAATTGCGGCGCATATTGAAGAGCTGCACGTCATGCGGGCTCGCCTGCTGGCGCTGGCAGAGGCCTGTCCCGGCGATGACGGCGCCGAATGTCCGATTATCAACAATCTGGCCGGGTGCTGCGGTCAGCGTGGCTGAATACGCAGCGTAATCCCTTCAATGCCGGTTACGACCACTGCTGTGCCCGCAGGCAGATCCTGCTCCGCCTCGACCCGCCAGCTGCTGTCCCCGATCCGCACATGGCCGGTGCGGTTATGCAGCGCGGTATCCAGCGTCAGCTGCAACCCGATCATCTGACTGCCGCGCTGGTTCAGGGCATTGGGTTTCTGACGCGCTTCACGGTGGCGCATCCAGCGATACCATAAAAAGACGCAGATCAGCGTCAGCACGGCAAACAGAGAGCCCTGCGCCGTCCAGCTTACCGGCACAAACCACTCAATGAGGCCGACGATGACCGCCGCCAGCCCGCTCCAGAGCAGGTAACCGCTGGTGCCCAGCATCTCAGCCGCCAGCAGTAACCCACCCAGCGTCAGCCAGAACCAGTGCGGATGCGCGATAATATCGACCAGCATCAGCGTTTCGACTCAGTGCGTGATTCCTTCAGCAGTTCACCGATGCCCGCAATCGAACCCAGCAGACTGCTTGCCTCCAGCGGCATCATCACCACTTTGCTGTTATTAGCTTCACCGATTTTTTGCAGCGCATCGGTATATTTCTGCGCCACAAAGTAGTTAATGGCCTGAATATCACCTGATGCGATCGCTTCCGAGACCATCTTAGTGGCGTTAGCTTCCGCTTCCGCCTGACGTTCGCGCGCTTCTGCCTGCAGGAACGCCGAGGTCCGTTCACCTTCTGCTTTGAGGATTTGCGACTGCTTATCCCCTTCAGCGCGCAGGATCGCCGCCTGTCGCACCCCTTCGGCTGTCAGAATATCGGCGCGTTTAGTTCGCTCCGCTTTCATCTGCGCATTCATCGCGCCAATCAGCTCCTGCGGCGGACGCACATCGCGGATCTCGATGCGGGTGATCTTGACGCCCCACGGATTGGTCGCTTCATCCACGATATGCAGCAGGCGGGTGTTGATGCTGTCGCGCTGTGACAGCATTTCGTCCAGCTCCATGCTGCCAAGCACGGTACGCATATTGGTCATGGTGAGGTTAAGAATCGCCTGCTCAAGATTGCTGACTTCATACGCGGCACGCGCCGGGTCAACGACCTGAATAAAGCAGACTGCATCGATGGTGACGTTGGCATTGTCTTTGGAGATGATCTCCTGCGAGGGAATATCGAGTACCTGTTCCATCATGTTGATCTTACGACCCACACGATCCATGAACGGCACCACCAGGCTTAATCCTGGCTGCAGGGTGCGGGTATAACGGCCAAAGCGCTCAACCGTCCATTGAAAACCTTGTGGCACGATCTTGACGGTGGCCCAGACCGCCACCAGCGCCAGAATAATCAGGGCAGGAATTACAGTTATCATACAACCTCCGCGTTGTCAGATTAACGGGCCGAGTCGCTTCGGCCCGGGGTGCTGCCGCTTAGTAGAGCAGGGAATAGAGCTGACGGCGATAACGCGCGGCAAGTGCATCGCCGGTACCCAGCGCCGCCAGAATCTCCTGCAGCATTTTACGCGCCTGGCCATCAGCGGCATTGAGATCGGATTTCAGGAAGCTGAACAGCAGTTCCAGTGCTTCTTCATTACGACCCACCTGATGGAGCTGTAACGAGAGTTTAGCAGCCAGCCCGGCGTTAGTCGGGTCAGCCTCCAGCTGGGATTGCAGCTGCTGAATCTCCGGCGTATCCGCTGCCTGTTTCAGCAGATCGATCTGCGCCATCAGGCTCTGATAGCGGGTATCCTGATCCTGCAATGGCACCACTTTCAGCACCGCTTCCGCTTCATCGCTGCGGTTCAGGGTAATCAGTACGTCAGCCAGCAGGAAACCGATCTCGCTGGACTGATTGCTCAGCTGCCACGCATCTTTTAACAACGGCAGCGCCTCCAGCGGTTTACCTTCCTGCATCAGCGCCATCGCCTGCTGCGCTTTCAGCTCTTCTTCGCGCGGCAGGACTTTTTCCAGCAGGGCGCGGATCGCTTCTTCCGGCTGCGGTCCCTGGAAGCCATCAACCGGCTGACCATCCTGGAACAGATAGACGGTCGGGATTGAACGCAGACCAAACTGCGACGCCACCCTTTGCTCTTTGTCGCAATCCAGTTTTGCGAGAATAAACTGACCCGCGTACTCCTGCGCCAGGCGCTCCAGCACGGGCGTCAGCTCCTGACAGTGCTGGCTGCGCTCAGACCAGAAGTAGAACAGCACCGGCAGCTGCATCGACTGCTCAAGGGTCTGCTGCAGGTTAGATTCGTTGATGTCGATGATAGAAGCTTGTGGTGACATGGATAAGTCTCTTTGCAAAAAGTGTTCTAAGAATATGGGGCCAACTGGCCCGGCTTCAAGCGCTATTGCGCATGGCTGATTAATGGCTGCGCAAAATGCGATCCAGCATCCAGCCGGGCAGTAACCGTTTCAGCAGGCTCATTATGTGTGCGACCAGTGTCACCGGATAGCGTAAACGCGGATGTTTACTCTCGAGTGCATGACGAAGTTTAGGCAGAATGGCTTCTGGTGGCAGAGTAAAACGTGCCGCGATGCCGGGGTTACGCACCGGGTTATGCTGTTCGCCCTGCGTCACATTGTCGGTAAAACGGGTCTGAATCGGACCCGGTTCAATCAGGCTGACCCGGATGCCGCGGCTGCGCACTTCAAGCCGCAATGCATCGCTCCAGGCTTCCAGCGCATATTTACTGGCGGCATAGGCACCCCGGCCTGGTGTGGAGATCAGCCCCAGCACCGAGCTGGTATTAATAATGCGGCCGTCGCCGCTGGCCTGCAATGCCGGTAACAGACGCAGTGTCAGCTGATGGACGCCGAAAAAGTTGCTGGAAAACTGCTGTTCCAGCTGCTGGCGGGAGAGGGTGTGCAGCGGGCCATAGAGACCAAATCCGGCGTTGTTAAACAGCGCCGTCAGACGGTTATCGCAGAGCGCGAGCACTGTGTCGGCGGCCTGATCCACACTTTGCGGATCGTCGAGATCCAGTTGCAGCCCGGTAAAGCCCAGTGTTTCCATGCGGGCGACATCCTCTGCTTTACGGCAGGCGGCGATCACCCGGTAACCCCGCGCCAGTAAATCGTGAGCGGCAACCAGGCCAATACCGCTCGAACAACCTGTAATCAGAATGGTTTTTTGCACAAATTCACGCCCTTGAATAAGATTTAATAATCAATAAGTTAAGTTATGTTCGTTAATGATTTTATGTTGTGGATTGACAGTTTGTCGCCCGCACCGGCTGACAGAACGGGCGGTAAACGGGGCTATACAGCCCCGCAAAAAATGCCCGATTTCAGATTTTACGTCTGAGCAGTGAGACCAGTGTGCTTAATTGACGGGTGGCAGTCCCATTTGTGTGATTTCAGCAGAATGGTTTTTGTTCAGATTAATTTGGCACTGGTCGATATATGACTGGTAGTCGTATGCGTCCTCGTTAAGCTCTGTAGCTACAGACAGGCAAAGTTGAGTCCGGTAATCCTTCCATTTTTTTTGCGCATCCAGAAAGCGCCGAGAGTAAACGTCTCCGGACGTTTCTTTGCTGGACTCTTTTCCATTAAAAGGGCCGACATTGTTGGCTTTGATTCTCTTAACTGTATCCGCTATTAGCGCATCCAGCGCTTTATTGCTGTTGTCTCTTTTGGCAGACAGACAGTTATATGCAGTTGGTATGTCTTCATTCTGTTTGAAGCAGGCGTTACGTTCTGGCCCTGATGATAATTCAGCCTGCGCCATAGCAGGTGCAATAAGAGCAACCATTAGAATTAAGACTTTTTTCACTGTAGATACCTTATTCTGTTTCTGTGGTTTTCGTAGGTCATGTATGTAGGACTACTTTTAATATGGGCTATTAATGCGGGCTTACCTTCAATTGCGGCCTGAAACAGTGCCCTGGCATTGTGAACACCCTGATAGAAAATATCGGTTACGACATCTCGAATTTTGGGGTCTAACTGTTCCCATGCTGGGGCGGAAGGCATGGATTGTGCTATTCGCCGATAAAGGTTAAGGGCTTCGTTCCGTTTAACCCTGTACGCAATTTCAAAAAGTCGGATTTGTTGAGTGTGGTTTATCTCGCCGACCAACGGACCATAAACCTTAACAAACTGTTCTGCGTGCCGCCCTTTCAGGCCAGCTGCTTTAGAGCACAAAACGGCTTTATATTCTTCAATCCCAGCTTGCCTTAGTGTGGAGTAGATTTCACCAGCAGATCTACTGCCCATATCATAGCCTCGACCAAGTGTAACCCCCGAAAAACTCGTGGGCGGCCATTGAAGAATGCGTGAAAAATTGGGATAGCGGCGCTGTTTGAAGGGCTCCACGGCGGTTATATAGTCGGTGCCTTCGGCGTCAAAAGTAATTTGTCCCTGGCTGACTCGTAAGGGGCCAGAGGTATTAGAAGGCCGCCAGCCAGGTGTGGTTGCTTCACTTATTGCCCTGATAAACCATGTGTCGGTTGGCTGAACCAATCCACTCGGCGAGAGATTCAGCAACCGCTGATACCAGCGTATAGCTTCAGTGGTGGCAGTATCGCATTGTCCATTTGTTGGGAGCCTGCGACCCGTTGCGAACTGATAGCCAGCATCATTTATCATGCGTTGAATTGATTTAACTTCATTGGGATTGTTGGTTCCACAAGCGCCGACAGATGAAGTCAGGCGAAATATGCGGGGGTCGTGATAGCGGTGATAGGGCATATACATTCCTTTGCAGCTAAAATTCCGTGCAGAAATATTAACCAGTTGGAGAGGGTAACGCCAACTTATATGCGACTGTTAAAATGCTAATTTAAGATGCATTAAAGTGAATTTTAAGGAACGGCGGAATTATCTTTTCGCATTGATATTGTTTAGAGAGTAAGCCTGGACACTTAGAGATGGCAAAGCGGTCGAAAATCTCCGTCGCCACCTTGCCGTTATTTAGTGCTTTTGCATTTCTTTACCCTTTTTGCGCATCCCTGCGCGCTACGGCTGCTTAACTAAGGGGGCCAGGTCTTTTGCCATTAACTGGGCGATAAAAGGCTGGGCATCAGGATTAGGATGAATGCCATCCTGCTGCATCCACTCGGGTTTCAGATAAACCTGTTCCATGAAAAAGGGCACCAGAGGAATGTTATGCTGCTGCGCTAATCCGGGATAGATGCCGCTGAACGCTTCGGTGTAGCGGCGGCCATAGTTGGCAGGCAGACGAATCTGCATCAGCAGCGGCTTCGCATTGGCGGCTTTAACATCGTCGATAACTTTACTCAGATTCTGCGCGATAGCGTCGGGCGGGAAACCGCGCAAACCATCGTTACCGCCCAATTCGATTAACACCCATTGCGGCTGATGCTGTTTTAATAGTGCGGGCAGGCGCGCCAGCCCCTGTGCAGCCGTATCACCGCTGATACTGGCGTTGATTACTTTAGGTTTTTGCTGCCACTGCTTATCAAGCAGGCTGGGCCAGGCCGCAGTGGCAGACATGCGATAGCCCGCACTCAGGCTGTCGCCCAGCACCATCAGCGTATCTGCAGCAGCAAGACGCGACACCAGCAGAAGAATCAATAACAGGAAGGGATAATGCCAGCGGAAAACATTGTTGAAGTTCATCATCTTACTAAGTCCGTCGGTCAGGGAGAGCATCAGTTAACCATCCTTACCGGAGTTGAGTTGGTTGTCAAACCAGCTGAGACCATTGCGCTGATTGGCGAGTCCGGCTCCGGCAAGTCAACCCTGCTCGGAATTCTGGCCGGGCTGGACGATGGCAGCAGTGGCGAAGTCCATCTGCTGGGGCAGCCGCTGCACCAGATGAACGAAGAGCAGCGTGCGGCCCTGCGTGCCCGGCAGGTCGGCTTTGTATTCCAGTCATTTATGCTGGTGCCAACCCTGAATGCCCAGGAGAATGTGCAGCTGCCATCGCTGCTGCGCGGCGACAGCGATCGCCAGAGCCGTGAACAGGCGAGAGAGCTTCTGACGCTGCTCGGACTGGGTGAACGTCTGCATCATCTGCCCGCCCAGCTTTCAGGCGGCGAGCAGCAGCGCGTGGCGCTGGCCCGCGCCTTCAGTGGCCGTCCTGGTCTGCTGTTTGCCGATGAGCCTACCGGTAATCTCGATCGTAAAACCGGTGACCGCATTGCCGATCTGCTGTTTTCCCTTAACCGCGATTTCGCCACCACGCTGATTCTGGTGACGCATGACGAGCAACTGGCGGCGCGCTGCGATCGTCGCCTGCGGCTGCGCGACGGTAAATTGTGGGAGGAGCAATGATCTGGCGCTGGTTCTGGCGCGAGTGGCGTTCGCCCTCGCTGCTGATTGTCTGGCTTGCGCTGACGCTGGCGGTGGCCTGCGTGCTGGCGCTGGGGTCGATCAGCGATCGCATGGAAAAAGGGCTGAATCAGCAGAGCCGTGATTTTATGGCCGGCGACCGTACGCTGCGCAGCAGTGATGCAGCGCCAGAAGCCTGGCTGGCAAAAGCGGCTGAAACCGGTCTGACGGTGAGCCGTCAGCTGACCTTTATGACCATGACCTTTGCCGATCAGTCACCGCAGCTTGCCTCAGTAAAAGCGGTGGACGATCGCTACCCGATGTTTGGCACGCTGCAGACGCAGCCGCCGGGGCTGAGGCCGCAGGCGGGTACCGCGCTGGCCGCACCGCGCCTGATGGCGCTGCTGAACCTGAAAGTGGGCGACACGCTGGAAGTGGGTGACACCCAGCTGCGCATCAGCGGCGAGGTGATCCAGGAGCCGGATGGCGGCTTTAACCCGTTTGAGATGGCGCCGCGTCTGCTGATCAATCTGGCGGATGCCGCCAAAACCGGTGCGATTCAGCCAGGCAGTCGCATCACCTGGCGCTATAAGTTTACCGGTAATCCCGATCAGCTGGCCAGCTATGACCGCTGGATTGAACCGCAGCTGAAGGCGGACCAGCGCTGGATCAGCGTGGAGAACTCGGAAGATGCACTGGGCCGTTCGATGCAGCGCGCGCAGCAGTTCCTGCTGCTCTCGGCCTTGCTGACGCTGATGCTGGCGATTGCGGCCGTGGCGGTCGCCATGAGCCACTATTGCCGCAGCCGCTACGATCTGGTGGCGGTGCTGAAAACCCTGGGTGCGACGCACGGCGCGTTGCAGCGGCTGATCATCGGTCAGTGGCTGGCGGTTCTGCTGCTGGCGGCGATTGCCGGTGGCCTGGTGGGGCAGGGCGTTGAAGCGATCCTGATGGCGATGCTGAAACCCGTGCTGCCTGCCAGCTTACCGGCGGCCAGCGTCTGGCCATGGATCTGGGCGGTGGGATCGCTGTTTGTGATTTCGCTGCTGGTGGGTCTGCGTTCCTATCGTCTGCTGCTGGCGACGCAGCCGCTGCGGGTGTTGCGGCGCGATGCGGTGGCGAACCTCTGGCCGCTGAAGATCTATATTCCGGTGATGATTGCTGTTGTGGTGACGCTGTTAGCGCTGCTGGTTGGCGGCAGTAAAATGCTCTGGGCGCTGCTGGCGGGTGTGGTGGTGCTGGCGGGATTGCTGGCACTACTCGGCTGGGGAACCCTGCTGCTGCTGCGTCGGCTGGTAGTGCGCAACCTGGCGTTACGACTGGCGATCAACCGGCTGCTGCGCCAGCCCGGCATGACGCTGAGCCAGCTTGCGGCCTTTTCGCTGTCGTTCATGCTGCTGGCGCTGCTGCTGGTAATGCGTGGCGATCTGCTGGATCGCTGGCAGCAGCAGTTACCGGCGGATAGCCCGAACTTCTTCCTGCTGAACATGACGGCAGATCAGGTGCCGCAGGTGCGTGATTTCCTGCAGTCGCATCAGATCACGCCCGGGACCTTTTACCCGATTGCGCGGGTGCGGCTCAGTGAACTCAACGGCAAACCGGCCGATCCGAAGCTGGATAATGCCCTGAACCGTGAGCTCAACCTGACGGAACTGGCCGATCGCCCGGATCATAATCCGCTGGTGGCAGGCAACTGGCCACCCAAAGCGGGTGAAGTGTCGATGGAAGTGGAGCTGGCCGATCGGCTGGGGCTGAAGCTCGGCGATACCCTGACGTTCGACGGCGATACGCAGACCTTCAGCGCGCGCATTACCAGTTTGCGTAAAGTGGACTGGGAAAGCCTGAAGCCGAACTTCTTCTTTATCTTCCCGCCGGGCGCGCTCGACAGCCAGCCGCAGACCTGGCTCACCAGCTTCCGCATGGAGGCGAATCCTGTTCTGCTGGCGCAGCTTAACCGTGCTTTTCCGGCGCTAAGTCTGCTGGATATCGGCAGCATAATGCGGCAGATCGGCCAGGTGCTGGCGCAGGTCAGCCAGGCGCTGGAGATCATGGTGGTGCTGGTGACCGCCTGCGGCGTGTTGCTGCTGCTGGCGCAGATTCAGGTCGGTATGCGCCAGCGGCGTCAGGAGCTGGTGGTCTATCGCACGCTGGGTGCCGGTAAACGCCTGCTGCGCACGACGCTGTGGTGTGAGTTTGCATTGCTCGGCGTGGTCTCCGGCGTGGCGGCGGCGATGGGGGCAGAAGCGGCACTGTGGGGATTACAGACTAAGATTTTCGACTTCCCGTGGCAGCCTGACTGGACCCTGTGGCTGGCGCTGCCGTTGTGTGGCGCACTGCTGTTATCGCTGTGCGGTGGCTGGCTGGGGATCCGATTACTGAAAGGGAAGGCGCTGTTCAGGAAGTTTGATGCGGCGTAAGGCAGGGCTGGAATAAGGCGGCACCAGGCCGCCTTTGACCTTGATCCCGATCGCACCCGTTACCGGCGTCTGAATCTGTCTAACCGGTGTCGACCCTGGCTCACCGGCGTATACGTCCATCACATTAACCTTCTGAGCCGCCTGATAAAGGCATTATCAGGCGGTGCGGGGATTACAGTTTTTCAACCGCCCAGGCGATGCCGCTGGCGTACGCTTCCGGTAGCTGCGTCACCAGCGCATTAAGGGCAGCCCTGAGCCGCTCTGTATCACTGTCGGTCAGGTTCAGATGGCCCACTTTACGACCCGGACGCACTTCTTTGTCATACCAGTGCAGATGCACCAGCGGCTGCTGCAGCCAGCTGAGATTCACGTCAGTGCCAATCAGATTGACCATCGCCGACGGCGCAAACACCACCGGCTGTGGTAATGCCAGACCAAGAATGGCGCGCAGATGCAGCTCAAACTGGCTGATCGACGCACCGTTCTGCGTCCAGTGCCCACTGTTATGGACGCGCGGCGCCAGCTCATTGATCAGCAATCCGTCTGGCGTAACGAAACACTCCATCGCCATTACGCCGACGTAGTTCAGTTCCTGCATGATCGCGCTCAGCATCGCTTCAGCCTGCTGCTGCTGTGCCTGATCCGCCTGCGGCAGCGCGACGCTGGTGCGCAGAATGCCATCCTGATGCAGGTTATGCGTCAGCGGATAGAACACCACCTGGCCATCGTGACCGCGCGCCCCCACCAGTGAGACTTCACCGGAAAAGTTGATGCCCTGCTCAACGATGCATTCGCCGTAGCACGCCTCCGGCAGGGTGTGAGTCTCATCGGCACGCAGACGCCACTGACCCCGGCCGTCGTAACCGCCGGTGCGGCTTTTCACAATCGCTAATTCGCCCAGCGAGTCGAACACCGCTGGCCATTCGCTTTTATCCGCCAGCAACTGCCACGGCGCGGTGGCCAGTCCCAGCTGATCCAGCAGCTGTTTCTGCGTCAGACGATCCGCCAGACGCGGAAAGATATCGCGGTTAACAAAGGCCGGATGGCTGGCCAGTTCACGCGTCAGCGCCGTCTCCGGCCACCGTTCGATTTCGGCGGTGATCACGCTGTCGGCGATAGGGAGCGCGGTGGGATCGGCGTCTAAGCCCACCGGATACACCGCGATGCCCAGGGGTTCACCCGCCTGACGCAGCATACGACCTAACTGGCCGTTGCCCAGTACGCAAACCGGCTTCATGCATCCACCCGCGGATCGGGATGGTTCAGCACCTCATCGGTCTGGCTCTGACGCCAGGTGGTCAGGCGTAACGCCAGCGCACTGTCATGCAGCGCCAGAATCTGCGCCGCCAGCAGCGCGGCATTGGCTGCGCCCGCCTTGCCAATCGCCAGCGTACCAACCGGAATACCGCGCGGCATCTGCACAATCGAATAGAGGCTATCGACGCCGCTCAGTGCTGCGCTCTGCACCGGCACACCCAGCACCGGCACCAGCGTTTTTGCCGCCAGCATACCCGGCAGATGTGCCGCGCCACCTGCGCCAGCAATAATCACCTGAAGACCCTTGTCGGCTGCCGTTTCGGCGAAGCTGAACAGTTTATCCGGGGTGCGGTGCGCAGAGACCACTTCAACATCAAAAGGGACGTCCAGGCTGGAGAGGATTTCAGCGGCGAACTGCATGGTGGCCCAGTCACTTCTGGAACCCATAACAATGGCGATGCGGGCCGGGGCGTTGGATGACATGGGGTCAACTCCTGTGAATGAACAAACAGACCTGGCCGGGCGGACAGGTTTTGAAGGGCACCGAGAATAGCATGAGAAGCACGCAAGGAAAACGGTTGCGTCGGGCTTAAGGTCGTGGATTTAACCGCAGATTAAAAGTCGAAATGGATAAGCTGAATGCCACTGGCGTCGAGCTGGATCATGGAACCCCGGCTGTGCCAGGCACCCAGCACCGCGCGTTGCGCCGTTTCACCCTGCAGGCTCAGCGTATGAATCGCCGGGCGATGAGTGTGGCCGTGAATTAACAGCGGCACCTGCTGGCGCAGCATAGTGGCGACGACCGCTTCCTGATTCACATCCATGATGGTCTGGGATTTATGCTGGTTGGCCTGTTTACTGTCGGCGCGCATCCGGGCGGCAATACGTTTACGTATCCACAACGGCAACGCGAGAAACAGCCGCTGGATCCAGGGATTATGCACTTTGGCCCGAAAACGCAGGTAACCCGCATCGTCGGTACAGAGCGTATCGCCGTGCATGATCAGCAACCGATGGCCGTAGAGCGTCAGCACCTGCTCTTCCGGCAGCAGCGTCATGCCGCAAGCCTGCGCGAAGCGTCGGCCAATCAGGAAGTCGCGATTGCCATGGATAAAGTAAACCGGAACCGGCAGGGCGCGCAGGGCGCGGGCAACCTGCTGATGCAGCGGATTGGGATCGTCGTCGCCAATCCAGGCTTCAAACAGATCGCCGAGAATATAGAGCGCGTCGCAGTGGGGCGCTTCGCGCTGTAAAAAATGCAGAAAACCGGCGGTAATCGCCGGTTCTTCCTGACACAGATGGAGATCTGCGATAAACAGCGTGCGCGACATTACTCGCTGACGGTCACTTTCTGGATAACGACGTCGTCTTTTGGCACATCCTGGTGCATGCCGCTGCGGCCGGTAGAGACCGCTTTGATCTTCTCGACCACATCCATACCTTCAACCACTTCAGCGAACACGCAGTAGCCCCAGCCCTGAACGCTTTCGTCACGGAAGTTCAGGAAGTCGTTGTCAGCTACGTTGATGAAAAACTGTGCGGTCGCAGAGTGCGGCGCAGAGGTACGTGCCATTGCCAGCGTACCTTTGGTGTTTTTCAGGCCATTGCTGGCTTCGTTCTGAATTTCGTCTTTAGTTTCTTTCTGCTTCATGCCCGGCTCGAAGCCGCCGCCCTGAATCATAAAGCCGTTGATTACGCGGTGGAAAATGGTGTTGTCGTAAAAACCTTCACGGCAGTAATCCAGGAAGTTCTTTACGGTTGCCGGCGCTTTATCATCGAAAGTTTTGATTACGATATCGCCATGGTTCGTCTGGAAAGTTACCATTTTTGTCGTCCTGTAAAGGTTGTCATCAGTTGCTGAGGTCGCTCTGTCGATGGGCGTCCCCCTTTTTGTCGACCGTTCTTATATCATAATTTCCAATGACGCGTCAGCAGCGCGGCGCAGTTGGCTTGCTTTGCGTCGCGCGAGCGATAAAAATACGGCACAATGTCTGGATACTTAAAAGTGCCAACCACACGCGAAAACGGAACCGTTCAATGCTTAAGATTTATAACACCCTGAGTCGACAGAAAGAGGAATTCAAACCCATTCATGCCGGTAAAATCGGGATGTATGTTTGCGGCATCACGGTGTATGACCTCTGTCACATTGGTCATGGGCGGACGTTCGTGGCGTTTGACGTGGTGGCGCGCTACCTGCGTTACCTCGGTTATCAGCTTAATTATGTACGTAACATCACCGATATTGATGACAAAATCATCAGGCGCGCCAACGAAAACGGCGAGAGCATCGAAACTCTGACTAACCGCATGATTGGCGAGATGCACAATGACTTCGCCGCGCTGGGGATTCTGCCGCCCGATGAGGAGCCGCGCGCTACCCGTCACATCGCTGAGATTATCGAGCTGGTGGAAACACTGATCGCTCGCGGTCACGCTTATGTGGCGGACAATGGCGACGTGATGTTCGATGTGCTCAGCGACACCGATTACGGCGCGCTGTCGCGTCAGGATCTGGAGCAGTTGCAGGCGGGCGCGCGTGTTGAAGTCGCCGACGTGAAGCGCAACCCGATGGACTTCGTGCTGTGGAAAATGTCCAAAGCGGATGAGCCAGCCTGGTCATCGCCGTGGGGCAACGGTCGTCCCGGCTGGCACATCGAGTGCTCGGCAATGAACTGCAAACAGCTGGGCACCCATTTCGATATCCACGGCGGCGGCTCCGATCTGATGTTCCCGCACCATGAAAACGAAATCGCTCAGTCGAGCTGCGCCCATGACGGTCCTTACGTCAACTACTGGATGCACTCCGGCATGGTGATGGTTGACCGCGAGAAGATGTCCAAATCGCTCGGTAACTTCTTCACCGTGCGTGACGTGCTGCAACATTATGATGCGGAGACGGTGCGTTACTTCCTGATGTCCGGTCACTATCGCAGCCAGCTTAACTACGGCGAAGATAACCTGAATCAGGCGCGTGCGGCGCTGGAGCGTCTCTATACGGCACTGCGTCACACCGACAGCAGCGTGCCTGCCCACGGCGGCGAAGCGTTCGAAGCGCGGTTCCGCAGCGCGATGGATGATGATTTCAACACTCCGGAAGCCTATTCGGTGCTGTTCGACATGGCGCGAGAAGTGAACCGCCTGAAAAGTGAAGATGGCGCTTCAGCGCACGGGCTGGCGTCGAAGCTGCGCGAGATGGCCAACGTGCTGGGCATTCTGCAGCAGGACCCTGAGTTGTTCCTGCAAAGCGGCGCGCAGGTCAATGACGAAGAGGTTGCCGAGATTGAGCACTGGGTTAAAGCCCGTGCCGATGCGCGCGCCGCCAAAGCCTGGGCGGAAGCGGACATCGCGCGCGACAAGCTTAACGCGCTGGGTGTCATCGTCGAGGATGGGCCGCAGGGCTCCAGCTGGCGTCGAAAATAAACCGGAGAGGGCGAGCAATCGCCCTTTTTTATTATGGCGATTGAACAGATTCAGATCCGCGGCTTCCGCTCGATACGTAACCTGACGCTGTCGCTGCAGCAGCTGAATGTGGTGAGCGGTCCTAACGGCTGCGGTAAATCCAACCTCTACAAAGCGGTGCGGCTGCTGCATGAGGCGGCCAGCGGTCGCCTGGCACTGGCGCTGGCTGAAGAAGGCGGCATTCAGAAAGCGATGTGGGCGGGCGGCTTACGCCGGGGCGATCGCCGACACGATCCAAAGCGGCTGGAGCTGGCCGTGGTGATGGATGACATGGATTACCAGCTGGAGATTGGCTTTCCCGAGCCGCTGGTGACCAGCCTGTTTAATCTCGATCCGCTGGTGAAGCAGGAGCGACTCTGGCTGAGCGGTCAGCAGCGCCGTCCTTCCGCCTGTATTATGCAGCGCGAAAATCAGACCGCCTTTCTGCACAACGTTGAGGGCGAGCGCGTCGCCTATCCGGCGGTGCTGCATCCCGAAGAGTCGCTGTTTGGTCAGCTTGGCGAACCGCATCGCTATCCGGAGCTTTCGCAGTTGCGCGAACGTCTGCAGCAGTGGCGCTTTTACCATGAGTTTGCGGTCTGGCCTGGCTCACCGATACGGGTACCGCAGATTGGCGTGCGTGCGCCGGTGCTGAGCCATGATGGCAGCAATCTGGCGGCGGCCTGGGCGACCATTGTGGAGCGCGGTCATTCCGAACTCCTGTCTGAGGTGATGGAACAGGCGTTTCCCGACAGCCAGTTTGATGTCGATGTGCAGAATGGCCGTTTCCAGATGCTGATGTCGCGTCAGGGCATTCTGCGTCCGCTGGAGAGCGCCGAGTTTTCTGATGGCACGCTGCGGTTTCTCTGTCTGGTTGTCGCACTGCTCAGCCCGCGTCCGCCCGCCTTTATGGCACTGAATGAGCCGGAAAACAGCCTGCATGAAGATCTGTTGCCTGCGCTGGCGCGCTTAATCGCCGAAGCCAGCGAGTTCAGTCAGCTCTGGATCACCAGCCATTCACCCCGGCTCGCGACGTTGATAGCGCAGCATACGGCGGTGAATCATATTGCACTGGAACAGCGGGAAGGGGAGACGTGCGTGAAGGGGGATGAGCGAGTGTAACAGCGTCCCCGCAGGGACGCCCGGAAATTACTCGACCACAGTAATGCGGAAACCCGCGAATTCCACGGTCTGACCGGCTACGATTTTGCAGCGCTTGCGGGTTTCTACCGCACCGTTGACCTTCACTTCACCCTCGGCAATCACGACTTTCGCCTGTGCGCCGCTCTGAACCCAGCCTTCCAGTTTCAGCAGGTCACACAGATCGACGTGCGGGAATTTACCCAGTGAAAAACTTGTCATTTAAACCACCTCTTTATCATGAAACTCTTCGCACGCCTGCAGCGTGTTTTGAATCAGTGTTGCTACTGTCATTGGGCCCACACCGCCCGGCACCGGGGTAATGTAGGAGGCGCGCTCGGATGCACTGTCAAAATCAACATCGCCCACCACTTTGCCGCTCTCCAGCCGGTTAATGCCCACGTCGATGACGATGGCGCCCGGTTTGATCCAGTCACCCGGAATAAACCCGGGCTTACCCACTGCAACGACCAGCAGATCGGCATGCTCAACGTGATGGCGCAGATCTTTGGTAAAGCGATGGGTGACGGTCGTGGTGCAGCCCGCCAGCAGCAGTTCCATGCTCATCGGACGACCAACAATGTTGGATGCGCCAACCACCACGGCATTCAGGCCGTAGGTGTCAATGTTGTAGCGCTCCAGCAGCGTCACGATACCGCGTGGCGTGCAGGGACGCAGGGTTGGCGCACGCTGACACAGGCGACCGACATTATAAGGGTGGAATCCATCGACATCTTTATCAGGCGTGATGCGCTCCAGCACTTTGACATTATCAATGCCGGCTGGCAGTGGCAGCTGCACCAGGATGCCATCGATTTCGTCGTCCTGATTGAGCGCATCAATCAGCTCCAGCAGCTCAGCTTCGCGGGTCGTGGCAGGCAGATCGTAAGAGCGGGAGTGGAAACCGACCTCTTCACAGGCACGGCGTTTGCTGGCCACGTAGATCTGTGATGCCGGGTTTTCACCCACCAGAACCACTGCCAGACCCGGCGCGCGTTTTCCGGCGGCCAGACGCTGCTTCACTTTTTCCGCAACCTCAACGCGCACCTGCTGCGCAATCGTTTTACCGTCAATAATTTTTGCTGCCATCAGAGAGGAAATCCACTGTGTTGTGTTGAATCGGGGAAGGGGACTATTTTGTCAGAAGCGCGGCGCGCTGTCAGTTACAGTTTCAGCCGCGTATGTGCTTTCCGGCTTTTTCGTCGCGACGAGTGCCAGCCTGCATGCGTATGATATCTGCAGGACAATCCGGGGACGATGTAATGATTTGGATAATGCTTGCTACTCTGGCGGTGGTGTTTGTCGCTGGATTTCAGCTGCTCACCGCTGGCTCACGCCACGCCGCTCAGCGGCTCAGCAAACGGCTGCAGCTGCCACCGGTACAGGTGGAATCAATGATCTCTATGATGGGGAAAGAGGCGGCGAAAGAGTTTACCGACTATCTCAGCAAGGATAATGAAACGCACCTGCATAATGGCGCAGCGGTACTGCTGATCTGGCAGGTGTTCATTGTTGACGGCAGTGAGGAGAATAGCCAGCGCTGGCATGCGATTCTCAGTCGAGCCGGTTTTCCACCGCTTATTAGCCGCCAGCAGCTGCTGCTCGCGCTGGGCTTTCTGCGCCAGCTGGAACCGGACATCCAGGCGCTGCATGCACTTCGTGAGCAATTCAATGCGCGTTTCACAACACAAGGGATTGAGCTGGAAGGAGAATTTACCGACAACAGTAAACTCGTGTCGCTCAGCGAATGGCGCAGGCGTCACTGACGCCAATTGGTCATTACCGCAGCACTTCGCTGCGGAGAAACGGCAAAAACGTTGACGTACCCGCTTCCCGACGTATAATCCGTGCCATCTCCATGCGCCCTTAGCTCAGTTGGATAGAGCACCGGCCTTCTAAGCCGTAGGTCACAGGTTCGAATCCTGTAGGGCGTACCAAATAAAATCATCGGTTTACGCCAGCTTCAATCCTACCTGATTATCTTCTTGTGTCGTATTTGTGTCGCTCTCACCCAAAAGTGAGTCAATTTTGCGCGCATGTTCGGTCAGGTGGTTAGGTGCGAGGTGAGCATACCGACGCACCATTTCAATATTTTCCTATCCACCCATTTCCTGCAGCGCGGAAAGCGGAACACCAGACTGGATTAACCAGCTCGCCCACGTATGCCGTAAGTCATGAAAGCGGAAGTCTTCTATGCCTGGCGCTTTTAGACCGATATTCCACGCCGTGTTATCATCACTGCGCATTTTCCTGCCTGCCGGTGCCAGCGTTCCATCGCTGCGATGCTTCGCCTTGGTTTGTACGAACACCTAACGTGACTGCTTATCTATCTGCCCCTTCAGCACTTTGCATGTCGTATCATTCAGAGCCACGCCAATAGCCTTGCCCGCTTTGGCGTTCTCCGAATTAATCCAGGCGACCTTCCTTTGCATATCAACCTGCGTCCATTCCAGATCCAGAATGTTTGAAAGGCGAAGGCCGGTAGCCAGCGCAAATATGACCACTGGTTTTATGCTTTCCGGCATGCAATCAATCAGCCGGTTCGCTTCCTCTCGCGTTAACAGCGGATGCGCTAGCTGACAGGCTTCTTTGTTTTGATAACCGGCGCTGTCTTTATCCAGCCCCATTCATTTGCTGCTGCACGCAGCAGCGATTGCATAAGGGCTGCATGGATGAGGTTATTCAGGCATTCACTATGCAGACACTTTTGAGTGAGTGGCGAAATATTACGCCACCCTTACTGGAATCTTATATAGCTGTGTAATAATGAACCTAAAAAATTGGCTGGGATGAAAAATAATGGGATTTCAGTATTGGTTCACAGTATGTGCCGCCTTTATAGTTGGTCTAATAACGCTGGCTGAGTCTTTCATTTACATGCATCGGGGAATCTATACCAAAACCTTTAAGGGAACGAGTCGCAAGGAATTCATCTACAAGGATGCCAAACCTATTGAATATTGGATCAGCACTATTCTTCATTTTGGAATTAGCATCATGATGATTGGGATCGGCTTCTGGTTCTTACAGGAAATCCCCGCAGTTAACCATTGGTACAATGAAATCCGCACAATGCCAGCATTTTGGTTTTAGGTCTCGTTCGCAGTTCAACCTTTGCTTAGGAAAAACAACCTCATCGTTTACCCAATCTTAAACCTCTAACTTGCGGTTTTTTTATTGCCCGTAGAAAGCTATGGGCATTCAAGTAAAAGGCATTCAACTGGCTCAGTAGAACCTCAACCCTCTGATTGGAGACATTTAGGGCTGAGCAGCGAGAAGTGTTTGAAAGGAATTAAAATTTGAATGGGTAATCCATATTTCGCATGATGGTTATAATCTTCAGGTAGCTATACCATTTTTGCTGCACACCTTTTAGGTGGCGATGATGAGATTCTTGTTAGTCTGGGGGAGCACTCAGGGAGTATTGGGCTCGAAGAGCCAGAATTTATGAAAAGACTAATGAAGTTGTTGCAACAAAGAATCGCTAGTGCCTTTCCATAAATTCATAAAGTGCATAATGGCATAGCCCACTCAGGTGGTTTTTTTGCTATCAGGTCTCAAGCATTGGGCAGATTGGGCCACTTCTTATAAGCGAAGATATAGAGTGTAAAGAAATGCAAGCCGGGGAATGATAGTAACAGAGCCATTTTCCATCCGAATCCCGCCTTTTGAGCCATACGAAAGCATGGAATAAACATAAAAAACCAGATTATGAACGTCATCGCTGCGAGTGGGTTTGGGTGTTCCATTGTGATTTCTCCGTGATTTGCGTTCTCTGGCTTATCGGCAGGCGCGCTATGACTTTTAGCAAAATTGATCATTTTCCACTTTTTTTCGACTACTCCATGCGAGGATTTATCCCGTCTATTATTTTGGGTATAGGGATATGAAGAAGCTGATTTTTGGTGCGGTTATTGCAACATTGCTTTCCGGCCGCGTCTACACAGGCACTAACTTCGACGAATCAAAGCTGAAGAAATGGATAAAGTAATTACCATTTCTCAAAACGGCTTAGCCGCTTTGTCTGACAACTACACCAACCTTGCGCGAATGAATGCTCAGGCTAAGCCCCTGAGGTCCTTCTGTTGGCCGTCGATGAACATCTTCTTGAATGTCGCTTCGTTATCGTTGGTTAGCTTTGCGATATAGCCAGACACCGATAAAGGCCAGCAGAGCAGAAAGCACCGCCTTAAGCGCAATCATTGTGAATTCGAAACTATCCATAGCGCCTTCACCATCACCGCTAATGTGGCCTTCTACCAGGGATCTGATGATGCTTTCAGGTATGAGAAACCAGGTTGCGGAGAAGATTATAATAAATATCAGTATTTTCATCGCACTACACACTTTGTGAAATCAGGAACATCAATGCGGCCGTATGCTGGTAATCCTCCTTTCATAAAGCCACGTCCCATTTTTACGGCTCCTTGATCGCTGCCCTGATATGCCTTCCGACTAACGAGTCTATTGGTTATCCCTTCTGTACAGTGCCCACTCCTCGATGCGCTCTCCGCCTGGCAGAGTACAGTAACCTGATTCACCATCCGGGCCCTTAACTATGTCCAGCTTGCCGCCCCTCTTTTCACAATGCACAGAGGCTGGGTTAGCCATGCCCACAGCGTGTTGTCTGTCATTATGGGGTACACAGGCTGTGAGTAATAAAGTGGTCGCTGCGATTGTAATTGCTTTCATTTTTAACCTTATCTGAAGAGATTGAGGAGGGTTAATTGTTATATCCACGCTGCTTCATCTCGCGCTGGCTTTTCTGTTTAATTAACCGGCTATTGTGACCTTGGGTAGCCATTGAAATCAGATCATAACCTGGGCTTAATCCCGCCAGTTAGTGTGGATTTATACATACATCGTGTTCATTAGGTGCATCACCTCTATCCCTTACCTTTGGGATCGCATCTCATCAGGGTACAGCCAGAGCTGCGTTGGCCACACCAACCGGCTTTCAGCAGCTGCATTGCTGGCCGCTTATTCGTCAGCTGTAACAGGCGCATTGATAGAGCACTTAAGGAGGGCAGCCATCGCGGGATTAACGGGTTACACCACAGCAATGACAGTAGCCTAGACAATTTCATCGGGCGGTACCGGTGTCGGCTACGTAAAGAGGTGGGTTAGCATGGGCCGGGTTCACTGTGCTATATTTCGCTCGTATCGCAACGTCATTCAGGATGAATCAGATGAACGAATTTGAGAAAGAACTCTTTAATAATGGCTTCTCTGCTAAAGAGATCGGTAAACTCAAAAGTATTATAAAAAAAGACGAGTCAAAAAAAGATACACTTCAGAGCCTCGTGATTGATCTAAGTAAACGCTTCTGGGGCGGAGTTATTGCTCTTATTGTTTTGATGCTTATTGGACTGGATGGCATTTTCAATGCAGATGCTTCAAATGCCATTCCATATATTGTTGTTCTGACGTTTGCATTCCTTGTGGTCTATTTTGTTACGCCTATGAGACTGGCATGGAAATCCTACAAATTTGTCAGAAAAACCAGAAGTTAGTTTTGAGAGGAGCTATTTTGCATTTGATAAAGGTTGATACCTATTCCACTCCCCTTATAGGCTGCTCCAGCGCCTTTTAAAGCAAGTGCTGGTTTACTCATAACCTGTACTTTGCGGTAATAGTCAGTTGGCAGATATTTGTATAGCCTCCAGGCCTCTGGCTTCAAAGTCAGCTTGAAAATGCCATAGTATGAAGTGGTCAAATCAACAACCTGATAGGCTAGCAATCCCAGTCGCTTATCAAAGCCAAAGAAATCTGCAACATCTTCATATTTATCTCTTATTGGGTTAGATGGATGAGCCACACCGCTAAGTCTACCTATGCTCTCAATCCCTGATCCCACTCCATTCATCACAAGGGTGGACCCCGCTACAACACCTAAAATATTACCCGTGGTGACAGAACCCACAATCAGACCGACCCCAGCCACGATTTGTAAGCCACTCAACACCACGCCGATGCCATTGATTACATATCCAATGACCTTTTCATGGTCATGGTAAAACTGCACCGAAGACGATACGACAGCTTCACCGGTTCTGAGCATTCGGTCCTGAATCTTAAGATACTGGCTTTCCTGCTTCAGATTCTGGATACACTCCTGACACTGATCATCCGAAGTCGAATTGCGAATCGTATGGAGCTGTAGTCGAGCGAATCCACGCACTTCATCCTGAAATTTCACTCTTAAAAGAGCATCTTTAAGATGAAAGTGAGAGAGAGAGGTTGCTACATTAACTAACTGATTAGCTTCCAAATTTGCCATCGTTAGAAAGTAGTTTGAGAGTCTTTTCGTGTCCCAATAGTTGTCCATAACAATACCTTTATATAAACGTCGTTCTCACCAGACATGGTTAATCAGATCCTAAAATAGCTGGAGTTTTTAGAGATTACAAATTGAAGATTTTAAGGAGTGGTGACAATTTTAGTAAGGGGTGCCTCAGGAGCATGCAACAAATTCAAATAAAGAATTTTTTAGATCAATATGCTTTCTAACAGGAGTAAATCCTTTAGGGCACCCAATCCTATCTTCTGTTTAGCATCCACATACTCTTTGTTTTCTTACTGACGTCATAATACCTCAATAGTTTGCTTTCGTTCGTACGAACGTATTTAATAGCTGTACTTTGATTATGCGGTGGTTTGGATATGGCACCTATTTATGGCTTTGTCTGGAGGTTCGTAAAGTCAAAACCTGTTTATTGACAGTTCTGATGTTTGCATTCGCCGATTAATTTCTGTCGCTGTAGGATATTCAGCAAGTTTAAAAAATGTTCATCCAGGGTAGATAAACACTGATGGCGGATTAGATTATATAAAAAGGTTGGTCAGGATGGTATCTTCGTACGCATAGAAACATCCTTCAGGAGGAATCTGATAAACAAATTTGAGCAAAATTTTCTTCAAATATTTTCTCAGCTAAAGATCTCATAAAACTAAAAGATATGCTTACCAGAGAATGTAAGTGTTAATTTTTTGTCCATTTTTAATTGCCTGCTTTGTTTTTTTTACTCATTTAGAGTAGTGCGATTCTTACAAAAGCATAGTGTGTACATCGATAATCTGTATTTTGCGATAACAATCTGATAATAAAAATTTAATAATTCTTCAGAAATCATTCCAATCTATAGATTATCTGTCTTCTCATTATAAAAGGCGATTAAAACAGGGGAGCGCTACGCTGGCTTGGCAAAAGTTAATTTAAACTTAAAAACGCGGATAATTATTGCCAGCAATACTGATCTGCCGCTCCCCAATCAGAAGCGGCATCCTTTTACCTCAACGCCACTAACCCGCAACCACACTCGACAAAGCCAGAACCTGCTTCTGTTTTCTTGCAGGCAGCTTATTCAGCTGCGCTAACGCGTTAACCAGCTGCTCATCGACCGGCTCTGGTGGTTTCACGGTCAGCACAATACGGCCCGCCGTGACTTTTACTTCTACTTCGGTGCCAGTGGTAAATCCGGCGGCAGCCAGCCACTGGCCTTTCATGATAATCGACGGAATACGCGCGTAACTGGGATACCGGCTGGCGTAACTCACCGTTAATTTGCGTTGGGAAACGGAAGGGGCTTCTGAATTTAAACCAACTGCATTACACTCTGACTCAGTCATGATCTCTATTCCTTTTCAATAGTGATTGTGATTAGCGATACAGGAGTGCTCCAACACCTCTGTATCGCGCTAAATACCTGTACATATAATCAACTATTGCAGGAAAAGTCCAGCTGAAAATCGATGTAAATCAGTGACTTTAATCATCTGATAAACAGCGAGTTTTACGATAACGATCTCAAAAAAATGCAATTAACTGAAAGCATTCATTGTTCGGAATACAAGAAAAGTCACAGGCGATATCTCGTCATAAATATCTTTCATTAGCCGCATACATTAAGTCCGCAATTAGTAACATGCGCTTAACCCGCAGTGTGCTTAAGCAGAAACTCGATTAACGTTTTTACTCTTTTCGTTTTACCCGCGCTTTTAGGATAATAGAGATAAACCGGCGGATAAGTTTTCCAGTAACGCTCCATCACCGGAATAAATGCCTTTTTATCCGGCTGTAAATTATGAACCGGTTCAAACAGTCGCCCGATACCCAGCCCGTTGCGAATGCCATCAGCCATCACCTCAATATCATTACTCATCAACTGACCCGGCATCTCAACGGTCAGCTGTTCGCCATGATGATCCAGAATCAGCGGCAGAATACGATTATTGGTGATAAACCGGTAACCGATAAGCCGGTGCTGATGCAGGTCAGACGGACACTCTGGAATGCCGAACGCTGCCAGGTAGGCAGAAGAGGCATACAAACCTTCGCGAAACGGCTTCATCAGCGGGCGCGCCACCACGCCACCTTCCAGAATGTCACCAAACCGGATCCCCAGATCAAAACGTTCATCAATGATGTTCACGGTGCCATCGTATACCGAAATTTCCAGCTGAATACCGGGATATTGCTGGCAGAAAGCGGCCATCGCAGGTTTCAGCACCAGCAGATAGGCAAAGCGCGAAAGGGTGATTCTGACCAGTCCCGACGGTTCCTGATTCTGGTCGCGGATGCTTTCCAGCGATTTTTCCAGCGAGGCTACCGCTGCTGAGGTTTGTTCCAGCAGCTGCTGTCCGGCATCGGTCAGCTCAATCCGGCGCGTGGTTCGTACAAATAGCGGATGACCGATGTGCGCTTCAAGCAGCTTCAGCGCCTTACTGACAGAGGGGGGTGTAATCTCCAGTTTGCGCGCTGCCGATGAAATATTCCCTTCGCGGGCGATGCTCTGGAAGATGCGTATCTGGTTATAGATGGCGTTGTTCACGGGATAATCCTGACACAATCGGGCTGCTTATTATTAGCCGCAGGCTAAATATCTTTGAGTCAATAGTGGCCTAATCTTCACTAAATCGCGAGCATATACTCCTTATCAGTTCCCCCTGGCCGTGAATCTCAGGAGATTGCTATGCGAATTTTGTGTCTGGATAAACCCGCCCCCGATGCCACGCTGGAAAAGTATCACCCTCATCTGGCTGCCGAAGCTTTCCATGCCTGGAGTCTGTATAAATCCGGTGCGCTACGCGATATTTACTACCGACAGGATCGACCCGGCGTTGCGATCTTCCTTGAATGCGACTCGGTGGAACAGGCCCAAAGCCTGCTGGCTGACTTTCCGCTGGCAAAAGCCGGTCTGCTGAGTTTTGACTGCATCCCGTTAGGTGCATTCACCAACTGGGAAAGCCTGTTCGCTGCAGAGTATAAGCCTCAGCAAGAGGGCGCCACCCAATGATCAGTCGCAAACCGCTACCGTGTGTTGTCACCAGTCATCCGACAGGTGTCAGGCAGGCGGCGCAGTAAAAACGCCGCGTGAAGCGCTGGCTGCAGGAAAGGCGGAAGCCGTAGCGAGTGGATTTGATTAAACGGTGCCGGACGGCAAAAAGTACCCAGCGCGTGATGGCATCGCCAACGCCTTGCCATCTGTTAAAAAAAGATGATTAAAAACTGAAAATGAAAAATATATTAATTATTTCCGGTCATCCTGACCTGAGCCATTCGGTCGGTAATGCTACCATTCTTAATGAAGTCGCTTCTGCGCTGCCTGATGCTGAAATCCGTCGTCTGGATGCACTTTATCCGGACAACAACATCAATGTCAGCGCCGAACAGGATGCACTGCTGAAGGCAGATATTATCGTCTGGCAATTTCCCTTCTCATGGTATTCGCTGCCAGGGCTCATGAAGTTATGGCTGGATGACGTATTTGTTCATGGGTTTGCGCACGGATCGACGGCCAGACTCGGCGGTAAAAAACTGATCCTCTCCTTCACCACTGGCGCACCGCAGGCGTTATACGCGGCAGATGGCGTCTTTGGTCATCAGCTGGAGGATTATCTGATTCAGTTTGAAACCACCGCCCGGCTCTGCAATCTGGAGATGCAGAAACCGGTTTATACCTGCGGGATAAGCTATGCCAGTCGTAATGAAACTATTATCACGCAGCAAATTGCTGCAGCAAAGCAACACGCGTCGCGACTCATTGCTCAGCTCAATACGGAACTCACAACGGCTTAATAGCCAGATGAAACAGATATCGCGCCGGTTAATACACCGAATGAATCGCAAATCACCTCATCCGATAATTAAGGCAGACCGTGAACAATATTACCGCTCTGACTCTGACTCTGCTGATGGCCGGCCCGGCATCGGCAGCCGCTTTAACAGAACCCACAAATCGTGTCATTAATCTGCATGAAATGGAAATTAAGGCCGGGAAAAACGGACAGTACGATGAAGTTGCCAGAGATAATATTACCCGTTCGCTGGCAGAGCAACCAGGTACGCTGGCGATGTATTCACTGAAACATAAAGAAAATGCTCATCAGGCTTATATGATTGAAATTTATGCGAGTGAAGAGGCATACCAGCAACATCTCAGTTCAGAGCCGTACCGGTCCTTTATTCAGCACGCACCTGATCTTATCAGCCAGAAAAAGAGCACCATGCTGGTGCCACAGTTTCTGGGTGATAAACCCTTCGTACAGAATAAAGAAACCATTAATAACCTGGTGATTGTTGACGTGAAACCGGCCGATCAGCAGGCATTCCGCGATATTGTGCTGCCTGAAATGGCGGAATCACTGAAGGTGGAACCGGGCGTACTGGCGATGTATGCCGCGACCGATGCGAAAAACAGATATCGCTGGTTCTTCTATGAAATCTACGCGAGTGACGCCGCCTATCAGCAGCACCGCGAAACGCCCCATTTTCGCGACTATATCCGGCTGACAGCTGAGATGACCGACCGCAAAGAGGCGATCCCCGTGTTGCCAGCTCTGCTGAAAAACCGTGGCGCTCTTAACTCTTTTGTTAACTGACCTTTACCAGGGAGCTGATCAGAGGATGAAAAAAGTGATTGCCGCCGCCGCGATCTCCATGATGCTGGCCGACCTGGCCGCTGCTGAACCCAAAAGAGGTGAAACTATGTTGAACGTCAATCCATCCAGCCTTTCGGTTGCCGACATTGAGTCCGTCTCTCCCGCACTGGCTCGTTTCGGACGTGAAGCGATAACCGATGATCTCTGGAAACGCGACGCACTTTCGATCCGTGACCGCAGTATCGTCACGCTTGCCATTCTCATCGCCCGCAACCAGCCTGCTGAGTTACAACATTACGCCGGTGTGGCGCTCGATAGTGGCGTGACGCCTGCCGAAGTCTCCGAAATTATCACTCACCTGGCGTTCTATTCCGGCTGGCCCAATGCGATGTCCGCAATTGCGGTGACCAAAAATGTGTTTCAGGCGCGAGGCATTGGTGCCGATCAACTGGCCAAAGCCTCTCCGGCACTGCTGCCACTAAATCAGGCAGCCGAACAGCAGCGTTCTGCAACGGTAGAGAAAAATGTGGGGCCGATCTCGCCCGGGCTGGTCAGATTCACCGCCGATCCGCTGTTTCTCAATCTGTGGCAGCGGCCAGCGCTACAGCCTCGAGACAGAAGTCTGGTGACGGTCAGCGCGCTGATTGCTTCAGGACAAAGTGCGCAAATTAGCTACCATCTCAACCGGGCGATGGACAACGGATTGACGGCTGAAGAAGCGGGCGAGATTATCACTCAGGCCGCGTTCTATGCTGGCTGGCCAAATGCCTTTTCAGCGGTTCCGGTGGTGGGTGAAGTGCTGCGGGATCGCGCAGCAAAACAGGAATAACCCGCAGCGGGTGAGGATCTCAGGTTTTACTTCACCCGCCGTTTCTTATGCCCGCCGGATACCGACAGAGATCCGGCAAAGTGCTGCGCCATTCTGGTGGTTTTTTCCCCTCCCGCCGCAATGCCATGATGACCGCTCCAAACCCTCCGCTTACGACCACCCGCCACCGGGCATAAAAACAGGGAGCACCGCGTCATGGAAAGTAAAAATCTGACAGATATTGCTGAAGACGTTTCAGACGGTGTGAAATATAAAGCAGTAATAAATGAAGGATGGGCAGGGAAGGACGCAAGAGTTATTTAACAGAATAAATGAAATAAGCCGTGGCGGGCGCCACGGCTAATGTTTTATGCAGACTGCCACTCACTCTCAACATCCGCTTTGGCTTTAGAAAGGATGACTTTATTATCATCAACCTCTTTTACCCAGCTGAATGGAATAATGTGGTGTTTGCCGCCCGCTTCAGGATCGCTTTTCGCCAGCTTAATTTTGTCGTCGCCTTCGAAGTGGTCGACAATCCCGACATGTTCGCCATTCACATCAACAACCTGCGCGTGATCTAAAATCTCTGATTTATCTACCATGGTGGCTTAATCCTTATATTTAATGAGTTCAGTTGCCCTCAGACAAAACAAGCCTGGTTGTTAAATGCTGTTTTCGCCAGGGGATTAACAAAATGAAATAGTTCAGTGAACTGGACCTGGTCGCTGTTATTTATTGCCGGCAGGAGAATAAAGGGCATATAAGCGAAACCGCAAACAGAGTCGGAGTATCTGCAGCCACGGGTCTGCTGACCTCACTGCCTGCCACATCGACACCATCAGATTTGCCGCAATCGTCTGCCGCCTGTTCACCAATCAACGCTATGATAATCAGGTCAATCGCCACGCCGCAGATCGGCCAGCACGCGGGCGGTTTAACTTACCCAAAGGAGTGCCTATGACAGCAGTCAGTTCAATTACCACTGAAGGTGGCGTCTGGATTAATCAGCCGCCGGTACACAGTCTGGATGGCGATACGCTGAGGTTCGAAACCGCGCTGAACAGCGATTTCTGGCAGCGTACCTGGTACGGATTCGAACGGCACAGCGGCCACGCTTTCGGCTTCTGGGTGGAACACGACTTTACCGTTCAGGTGCAGGTAAGGGCGGATTTCAGTCAGCTCTACGATCAGGCCGGGCTGTTTATTCAGGATAACGAAACGCACTGGGTTAAAGCGGGCATTGAGTTTAACGATGACCAGCCCGCAATTGGCAGCGTGGTGACGCGCGAGTTTTCCGACTGGTCTACCGGTGTGTTTCCCGGCGATGCGCGCCAGTTCTGGCTGCGCGCCACCCTGGAAAACGCGGCCTTAAGAATTCAGTACTCTACCGACGGCGTGAGCTGGCCGTTGTTACGGCTCTGCCCGTGGCCCGGTCAGGTACGGCGGTTTGTCGGAGTGATGGGTTGCTCGCCTGAACGTGAAGGGCTGGCGATGAGTTTTACGGACTTCGCTATTACTCCACCGCTCGGCAAAGCACTGCACGATCTCTCCTGACCCAGGCGGCGCATTGCATATCGTCGCAGAATCGGCTTAATTGTCAGGTCAGAATTTGCGGTGACGCGTCGCCCGTGCAAGACGACGCCTTTACAGGGAAAGCTATGCGTTGCGCCACCTCGTTTATCCCGCTGCTGGTCATCAGTTGCTGCGCCGGATGGGCACAGCAGGCCACTGCCGATACCGTCTGGCTGAATAATGGCGATCGGCTGACCGGCACGATTCGTTATCTCAGCGACGGCAAGCTGGGGATAGAGACACACTACGCCGGTACCGTCACGCTGGACTGGAGTGCGGTCAGTACGCTCGCCAGCGAGAATCCGGTAAATCTCGAAAACAAAAAGACCGGCGAACATTATCAGGTGCGGCTCTCCTCATCCGATCCCGGCTATGTCTGGGTGGAACGCAACGAGCAGGAGCAGCAGGTTTCGCTGCGACGCATTGATGAGTTTATGAAAGCCAAAGTCCGCAGCGATCAGCTTGCCTGGACCGGCAACATCGATGCGGGCGTGAAAGTCAAAAAAGCCTCGACCAAAACTGACGACTACAGCTTCGCGCTCAACACCAAACTGAACCAGGGAAAATGGCGTCATGATATCGGCGCGACCTACAATCGCGAGCAGGAAAACGAGAGCATCAATACCGATAACTACAGCCTGCGCTACGCCTTTGACTATCTGGTCAGGGAGCAGTTCTTCTGGCAGACCCGCGCCACCTACAAGCGCGACTGGGTGGAAAATCTGTCACGTCAGGCGCTAATCGGCACCGGTCCGGGTTATCAGTTGTGGGATACCGAACTCAGCGCGTTCTCACTCTCGGTGCTGGGTGGTGCCTTTGAGTATGGCTACAGCGATGACCGGGAAGAGCGGCACTTTGGCGGCTCGCTGCGCTGGAACTATCAGCGCTATCTGCTGGGCAAATCGGTCACGCTTTACAGCAATGGCGATGTTGGCCATTCGCTGGATGATGACGGCGTATTTATGCTGGATGCCGAAGTCGGCCTGCGCTACAGCCTGACTTCGTGGTCAACACTGCACGTTGGCTATCACCGTAATCTGGTCAGCGGCATACCCGATACCCTGAACGAAGGCATTTTCTCCACCGGATTAGGGCTGAAGTGGTAAGCCGCTGATCGAACAGCGTCGCAGCAAATCCTTACGGTTTTTATCCGGTTACAGGCGCGGGATTGGCTAAGCTGCATGTATTGTCACAACGGGAAAGCAGAAGATGATCGTAAGCAGCAGGGTGTATCGTCCGGGATGCGCGGGCGAAGAGGTTGAAGTCGATGATATCAGTGAAGTGATCAAAGAGCCGGAGGCGTTTATCTGGCTCGGGTTGTGGCAGCCAGACGCTGAGTTTATGGCGAAGATTAAAGAGGAGTTCGGACTTCATGAACTGGCGGTTGAGGATGCACTCAATGCCCATCAGCGACCTAAAATCGAACATTATGGCGAATCGCTGTTTATCGTGGTGAAAACGGTGTGCGCTAAGGATGACAGCTGCGAACTGGGCGAAACGCATCTTTTTGTCGGAAAAAACTTCCTGATCAGCATCCGTCACGGCGCCTCTGAAAGCTACACCCCGGTGCGGCAGCGGGCGGCTGAAAACCCGGCGCTGCTGAAGTTTGGTCCCGCTTATCCGCTCTACTGCCTGCTCGATTTTATTGTTGATCGCTATGCCGAGCTCTCTACCTCGCTGAATGAACGGGTCGGACAGATGGAGAACGATCTCTTCACCAGTGAATTTGATCGCAAGTCGGTGCAGTCGGTCTACACCGTGCGGCGTCATTTGCTTAAACTGCGTAATGCGGCGCTGCCCGTGGAGGAGATCTGCAATCAGCTGATCCACCTGCATGAAGATCTGATCCCGCGTCCGCTGCGCGCCTATATCCGCGACGTGCAGGATCACGCCCGCCATGTCGTCACCGACGCGGAAGATATGCGCGAAATGCTGACCAGCGCCATGCAGGTCAATCTGGCTCTGGTGACGGTGCAGCAGAATGAAGTGGTGAAAAAGCTGGCAGGCTGGGGTGCGATCCTGGTGATCCCGACCGTGGTCTTCAGTATGTATGGCATGAACTTCGAGCATATGCCGGAGCTGAAGTCGCTGTATGGCTATCCGCTGGCGGTGGGGCTGACGCTGCTGGCCTGCGGCGGGTTGTGGGCCAAACTGCGTCGCTCCGGCTGGCTGTAAACGGCAGGATGCGGTGCCAGATTGTCCCGCTGAAAAGGTCACGACCCGCCAGATAGTGAACCGATACTGTCTGGCTATGCTTAACGCAGCGTGCAGTTTTTGTTCCTGAGCCAACAGTGTGTGAGGTCACGGTGAAAAAAGAGGATAGCAGCGGCCAGGCAGTACCGATTCAGGAAAACCTCCGCTGGGTACGCCGTGAATGGCTGATTCAGCGTATCGGTGAATACGTCCTGATTGCGCTGGTGATTCTGGGTGCGTGCGGACTCTTTTCCAAAGGCGTGCTGAGTAATGGCAGCGCCCGCTCGCCGGACGGGACCATCCAGGTGGAGTATGAACGGTTTGGCCGGGTTGAGAGCAATATGGATATGCGCATTCGCTACAACGCACCGGTAACCGATCGCTTTACCGTTACGATTGGCGGTGGCGCCCTGGATAACCTGCAAATCCAGACGCTGCAGCCTCAACCGCTGGAGGCGGTGACGATTGGCAGCGATCTGCGGCTGACCTTTTCGGCCCGCAACACCGGACCGGATCACGCGATCTGGCTTGGCCTGCAGCCGCGCAATGCGGGGCGCATTCACGTCACTATTCATGGTGACGGCCATGCTCCGGCCCGTTTTACCCAATGGATTTATCCCTGACAGAGGCGCTTTATGGAAACGGTATTACGTGCCGCAGCGATCTACCTGGTGCTGATGGTCGTGTTCAAAATTGCCGGCAGACGCACTCTGTTGCAGATGACCTCTTTCGATCTGATTCTGCTATTGATCATCAGTGAAGCAACTCAGCAGGCGCTGCTGGGCGACGATTTTTCTGTTACCGGCGCGGCGCTGACTATTATCACGCTGGTAGCGATTGATATTGTGCTGGGCAAACTGAAAAGTCGCTTTCCGGTGGTGGAGCAGGTGATCGATGGCGGCCCGGTGATCCTGGTCGAGAATGGTAATCTGCTGACTGACCGCATGAAGATGACCGGCATCAGTCCTGATGATGTGCTGGAAGCGGCGCGCTCCGGGCAGGGGCTGGAGCGATTTGATCAGATTAAATATGCGGTGCTGGAGGTTAACGGCCATATCTCGATTATTCCCCGAGCCGATAAACAGTCCTGAGGGGCGTTCGCCCTGGCCTGACAGGAGAGCGCCCGTGCCGGAGCCGCGCAGGTTACACACGCCTGAAATATCCTCATCCCCTTGCTGCAGCAGGCCCTGAATGCATTACAGATCCTCATTGCGTCACGCTGCGCTTGTTATGCCGCTTCCCTTGTAATCCTGTCGATTTCGTTCAGACTGAGTATTCCACTCATGCTTTATCATCAGAGCTGGCCTGACTATCAATCAGCGTTATGCTTTTACAGTCAGGATTAAATGAATGAATTTACGCGATTTACCTTCTACCCGGTTACCGGCTGGCATATTGGTCCCCTGAACACTCATCAGGCACTGGTAGTGAAATTCGGTTATATCGATCCCAATGCCCCGCGTGAAAAGGGCCCGCAGGAGACCCTGTTTCTGGGTCTGACCCTCGACATGGCGAAAAAGCTGGTCGCCAATCTTTCCGAACACATCGACTACGCTGAAAAAAAGAGCACCCAGCACTAGTTTATCACCGCGATCGGTTACCACGCCCACCGTCGGGCTATTTTGCTGCGCTGTCGCCCGGTGCATAAACCCGCAGTGCACTGGCGATCAGGCGAAAATGCGCGGGTGTCTGACCGATAATCTCACCATCTGCATTGATGTAATGGGGACGGCGCGTCTCAATCGTCAGCTCCGTGGCGCTGAATGCCCGCACGTTACGCCAGCGACCGTGAGTGCCGCGCCGCAGAAAGGGCAGCAGCGCAATGAGCTGCCAGCTATGCTGCAGCTCCAGACTGTAGACATCCAGTAACCCATCGTCCGGAGCGGCACGCTGTTCCACCGTCATGCCGCCCCCATAAAAGCGTCCATTGCCCACCGACACCTGAACCGTTTTGATCGGCGTCCGATGGCCCTGATGCACCAGCGTAGCGCTGAAGGGACGGCTCTGCCGCAGCACCCGCAAAGCCGCCAGGGCATAACCGCCCACTCCCCAGCGTTTTTTCGATTCCGCCGTGAGGTTGCGCGCCAGTTCCACCGAAAAGCCGATGCTGGAGACGTTCAGAAACAGGTGCTGATTCACTTCACCCAGGTCCACTGCGCGCAGCTGCCCGTCAGCGATAATCTTTATCGCGGACTCCAGGCTGGCAGGAATGCCCAGCGTGCGGGCAAAATCGTTGGCGGTGCCCAGTGGTAAAATGCCCAGCGGCAGGCCGGTCTGCATCAGTCCCGGCGCGGCCGCATTAAGCGTGCCGTCGCCACCGCCGACGATCACCGCATCAACGCGATGGGCATACGCCGCGATTAATTCGCTGTAGCTGCGGGTATCATCTCCGGCCGGTTGCAGCAGGGTGAACCCGGCCTGAGCCAGCAGCGACTGTGCGCGGCTGGCCTCGGCGCGTCCTTTGCGCGAGCGCTGATTAATCAGCAGCAGGGCAGTTTTCTCCTGTTGAGACATACTTTTGCGTTATCCCGATGTCAAAATGGCTGTAACGAGACGGCAAGTACAGCACTGGCCTGACCGGTGAACAACCCTGCTTGCGCTACTTTACGTAACCTGTTGAGTGCCATAAGCGGCGATAAAGATCGTCTACACTGCTAAGGGTCAGATCCACACTGAGGAGTTGCGATGACAGAACACGAATTCAGAAAATTGTTAGCCGAACAGGGTTTTGACGAGCCTCTGTTGATTGAGCGTGCAGCCGCCGCCCAGCTTGATAATCATGTACATCCCTTTGAAGCACTGGCACTGATTCTGAGTGGTGACATCACCATCAGTACCGAACAAGGCGATACCACCTATCATCCCGGTGAGACATTTCATCTGCAGCCAAATGAACTCCATCGTGAGGCGTTCGGGTCGCAGGGCGTACGCTATCTGGCGGGACGTAAATATGAGTGACTGGCAATCAGCATGAAGGTTTCTGACGACCTGTTTACCCGGCTGTCACGCTCGCCGTTCCGTCAGCGCTTTCGTCTGGGACGCGCGGAATATGATTATGCGAGCAGCAAAGGCGAGCCGGTATTGCGCCAGCACGCCGCTGAGTTTGTGGCACAGCGGCTGGCGCCTGCGCAGCCAGAAAATGATGGCAAGCAGACGCCGATGCGCGGCCACCCGGTGTTTATCGCTCAGCACGCCACCGCAACCTGCTGTCGTGGCTGTCTGAGTAAGTGGCACAACATCGGACAGCACCAGCCGCTGAGCGCGGAGCAGCAGGCCTATATAGTGACGGTGTTGCTGCAGTGGATCACTCATCAGATGCAGCAGCCTGCACCGCCTGCTCGCGTCAGCCGAAGCCAGCCGAAACCGGATGAAAATCCGCAACTCGCACTTTGGTAATGGACGAAAAAGCTACAGCCGGCGGCTTTTTCTGGTGAAAACTGGCCCTTTTTCATTCCTGGTTTATTCTTAAATCTTTCCTGGGAACACTATGCCAGGATTAAAACCTACACGGCAACGATTCATACAGAGGGAATTATGAAGAAATCAATTATTGCACTGTCTGCTATTTTGCTGGCCTCGCCGGTATTTGCTGCTACCACTACAGATAACACCGTTGCGGAAGCGCATAAAGGCGCCGATACCGCGAAGGAAAAACTGCATCAGACCCAGAACGAAGGCAAAGAGCTGAAGCTGAAGTCTGAGCACGCCGCTGAAGGCAAAAGCGATACCACCGGCAGTAAAATCACCGAAGGTACGCAGAAAGGCTGGCACAAAACCAAAGAAGGCACTGAGAAAGGCTGGGATAAAACCAAGCAGGGTGCTGAAGATCTGAAAAACAAAGCGACTAACTAATTCGCGGCTGTTCTCAGGTTAAAAAAAGAACCCACCGAAAGGTGGGTTTTTTTATGGTTGGGAAATTCTGGCTTTGGATTGCTGCTGGATCGAGCCTGCTCAGGGTACTGGGTCAGATCGGAAAGACGCAAAGGCCGTCACGGTCAAACGTGGCAGCTTTTTTTCTGGGCGAGCGAGCCACAGTGCGGGCCTGAGCACCTCTGCTGCTGCCGGGCCGTCCTCGCGCCGCTCACGCGGTACCTTCGGCTTTGACGTCGTGCCGACGAACCGTTCGGGGATCGGCCCTCCCTGGCCGGCCCCGAACTGTCCACGCTTCCCGGCGTGGACTTCTGGCCCGCCGTCACGCCTCAGCGCTGCGGATAGCCCTTTCAGCAGCAGCGGTCGCTCCGGCCTCTACTTTCGTGCTCTTTTCTGACCAGTTTCCACTGACTTTTAAGAGCAGG
>NZ_LGYX01000030.1:0-115491 GCF_001264395.1 Pantoea sp. CFSAN033090 | reverse complement strand
GTGGGGGTAACGGTGGCGGCAATGACGGTGGCACCGATCCTGGAACACCGGTCACGCCGGGGACGCCTGCTATCACGCTCAATGCATTCGCTGGCGATGATGTTCTGGATAACGCGGAAAAAAGCAGCGATCAGGTACTGAGCGGCACCACCAGTAATGTCGAAGCGGGTCAGATTGTCACTGTCACGCTGGGCGGCCAGACCTACAACGCCACCGTCGGTGCTGACGGCAGCTGGAGCGTCACTATTCCTGCTGCCGCGCTGGCGGGACTCGCCGCAGGCACCACCACCATCGACGTCAGCGTCACTAACGCGGCGGGCACGACGACCACCGGCAGCCTGCCCATTACCGTCGCGGCCGCCGATCCCGGCACACCGGCTGCGCCGTCCATTAGCCTGAACCCGTTTGCGGGCGATAACCTGCTGGATAACAGCGAAAAAACCACGCCACAAACGTTGTCCGGCAGCACCAGCAATGTCGAAGCGGGCCAGCAGGTCAGTGTGACATTGGGCGGACAGAGCTATAACGCCACTGTGGGGGCGGATGGCAGCTGGAGCGTCTCAATTCCGGCTGCCGCACTCTCGGCGCTGGCTGCAGGCAGCAGCACCATTTCGGTCAGTGTGACCAGCGCCGCGGGCACGGCGGCTGCCGCCAGCCTGGGTATCCAGGTGCAGGCACCTGACACCACCCCTGGCGTGCCAGCCCTGACGATCGCCCCGTTTACCGGCGACGACGTGCTGAGCAACGCAGAAAAAACCAGCGATCAGACTCTTAGCGGCAGCACCACCAACGTCGAAGCCGGGCAGATCGTCACGGTTACCCTGGGCGGCCAGAGCTACAGCGGCAGCGTGGCAGGCGACGGTAGCTGGAGCATTACCGTGCCTGCTGATGCGCTGACCGCACTGGCATCCGGCACCACCACGGTGACTGCCACCGTTGCTAACCAGGCAGGAACCGCCGCCAGCGGTAGTCTGACCGTAAACGTAGAGCCACCACTGACTCAGCCGGGTACGCCCGTTATCACCATCGATCAGTTTGCCGGTGATGACATTCTCAGCAATGCCGAGAAAAGCAGCGATCAGGTTCTTAGCGGCACCACCACCAATGTGGAAGCGGGCCAGATTGTCACCATCACGCTGGGCGATCAGACCTACAGCGCAGTAGTGGATGCGCAGGGCAACTGGAGCGTCACGCTCTCGCCTGCGGCACTGAATGCGCTGGCAGCCGGTTCGGTGGCGATTTCCGCGGTCGTCACCAGCCAGGCTGGCATTGAAGCCAGTGAAAACCGCGCGATCAGCATTGATACGCCGGTCGTTCCGGGCCCGCCATCCGTCACGCTGGATGATTTTGCCGGGGACAACGTGCTGAGTAATGGGGAGAAAGCCACCGATCAGACACTCACCGGCAGCACCAGCAATGTTGAACCCGGTCAGCTGGTAACAGTCACCCTGGGCGGCCAGACTTACAGCGGCAGCGTTGATGCGCAGGGCAACTGGAGCGTTACTTTGCCATCGGCGGCCCTGAGCGCCCTGGCGGCAGGTGAAACGACGCTGACGGTTTCAGTCAGCAATGTGGCCGGTGATACCGTGACCGGCACGCTGCCCATCACCGTGGAAGCGCCTGTCACACTGCCGGGCGAACCCACCGTCACCATTGGTCAGTTTGCCGGGGATGATATCCTCAGCAACGATGAAAAAGGGACGGCCCAGACGCTCTCCGGCTCCACCACCAACATCGAAGCGGGCCAGACGGTGACAGTCACCTTCGGTGGCCAGACTTACCTCGGCACCGTCGATGGCAGTGGTAACTGGAGTGTAATTGTTCCGGCAGCCGCGCTGGGTAATCTGCCTGCGGGAGCTAATACCATCAGCGTTACCGTCAGCAATGCCGATGGCGTGAGCACTACCGAAATCCGCGATATCGCAGTTGAGACGCCAGTAACGGAACCGGGCGTGCCGTCTCTGATCCTGAATGATTTCGCCGGCGATAACCTTCTGAGCAACGACGAAAAAGCGGTCGATCAGCTTGTCAGCGGTAGCACCAGTAATATCGAAACCGGGCAGATCGTGACGGTCACCCTGGGCGGTCAGACCTACAGTGCCAGCGTGCAGAGTGATGGCAGCTGGAGCGTCGCCGTGCCGTCAGCCGCGCTGAACGCGCTGGCAGCAGGCACCACCACACTGACCGTCTCGGTCAGTAATGCAGCGGGCGACACAGTCACTTCAACGCAGCCAGTCACTGTCGAAGCCCCGGTAACGCAGCCGGGTGAAGCCACCGTAACTATCGACGCCTTTGCCGGGGATGACATCCTCAGCAACAGCGAGAAAGCCAGCGATCAGCTGCTGAGCGGCACCACCACCAATATCGGTGAAGGCCAGCAGGTCACTGTCACTCTGAACGGAGAGACTTTTACCGCCACGGTCGGCGCGGATGGCAGCTGGAGCGTGTCGATTCCTGCCAGTTCGCTGGCGGCGCTGACAGCCGGTAGCGCAGCCCTGAATGTGACGGTGACAGATCAGTCTGGTACTCAGATCACTGAAACCCGCGACTTCCTGGTGGAGTCCTCGGGCACCGGGCCAGGCACCCCGACGCTAACTCTCAATGCCTTTGCTGACGACAACATCCTGAGCAACGATGAGAAGCTGGAAGCGCAGGCGGTCTCCGGCAGCACCACCAACGTCGAGGCGGGCCAGATTGTCACGGTGACGCTGGGCGGCCAGAACTACAGCGGAACGGTTGGCGCCGACGGCAGCTGGAACATTGCCATTCCGGCCGATGAACTCGGTGCACTGGCAGCAGGTTCTGCCTCGCTGGTGGTCACGGTCAGCAACGCGGCAGGTACTACCGTCAGCGACACCTTGCCGATCACGGTTGAGCCGCCGGTTACCGGGCCGGGCCAGCCCACTATCACGCTCGATCAGTTCGCCGTGGATGACGTGCTGAGCAACGATGAGAAAACCAGCGATCAGCTGCTGAGCGGCAGCTCAACCAATGTCGAGGCGGGTCAGGTCGTGACCGTTACGCTGGGCGACCAGACTTACAGCGCCACGGTCGGCGCGGATGGCAGCTGGAGCCTGAGCGTCCCGGCCAGCGCGCTGGCGGCACTGACGGCGGGCAACGCGACTATCGCGGCCACAGTCACCAATCAGGCGGGCGTAACAGTCAGCGAAGATCGGGTGATTGCGGTGGAAGCGCCAGCGGAACCGGGTACGCCGACGGTGACGATCGCCCTGTTTGCCGGTGACGATCTGCTGGATAACAGCGAAAAAGCGCTGGACCAGACGCTGTCCGGCAGCACCAGCAACGTGGAGGCGGGCCAGACGGTCACCATTACCCTGGGCGGCCAAAATTACACTGCGCTGGTCAACGCGGATGGCAGCTGGAGCACGCAGATCCCCTCTGCGGCGCTCAGCGCACTGGCGGCGGGCAGCAGCACCATCGCGGTCAGCGTCACAACGGCGGCAGGCGCCTCAGCTACCGACACCCGCGATATTAACGTCGCCCCGGCGGCAGGCGAACCTGGCGTGGTCTCCATTAGTGAACCGGTCAGCGTGGATGGCTTCCTTAACCAGCAGGAGCTGAGCAGCGATCTGATCATCAGCGGCTCTGCGGTAGGCGTTAACCCGGGCCAGGCGGTGCAGGTTAACTTTAATGGCAATAATTACAGCGCGGTAGTGAACAGCAATGGCTTCTGGAGCGTCACTGTTCCGGCAGGCGATCTCACCACTATCACCGACGGCGTAAAACTGATTTCGGTCACCACCACCGACGCCACCGGCGCACTGCTGACCGACTCCGCTCAACTGAATGTAGTCGCAGCCACGCTGCCGCAAATCACGCTGGAGGAGAGCGCAATCACCGATGGCCTTCTCAACCGGGTGGAAGCGGGCAGCGATCTGCTGATCGGCGGCAGCACTGGCAAAGCCGTGCCGGGCCAGCAGGTTGAACTGGAACTTAACGGTAAAACCTACAGCACCACGGTCAATGCAGACGGCAGCTGGAGCCTGGCGCTGCCGGCCGCCGATCTCGCCTTACTGCCACAGGGCGCCAACAGCCTGATCATTACCGCGATTGATGAAGCAGGCAACCGCGTGGATGAGACGCTCAACTTCAGCGTCGACACGCTGCCACCGAATCTGATTGTGGCAGAGGTCGCAGGCGGCGATGGCATTCTCAACAGCAGCGAAGTGGCTGCCGGTCTGCCGGTCAGCGGTTCAGGTGCGTTGCCGGGCGAAGTGGTGTCTGTCTCGCTGAATAACGAGAGTTACAGCGCCACCGTAGATGGGCAGGGCAACTGGACGGTGGATCTGCCGCCAGCGGCGCTGCAGGCCCTGTCAGATGGCAGCAGCTATACGCTGGTAGTTACGCTGACTGATGCCAGCGGTAACACCACCACGCAGACGCAGCCCCTGGCGGTCAGCACGCAGCCTCCGGTTGCAACCGTTACCGCACCGGGCGGTGATGGCGTCCTGACCAACAACGAACTCACTACGCCGCTGCAAATCAGCGGAACCGGCACCCCGGGCGACAGCGTGACGGTGGAATTAAACGGTAAGTCCTACACCGCCATTGTTGACGAAAACAGTAACTGGAGTGCATCCGTCCCGGTGGCCGATCTCGGCACGCTGACCAATCAGACCTATCCGGTGACCGTCACCGTGACCGATCCGGCCGGTAACATCAGCACTCAGAATACGGAACTGCGGGTGGCTACCGCGGTGCCCGCTCTGACGCTCAACGATCTCAGCGATGATGGCGTGATCAACGTCAGCGACGCGCAGCAGCCGCTAATCGTCAGCGGAACCGGCGACGAAGGCGACATCATCCGCGTCACGTTGAATAACGTGGCCTACAGCGCCGTGGTGGCGCAGGGTGGCAGCTGGAGTGTCACCGTTCCGGCATCCGACCTGGTAAATGTGCCCAACGGTACCCAACCGGTATCGGTAGTGGCGACAGACGCCGATGGTAATACCACGCCAGCCAGCAGTTCGCTGATTTTCGCCACCACACCGCCGTTGCTGGAAGTCTCCACGCCGGGCAGTGATGGTTATATCAATATCGCTGAACACACTCAGGATCTCACACTCGACGGACGCGGGGGGGCCCAGGGCGACACCGTCACGGTGAGTTTCAATGGCGAGACCTACACCGCCACCGTGGATACCGATGGCGCGTGGAGTGTTACGGTGCCCGCCGCGATTATCAGCCAACTGGGTGACGCAACCTATCCGGTGGATGTGGTACTCAGCGATGCATATGGTAACAGCAGCACCGTACCGACCAGCGTCACTGTGCTGGCGGCAACGTCGCCGGCGCTGACCATTAATCCCGTGACCGGCGATAATCAGGTCGACAGCGCTGAACAGCTCACCGACATTCTGGTCACCGGTAACGTCACCGGCGTACCGGCAGGTCAGCCGGTATTGCTGACCATCAATGGCCAGTCTTACGATGGCGTAGTACAGGCGAACGGTAGCTGGAGTGTGTCGCTGCCAGCCGGATCGCTGGGCGGTGCAGGCGATAAAACCTTCACCGTGGCGATTACCGATGTGGCCGGTAACCCGGCGCTGCCTGCTGAAGGGCAGTTGAGCGTGGTTACTTCACCCGTACCGTCGCTGTCGATTGCCCCAATCAGTGACGACAATGCGCTGAATGCCCTGGAGGCGCAGAGCGATCTTATCCTCAGCGGCGGTTCAGCGAACCTGCCGGCTAACAGCCCGATCAGCGTGACGCTGGTGACTGGCGGCACCGTCTACACCACCACAACCGATGAAACCGGTGCGTGGACCCTGACCGTGCCGGCTGCCGATCTGGCGACGCTGCCGCAGGGCACGACCACCGTTACCGTCTCTTCGGGTGATGTGCAGAACAGCCTGCCGCTGCTGGTGGCGACCGCGCCGCTGGCAGACCCGCAAATCAACACGCCATTCACTGACGGCATACTCAATACCGATGAAGCCAGCGCGGCGCAGACGCTGACCGGCACAGTGCTGCCAGGCCAGGCCGTCAGCGTGACCCTGGGCGGTACCAGCTATCCGGCCACTGTAGACGCGAATGGTGAATGGAGCGTGACGATACCCGCAGACAGACTGCAGGCACTTGCGCAGGGCAGCAATCCGATTACCGTGACGGTGAGTGATGAAGCGGGTAACAGCACCAGCATCAGCGAGCCGCTGATTGTTGATACCGGCGTACCGGCGCTGACCGTTAACCCGATTGCTACCGATGGCACGATTAATGAGGCTGAAACCGCCACCGATCTGACCCTCAGCGGCACCGTTACGCCAGGCAGCAGCGTCAGCCTTGCGCTGAATGGCCAGACCTATGACGCAGTGGTTGCCGCCGATGGCAGCTGGACCGCCACCGTGCCTGCTGCGAATCTGCAACAGTTGCCAGATGGCCGTTACGATCTCAACGTGACCGTCACCACCGTCAGTGGCAACGTGGCTACCACGCCATTCCCGGTTACCGTGGATACCACGGCACCAGACTTCAGTATCGCTGCGCCCGCGGGTGATGGCGTGCTGAATATCGCTGAGCAGGCGGCAGGGTTCAGTTTCAGCGGCGCAGGCAGTGAAGGCGACCGCGTCAGTGTGACGCTGAATGGCGTGACCTACACCGGCACCGTTGATGGTGACGGAAACTGGGCGCTGGCTGTTCCGCCAGCGGCGCTTGCCGGTCTGACCAATGGCAGCAGCTATCCGGTGGTGGTCACCGTCACCGACGCAGCCGGTAACAGCAGCAGCCAGAACAGTGCCCTGACGGTTGCGACTACGCCGCCTCCGCTGGTCGTCGCGCCGGTCAGCGGTGATAACGCGCTGAACGTCGGGGAACTGGCAGAGCCGCTGGTGGTGAGTGGCAGTGGTCAGAATGGCGACGTGGTCACGGTGCAGCTCAATGACCAGCTCTACAGCACCACCGTTGGCGTTAACGGCCAGTGGACGCTGCAGATCGCCCCTGAAGCGCTGGCGGCACTGCCTCCTGGCAGTAATCTGGTGACGGTGACGGAAACCAGTGCTAACGGGAATCAGAGCAGCCAGGTGGTTGATCTGAATGTGGCAACCGCGCCGGACGTGCAGCCTGTACTGACCATCGACAGCAGCACCTTCGCCGGTGACGGCATCGTTACGGCAGCGGAGCAGCTGCAGCCGATAACGGTGCGCGGCAGCAGCACGAATGTCGAACCGGGCCAGCAGGTGATCATCTCCCTGAATGGGATCGAATACAGCGGTGTGGTCGAGGCCAGCGGCAACTGGAGCATTATTCTGCCTGCGGGCGCCCTGGCTGAACTGGGAGAAGGCAACCAGACGCTGAACGTCAGCGTCATCAACGCCGTGGGTAACACCGCCAGCAGCCCGCTTGACTTCAGTGTGGACAACACTCTGCCGTCGATCGCGCTGGCACCCGTCAGTGACGACAACTACCTCAATGCGCAGGAATTGGGTGGCGCCGTTGTAGTCAGCGGCAGCACCAGCGGTCTGCCTGACGGCAGCATTGTCACCGTGCTGGCCAACGGCACCACGGTCAGCACCACCGTGACGGCAGATGGAAGCTGGAGCCTGACCTTACCGGCAGGCACCTTTACCGGAACGGCAGATGGCCCGCAGACCATCACCGCCACCGCCAGCGACGCTAACGGACAGCCGCTGGCGACCAGCGACGCTACCCTGACGGTGATCGCCACTGCATTGCCGGTGGCGACCCCGGGCGTGGCCTTTGATGATGGCATTCTGAACGGAGAGGAAGCCGCTGCCGGTGGTACGATCACCGGTAACACTGGCGTGACCGGCGACGGCCAGACCGTCGTCGTGACGCTGGGCGGCAACAACTACAGCGGCACGGTCGATGCTGCAGGCAACTGGCAGGTCGCCGTTCCGGCCGATGTCTTGTCTGCATTGCCGCAGGGCAATAGTGGCTACACCGTGGTCGTCAGTGATGTGGCGGGCAACAACAGCCAGGCGGATGGCAACCTGGTGGTGGATACACTGCCTCCGGTGCTGAACTTCATTACGCCATCCGATGGCATCATTAACGCCGCTGAAAGTCAGCAGCCGCTGACGCTGACCGGCAGCAGCGAAGCTAACGCCCTGATTGTGGCCAGCTTCAACGGCACCACCCTGAGCACCACCGCAGACGTCAACGGCGTCTGGTCGCTGGAGCTGCCCGCCACGGTTTACACCGGGCTGGGCAACGGCAGCTATCCGCTGACCGTGACTGCCAGCGATGCGGCAGGAAATGCCACCACCACCAGCCGCGACATGGCGCTGAAAGTGGAGCCAGGCACACTGCCGACCCTGACGCTGGATGCCTTTGCCGGTAACAACGTGGTCGATGGCGCTGAGCGCCTCACCGATCAACGTCTCTCCGGCACCACCACTAACGTTGAAGCGGGTCAGCTGGTCACCGTCACCGTTGACGGCACAGTCTACAGCGCCGCCGTGCAGGCGAGCGGGGCATGGAGCCTGATCGTGCCAGCCGGTGCGCTGGCCGCGATTAATGATGGCAGCGCCAGTTTTACCGTGGCGGTCAGCGATGTGGCGGGCAACACCACCACCAGCAATCTCACCTTTGACGTCAACAGCAATGCCTCTGGCCTGGCGATGGATGCCATCAGCGAAGACAACTACCTGAATGCGCAGGAGCTGGGTCAGGCCCTGATCGTCACCGGTACGTCGGTGAACGTGACAGAGGGCAGCACGGTCACGTTGCTGTTTAACAACATCAGCTACACCGCGCAGGTCTCGGCCAGCGGCCGCTGGACAGTGATCGTTCCGGCTGAGGCACTGACGGCGCTCGCCGATGGACCTTACACCCTGACGGTCACCGCAACGGACAGCGGCGGGGCGACCCTGAGCAGCGAGGCAGCGCTCAGCGTGCTGGCGACGCTGCCAGCACCGCAGATCGTCTCGGCCTTTGGCGATGGTCTGCTCAACAGCAGCGAGATCGCCACAGCACAAACCCTGAGCGGCACCACCGGCATAACCGGTGACGGCCAGACGGTGAGCGTGCTGCTGAATGGCGCAACCTACAACGGCACCGTCGACGGCAATGGCAACTGGCAGATCAGCGTGCCGGCTTCCGCGCTGGCCGGTCTGCCGGAAGATCTTCTGAACTACACCGTCACAGTCCAGGATGCAGCGGGTAACACCGGCAGCAGCCAGGGCAGCGTGACGGTGGATCTGACGCCACCGACCCTGACACTGAATACGGTTGCGGGCGATAACAGTATCAATATTGCCGAAAGCACCGCGCCGATTGTTCTCAGCGGCAACAGCAATGCCGAAGCCGGACAGCAGGTCACCATTACCCTGAACAACCAGACCTGGACCACCACGGTTGACCAGAACGGCGAGTGGAATCTGACGCTGCCTGCGGGTTCGCTGGCCGGTATTCCGGCCGGGGCGTACATTCTGACCGTGACGGTCAGCGATGCGGCGGGTAACCCGGTAACCGAAACCCGTGAAATCACCGTGGCAACGGCGTCGCTGGCCGTCAGCATAGACACCCCGTTTGGTGATGGTTATCTGAACCTGGCGGAACAGGGGGTCGGTCAGACGCTGACCGGCAGCACCGGTGTAGCGGGCAACGGCCAGACCGTCAGCGTGACGCTGGGCGGGAACGATTATTCCGCCACGGTGGATGCGCAGGGTAACTGGACGCTGACCTTAACAGCGGATCAGGTGCAGACGCTGGGTGAGGGAGTCACTACGCTGGTGGTCAATGCCAGCGATGCCGCCGGTAACAGTGGTTCGCTGACCAGCGCCGTTACGGTCGATCTCACGCCGCCAGTGCTGACCGTCAATGCCATCGGCGGCGACAACATCATCAATTCGGTAGAGGTGCTGGAAGCGGTCGCCATCAGCGGCAGTGCGTCGGTAGCGGATGCCGGACAGACGGTCACCGTCAGCTTCCAGAACGTCGATTACACCACTCAGGTGCTCTCTGACGGCACCTGGGAGGTGACACTGCCAGCCAGCGTCGTGCAGGGGCTGGCTGACGGCAGCTACACCGTTGCTGTCTCGATGACCGATGCGGCGGGGAACCCGGCCACGGCCACCCAGACCCTGACGCGTGATGCTGACACTCTGAACCTGCCAACCCTGACCATCGGGACCATCAGTGATGATAACTTCCTTAACCAGGCGGAGTCGCTACAGGATCTGAACATCGGCGGCACCAGTAACAACCTGGTGGAAGGCCAGCTGGTGACGGTGACGCTGAATAACATTCAGTACAGCGGCACGGTGGCAGCCGATGGCAGCTGGACGGTGACCGTTCCGGCCGCCGATCTGGGTAATCTGCCGGATGGCGATCAGCTGCTGGTCGTGGTCTCAGCGGATACGTCTGGCAATCCGGCCAGCGCCAGCACCAGCCTGGTCGTGCTGGCCAGCGCGCAGGTTCAGCCGACGCTGACCATGAACGTGGTAGCCGGCGATGATGTGATTAACGCCACCGAGGCTACAGCGGATGTCGCGGTCAGCGGCAGCAGCACCCTGCTGGCAGCGGGTACGCTGGTGACGGTGTCGTTTAACGGCACTGACTACAGCACCACGCTCGACGCTGACGGCAACTGGACGGTGAATGTGCCGTCTGCTGCCTTTACCAGTGTGGCTCCGGGCAGCACGCAAATCTTTACCGTGACCGCCACTGATGTCGCAGGCAATCCGGCGACCGCCACTCAGGAGGTCAGTTTCATTACCACACCGCCTGCACTGACGAATATCACGGTCGATGCGGGTGATACCCTTAACCTGGCGGAGTCGCAGCAGGATCTCACCATCAGCGGCAGCACCACGGGCGCATTGCCGGTGACGGTGACGCTGAATAACGTCAGCTATACCACCACGGCAGATGCCGACGGTAACTGGTCACTTACCATTCCGACCGCCGACCTGCAGCAGCTGGCGGACGGCCCCAACGCGATTACCGTTTCGGTCACCGACGCGGCGGGCAATATCACCACGGATAGCACCACGACACTGGACGTAGCGTTTAATACCCTGCCAGCGCTGACGCTGAATACGCCGTTTGGCGATGCGCTGATCAGTGCGGCAGATGCGGAAGGGGCGTTAACGCTGAGTGGTGACAGTACCAATCTGCCGGAAGGCAGCGTGGTGAACATCTCTGTAGGCGGGCAGAACTTCAGCACCACCACGGATGCCAGCGGCAACTGGACGCTGAACCTGGCACCGGGCGCGCTGACGGGCCTGGCCGATGGACTGACCCAGGTGGTGGTCAGCGCCGCGGATGGTGCCGGTAATCCGGCACAGGTTACCGCAGGCGTTGAGATCCTGCAGAGTGATCCTGTTTCAGCCGCCTTCGACACGACACTGTTCGGCGATAACATCATTAATATCAGCGAAGCAGGCTCCGTTCAGCTGGTCACCGGCACCTCCACCGTCGTGCCGGGCCAGACCCTGAGCGTCACGGTAGGCGATGACAATATCCCGCTGTCGGTGACGGTCGATGCCAATGGCAACTGGACTGCCAGCCTGCCCCCAGAGTTCATTGCCAGCCTGGGAACCGGTGAACACACGCTGACCCTGATTACCACCGATCGGGCCGGTAACAGCATTGAAACGACCAAAACGTTCGTCGCTGCGATTACGCCGATTGCTAATCCAACGCTGGATACGCCATTTATTGATGGCCGTATCAATGCTGAGGAGGCCGCCGCAGGCGGATCACTGACCGGTGCGGTGAATATTAATAACGCCGCGTCGGTCACGGTGACCGTTAATGGTACCCTCTATTCTGCGACGCTGACTGAGGGTGGTTCGCGCTGGTCGCTGGATCTGCCGCCTTCTGTATTGCAGTCATTGCCGGATGGCAACTGGCCGGTGAGCGTGACGGTTACCGATGCGAACGGCAACGTCGGCAGCACCAGCGGCACGATACTGGTCGCCGTTAACGCGCTGCCGGATGTCACCCTGAACCTGCCGTTTGGCGACGGTGCGCTGAATGCAGCAGAAGCGGCCGGTGAACAGATCCTCAGTGGCACAACCGGCATTACCGGTGCCGGACAGACGGTAACGGTGCTCATCTCCGGCTTTAACAACGGTCAGCCGCTGGCAGCCACGGTGCAGACCGATGGCAGCTGGTCTCTGGCCCTGTCGCCAGCGCAGTTAGCCACCTTCACCAGCGGCACCCACACCATTACCGTGACGGCGACCGATATCGCGGGTAACAGCGACGCGACGGCGCAGAACGTGGTGACAGAGGTGGCGCTGCCTGTGCCGACCTTCAACCCAGGCGCATTTGGCGGCGACAACCTGCTGAACATCAGTGAAGCCGCGGCAGGGGTGACCCTGACCGGCACCACCGGCAGTGTCGGGGCGAACCAGGCGGTCAGCATTACCGTGGATGTCAACGGCAGCCTCTATTCTGGCACCGTGGCGAGCAACGGTAACTGGACTGTTAACATTCCTGCCAACGCCCTGAGTTCACTGGGTGACGGTGCGCAATCACTGACGGTTAACGTCGTGGATGCGGCGGGCAACAGCGCGTCGGCGCAGCTGCCGTTCACCGCGGATCTCAGCGCGCCGCAGCCTGCGGTCAATCCGGAATTCCTTGGCAGTTATGTGAATGGCGGCGATGTGGCCGCGGGAGTGACGCTGAGCGGAACCACCGGTGAGGCGGGTGCGAATCAGACTGTGCAGCTTACGCTTGGCGGCACAACCTATTCTGCGACAGTGGATGCCAATGGGAACTGGACGGTGCCACTGACAACGGCGGAGCTTTCACAGCTGCCGGATGCCACCTATCCGGTTACCGTGACGGCAACCGATGCGGCAGGCAACAGCACCACCATTAACAGTTCGCTGGTGCTCGACACCACACCACCGGTGCTTAATGTTGCCGCCTTTACCGGTGACAATGCGCTGAACTACGCCGAGAGCATTCAGCCGCAGAGTCTCAGCGGCACCGCAGCGGGAGCCGAGCCGGGATCAGTGGTTTCGATCTCGCTGAATGACACGCTGCTTGGCACCGCGATAGTGACAGCCAACGGCAACTGGAGTGTAACGCTGACGCCAGAACAGATGGCCACCTTTGGTCCATCGACGACCCTGGCGCTGGCAGTGACCGATCTGGCAGGCAATACCGCCAACGGCACGGTTGCGCTGACGGTAGATCTTACCCCACCGCCAGGGCCGCTGGTCACGCTGGGCACAGTCTCGGGTGACAACATCATCAGCACTCAGGACGTGGCGGGTGGTGTGGTAGTGAGTGGCACCTCCGCTAACCTCGGTGCGGGTGGGGTAGTGACGGTGTCGATCAATGGTCAGGAGTACGCGACTACGCTGGATGGGTCGGGCAACTGGTCAACGGCGGCATTGCCGGTCAGCGCCTTTGGCAATGCGGACGGCAGCGTCGCTATCACGGTGAATGCTACCGATGGCACTACCCCTGTGACCACCAGCGGTAACGTGCTGATCGACCTTACGCCACCGGCACTGACTCTCAATCCGTTTACCGGTGACAACCAGGTCAATGGCAATGAAAGTGCCACCAGCCAGGCCATCAGTGGCACCGCCGATCTCAGCGAAGTGGGTCGCACGGTGGTGGTGACCTTCAATAATCAGACCTACAACGCCGTGGTGCAGAGCAACGGCACCTGGTCCACGACGGTTCCTGCCAGCGCGATGCAGGCTCTTCCCGATGGCAGCTCGCCGGTGATCACCGCGCAGCTGGCGGATGCGGCTGGTAACGTAACGACGACCACCCAGACGGTGACGGTGGATACCGCCGCGCCGCTGGTCCAGGTCGACGCGTTCCTCGGCGACAACGTGATCAACGCCGCTGACCTGGTGCTAAGCCAGGTGCTGACCGGCAGCGCGCAGGGAGCAGAAGGCCAGACCATCGGGCTCTATCTGGGCGATGCCGCGCCAATCGCCACCGCGACGGTGGGTGCTGACGGACGCTGGAGCATCGATCTCGCGCCGGATGTCCTGTCGAGTCTCACTGACGGTGCGCTGGTGTTTGGCGTGCGGGTCAATGACGGTGCGGGCAACCAGACCGACGCCACGCTGACGGTCAACAAAGTGGTCAACAGTGCGCTGACGCTGGTGGTCGATTCGGTGTTTGGCGACGGCACGCTCAGCGCGCTGGATACCACGGTGGCGCAGACTATCTCCGGGGTTGCGACCTCGGCGGGCGTGGGTGCCACGGTATCGGTGGTGCTGGGCGGCACAACGCTCTCTGCGTCAGTGGGCCAGGATGGTAAATGGGCCATCGTGGTGCCGCCTTCGGTGCTGGGCCTGTTAAGCGATGGCAATCTTGCGCTTGACGTCACCCTGACCGATGCCGCGGGCAACACCCGCACCGTCGGTGAAACCGTCACCGCGATTGTCGATGCGGTGCCGGTGGTTGGCGCGCTCACCGGGCTGTTTGGCGGTGATAACCTGCTGAACATTGCGGAAGCCGCTGCCGGACAGCTGGTCAGTGGCGTGATAGAAAATGCGGCTGCGGGTTCCCAGGTAACGGTCACCTTTGGCAGCAAAAGTTACAGCACGACGGTGCAGGCGGGTGGAGTGTGGAGCGTTAACCTGCCGGGCAGCGATCTGACCTCTCTGCTGGATGGCAATCTGACGCTGGGCGTCAGCGTCAGAGACGTCGCGGGTAACGTCGCCTCCAGCAGCGCATCCATCGGCATCTTTACTCAGACGCCATCAATCTCGCTGACCTCACTGTTTGGTGATGGGGTGCTGAACCTGGCCGATATCGCCACCGGACAGGTGATCAGCGGGGTGGTGAACAACGTCGCGCAGGGCAGTGTGGTGACGCTCTCGGTTGGCAACAGCCAGGTGACCGCCACCGTGGGTGCGGGCGGGGCGTTCAGCGCCACGGTGACGCCAGATATTCTGGGCACGCTGGCGCAGGGCAACCTGACGGTGGGCGCATCGGTAACGGATGCGGCGGGCAATACCGCCAGCACCAGCGCCGGTATCCGGGTCGATACGCTGCTGCCGACCATCACCGTGAATCCGCTGTTTGGCGACGGTTTGCTGAACGTGGCGGATTCGCTGGTCACCCAGGTGATCGGTGGGGTGATTGGCGGCGCGGAAGCGGGATCGCGCGTGGTGGTGTCGGTAGGTTCACAGCAGTTGGTGACGGCGAGCGATGCCAATGGCAACTTTAACGTCTCGCTGACGCCAGCGCTGTTGCAGGGGATTGCAGATGGCAATCTGACCGTGGGCATCAGCGTCACCGACAGCGCGGGTAACACCAACAGCACCACGGCCGGGGCACTGGTCGGTATTCACAACCTGCCGAAAGTCACCCTCAATCCGCTGTTTGGCGACGGCGTGCTGAACCTGGCGGAGTCACTGGTGACTCAGACCATCAGCGGCACGGTCTCCGGGCTGGCTGCGGGTAGCAGCGTCAGGCTGGCAATTGGCAACACTATCGTCGACGCGCAGGTCAACGCGGATGGCAGTTTCTCAACCGCCGTCTCGCCAGCGATTCTGTCAACGCTGCTGAACGGTAACTTCACCGTCAGCGCGGCCGTTACCGATCCGGTCGGAAACGTCAGTAGCACCAGCGCGGGCGTGTCACTGGGACTGTTCCAGCCGACCCTGTCGGTGAATACGGTGTTTGGCGATGGCGTGCTGAGCGCCGCGGATCTGGCCTCTAACCAGACCCTGAGCGGGACGTCCAGCCTCTCTGCCGGTTCAACCGTCAGCGCCACGCTGAATGGCCTGACCTACACCACCAAAGTGGTCAGCGGCGGCAACTGGAGTATTACCGTCCCGAAAGCGGATCTGGTTGCTATCACTGACGGCAGTAAAACCGTCACGGTCACCGGCACCGATGCCTACGGTAACGTGGCAAACAGCAGCGGAACGCTGAGTGTCATCAGTCAGTCGACGCCGGTGGTCGCCATTACCTCGCTGTTTGGTGACAGTGCGCTGAGCGCGGTGGATGTGAAAACGGCGCAGACCATCAGCGGCACCGCCAGCAACGCCGAGGGATCGGTCGTGCGTGTCACGCTGGGTGGCCAGACTTACAGCACGACGGTGAGCAGCAATGGCAACTGGAGTCTCTCTGTTCCGGCGGCTAACCTTGCTGCCATTACTGACGGTCTGCAGACCGTCACCGCCAGCGTGACCAACGGTGCGGGCAGCATTGGCAACACCTCGGCGTCGCTGGGTGTGGTCAGTCACACTACGCCAACGGTCAGCGTCAACAGCTTCTTTGGCGGCGATGGCTACCTCAATATTGCGGAAGCCAACAGTACTGAAACCATCAGAGGAACCAGCACCAACGCGGCGGGCGGCACGGTGACGGTGAACGTGGCGGGTAATATCCTTACCACGACCATTGGTGCGAATGGCGCCTGGAGCATCAGCGTGCCGTCAGCGACGCTGAAAGGGATCGCCGATGGCAGCCATCCTCTCACCGTCACGGTGGCGGATATTGGCGGCAACACCGCAACCAGCACCAGCAGCTTTACCGCGCTGTCGCACAATCAGCCGCTGGTCGGGGTCGATCCGGTGCTGAGCATCGTCGGTTCCTTACTGGCGGGTCTGGTGGTGCAGGGGGGATCGCTGAATGCCGCGCAGGGCTCGAAAGTGAACGTTACGCTGCTGCTCTCCAACGGCAACAACGGCCCGACGCTGAACACCACGACCGATGCGCTGGGGCGTTACGCGGTTAACTTCTCACCTTCACTGCTGTCGGTGGGTGGCCTGCTGCTGTCGCTGGGAACGCTGGCGAAAGTCACGATTACCGACGCGGCCGGTAACAGCTACTCGACCACCAATACCCTGTTACTGGGTGCCGTGCTACCGGTGACGCTGGCGGCAAACGAATCGGTTGCGCTGTTCTCGGTGGCGGATGACAGCGCTACTGTCGCCAGCGCGGAGACGCAGCATAACAGCAGCACCAGCAGCGACGAGAGCAGCGCCCATGTGGCGGTGGCTTCCACGCTGATCACCGAAGCGGATACCGTGACACCCGTCGGCAGCAGTGAAAACGCGGCGGCAAATGACGCCGCGGTGGCAGCGGCACCGGCAGAGGAGGCGGGGTACACCATCGGCGGCGTCGTGATTACGCTGGCCGATGGCAGCACCATTGAGGGGGCGACAGTGACCGGCAGCAGCGGGGCGGATATCGTGACGGTCAGTGACCTTAACTTTACCCATATTGATGGCGGCGCAGGCACCGATACCCTGGTGCTGAATGGTGAGCATCTCAGTCTGGATCTCACCGCGCTGGGCCTGAAGGTCGAACACATTGAGGTGCTCGATTTGGGTAAAACCGGAACCAACTCCGTGAAGCTCGATCTCAATGAAGCACTCAATATCACGGATAAGCAGAGTGACGATTTGCTGATCAAAGGCGCAGATGGCAGCCAGGTGACACTGGCTAACAGCAACGGCGGAATCTGGGAAGTGACGGGCGAGCGTACCGTTGAGGGCAGAGTCTTTGAGATCTACCACAACTCGGCGCTGACCAGTGATAACACTCTGGGCGATGTGCTGGTGCAGCAGAACCTGCAGGTTCATGTTGTGTAGTGACTGAAAGGTCAGTTCAGTTGATGAACAGAGCGGGTGCGAAAGCACCTGCTTTTTTTGTTTTAGTCACGTGATAATTGCATTTTCCAGATTATAGCCACTATTCATTAGCAGAATGAAAGATTAGGGTAGGCGCAACAAACGGCGTCACGCCGTAAAATCAGCATTCTGACTCTATTTGGCGCTTTTATTAGCGTCCTGTTTATCAATCCTTGTTACCTGCGGGTAACCGGTTCCGACCAGCGGAAACGGGCAGCTTCAGCTGTCCCACTACCATGTCGTCAGACTAAACGATCGGTTTATCCGATGGTTTTTGTCTGCGTTTCTGTTCTGAACTGAGGTTACCTATGTCATCACGCGATACGCTTCGTACTACCCGGCTTGAATCCATTTTTCAGACGGCGGTAAGCGACTTTGCCGTCGCCGATAGCGCAGTGCCAGCCATTGCGCCGGTCACCACGCAAAGTCTGAGCCTTCCTTTCGCCACGCAGAGCCAGAGCCTGCCGATCACCACGCTCTACACGGAGTCACCGCCTAGCAGCCCGCTCAACGACAGCACACTGGCTGTCAGCGCGGTCAAAAGTTCGCCGCCCGCTATGCTGCGACCCTATGAACCGATCGCCAGTGATGGCGTGATCGCCGGCTGGGAAGCGCAAAAGCCGGTGCATCTGCGCGGCCGTGCGGAAGGAGAAGCGGGATCCATCGTAACGCTGACCTTCAACGATCAAAGCTGGCACAGCACCGTCAATAAGTGGGGCTACTGGAACGCCTCAATGCCGGCTGATGCGCTGAAAGGCGTAGCGGATGGCAATCACACGCTGACGCTGACCATTACCGATAAAGCAGGGCAAAGCACGGCAACCACCGTTGATTTTGGTCTCTATACCGACCGCACGATCAAACCTACGCTGACCGTGGACACGGTCAGTGGTGATAACGCGGTGAGTATTGCTGAGAGCATTTATGGCGTTGAGATCAGCGGCAGCGCAACGCATCTGCCGGTGGGGTCGGTGCTGAAACTGACGCTGGGTACGCAAACCACCACCGCCAGCATGGGAAATGACGGTAAGTGGTATGGCACATTTCATGAAAGCGATATGCAGGCGCTGAAAGACGGGGTCTACAGCCTGAAAGTCACGGCGACCGATCCCAATGGAAAAACCGCCACCGAATATCACGATCTGACGCTGATCACCCATCTGAGTAGCCTGCCAAAAATTACCTTTGATAAGGTCACTGCGGACGATGTGATAAACCTGGCAGAAAGCCAGCAGGATCTGCTACTGAGCGGCACGCTCTCCACCGTCATGCCGGGCCATCGCCTGGTGATCACGGGTGCCAACCAGAAAGATTATGCCGCCACCATAGGCGATGATGGACACTGGCAGGTGGTGATCCCGGCAGCGGATGTGCACGCCTTTATCAACGTTGGGGAAATCCGCGCCTGGTCGATCGACGGGGCCAAAAACTACATTGACGTCACGCATGAGCTGAATATCCACACCGGCTTTATTCCGATCTACACCGAAATGGATATCGGCGGTGACATGACGCTCAACTATCAGGAGGCGCAGCACGATCTGAGCTTCTACGTTGAAGGCGCCAACACCCTGGAGATCAACGGTAAAACCTACCAGCCCGATGCCAAAGGTATGGTAACACTGACCTCCAGCGAGCTGCTGGCGCTGCCGGATGGCCCGGTCGCCGCCACCTTTCACCGCTGGGATGAATATGGCAACAGCGACACCCAGACCAGCGATAAACTCTTTACCGTAGCCGTGCACCAGCGGCCAACGCTGACCCTGGACACGGCTTTTGGTGATAACAAAATTGATGCTGCCGATGTCAACAGCTGGCATCTGATTCAGGGCAGCTCCAGTCATCTGCAACCGGGCAGCCTGGTGGAATTAACGCTGGGCGATCAGCACTACAGCGCCAGTGTAAAAGCCGATGGCGGCTGGGCGCTGACTATTCTGGCCGGGCAGCTGGCACCGCTGGACGATGGTGAATACCAGATGACAGTCAGCGGCAAAGACAGCGCCGGTAATCTGGCCAGTGCCAGCCAGACGGTGCAGGTGGCATCACATACTGAAAGTGCCAACCCGCTGGAGGGTCAGACGGTGGACCAGCTGCTGGAGACGGTCAGCCTGACCCAGCAGGCGGAGACGGCGCACGTGGCGCAGGCATCTTCTGCCGCCGCCGCACCGCAGGAAAGTCATCTGTTCTCTGATATTCCTTATACGCTCGCCGACCACCTGCTGCAGCATCCTGCGGCACACCCCCTGGTCTGACGCTGACACATTAGTAAACGCACTGCCTTCCGGACAGGTCTGTTAAGCCTGTCTGGATTGGCGCGAGCTCGCTCAGTGGTTGCTTTTCGTTCGTTCAGCAGAAATATTAACGATTTCATCTGTTTTTAGCAGGAATAAGCGCGGGATCTGATCTAATAATGTTAAAGGTCGTTTAGCGTCTCGCTTGCGAACCATAAATAAAATAACGCAGTAAATCTGTCAGACGCTGAGTAGCACCCCTTTTTGCTCGCTTTGTTCACCAGGAAAAACACCATGATGATAAGAACCCCTGTTGGTATGGATAATGAACAAAGCGCGATTAACTTTTTTGTTGTGCGCCCTGAGTGGCGTTGCAGTGCACGCGGCCTTTGCCGCACCGTTACCTAAAGCCGAATTTAACTGGCGCGCCGCGCCCACCGAAGAGCAGATTGCCAGCTTAACGCTGCGCGACGCCATTCTTCGGGCCTTCGCCCGCAATCCGAAAATCTCGGAAGCGGCGGCACAGATCCACATCGGTGAGGGGGATCTTGATGCCGCCCGCAGCGCCTGGTATCCGCAGATCTCACTGCAGGGCGCGGCGGGACGCTCTCATCAGACCGACTCCGCCGGGAGCCTGAACAATAACGGCTCCGGCGGTATCACACTCAGCCAGCTGCTCTACGACTTTGGCCGCACCGGCAGCGCCATCGATGAGCAGCACGCGCTGTCGGATGCTTATCGTTACAGCCTGTTCGACTCGATGACCACCGTGGCGGAAGATACGCTGCAGGCCTACCTCGAAGTCAAACGTTACCAGGCGCTGGCAGAAACGGCGCATACCAATATTGCCTCGCTGAAGCGCGTGCGGGATATCGCGAAACTGCGCGCCGATGCCGGCCTCAATTCCCAGTCCGACGTGCTGCAGGCAGAAACCCGCATCGCCGCGATGCAGGCCACGCTGGAGCAATATCGTGCCCAGCATCGTTCCGCCACCGCGCAACTGACCGTGCTGACCGGCGTGGTTCCCGCCACGCTGCCTGAACTGCCCCAGGCGCTGCTTAAGCAGCAGATCACCCTCGACAAAATCGCCTATGAAAGCAGCGCGGCGGTGCGCAGTGCGCAGTCGAAGCAGGAAGCCGCTCGTGAACGGGTGCGCCAGGCAGAGTCCGGTCACTGGCCGACGATTAAAGTGCAGGCGGGCCGGACCCGCTATGAAAACGATCGTCAATCTTACTGGGATGATGAAGTGCAGCTGCAGGTGGAAGCACCGCTTTATCAGGGCGGCCTGGTGAATGCGAAAACCCAGTCAGCAGAGGGCGATCGTGAAGCGGCGCAGGCCGCTATTCAGCAGGCTAAGCTCGCCATCAATCAAAACGCCTCTACCGCCTATGCCGACATGATTGGCGCGCAGCAGCGGCAGGCTGCCGGGGAAGTGCAGCTGGCCAGCGCCGACCATACCCGTAATGTCTACGCCGATGAATATCGCCTGAGTAAGCGCAGCCTGAACGATCTGCTTAGCGTGGAACAGGATGTGTTTCAGGCTGACAGCTCACGTATCACCGCGCTTTACGATGGCTGGGACGCCACCGTGCGTTATGCCGCCGCGGTAGACAATCTGCTCGATATCATGGGTATCGATCGCCAGCAAAGCAGCGGCGATCTCCTTCCTTCGCTGCAATAGCGATAAGGCATTAATAATGAGTACATCAACCCTGAATACCGATAACTGGATTGCCGCCATGCTGCGCGTAGCCGCGCGATTCGGTAAACCTGCCGATGGCAAAACCCTGCGTCAGCAGATGCGCTGGTTTGAACATCTGCCGGTGTCACAGCAGCTGGAACGACTCTCCGGCCTGCTGGGACTGCATCTGACCATGGTGCCGCAGAACAAACTGCGCTGGCGTCAGGAGATCACCCCGGTGGTGCTGGTGCTGGAGAATGCCAGCGTGGCGGTGCTGGAGAGCATCGATTCAGACAACAGCGCGCGCTACTGGCTCAGTGAAGGCGGCGATGTGGTGCGTGAAAGCGCGTTATCAGAACTGCTGGCACGCGCCCAGGGCGATGTCGGCGTGATTGGCGTAGCGGCGCGTGGCCGTGATGCGCGCATCGACGAATTCGTTCAGCCTTATGAACCACACTGGTTCTGGAAAAATTTTCGCGGTATGGGCCGCCGTATCACGGAAATTTCGCTGGCCTCGGTGATCAGTAATGTGCTGGCACTGGCCGGTATTCTCTTTTCGATGCAGGTCTACGATCGGGTCATTCCGGCCCAGTCGCAGTCCACGCTGTGGGTACTGTTTGTCGGCGTGCTGATCGCTGCAGCCATTGAGTATCTGATCCGGCTGATGCGGACCCAGGTGTCAGACTTAATGGGCAAACGCATCGACCTGAAAGTCTCGGCCATGCTGTTTGCCCGGGCGATGAGCATACGTAATGAGGCGCGTCCGAAATCGACCGGTTCGTTTATCTCGCAGCTGCGTGAGATCGACCAGGTGCGTGAGCTGCTCACCTCAACCACGGTAGGCGCAGCGGCCGATCTGCCGTTTGTCATCCTGTTCCTGTTTATCATGTCGTTTGTTGGCGGCTGGCTGGTGCTGATTCCGCTGGCGGCGATCCCGCTGATCGTCATTCCCGGTCTGCTGGTGCAGATCCCGATGGCGCGGCTGGCCAAAGAGGGTCTGCGCGAGGGCGCGCTGCGCAATGCGGTGCTGGTAGAGACCATTGAAGGGATTGAGGATATCAAGGCGCTGCAGGCGGAACCCTATTTTCAGCGTCAGTGGGAGCAGACGCACGAAGTCAGCGCCTCAATCAGTAATCAGCAGCGGTTGTGGGGCGCGCGTCTCACCGGCTGGGCGTCGACTGTGCAGCAGCTCACCTATGCGGGCATGCTGGTATTTGGTGTCTATCTGGTACTCGATTCGCAAATCACTACCGGTACGCTGGTTGCCTGCAGCCTGCTCTCATCACGCACCATCGCCCCGCTGATGCAGCTGACCATGGTTTTCTCGCGCTGGCAGCACGCCAAAATGGCGATGAAAGGGCTGGATGAGTTGCTGAAAAAGCCGCTTGATCAGCCTGAAGCGACCACGCTGGCACACTGCCCGACGCTCACCGGCCAGTACGATCTGCGCAATGTGCACTACAGCTATGACGAAGAGAATGAAAAGAATGTGCTCAACGTTCAGCAGCTGCAGATTAAGCCCGGCGAGAAGATTGCCATACTGGGCAAAGTCGGAGCAGGGAAATCGACGCTGCTGAAGATCCTCGCCGGTCAGGCGCTGGCTACGCAGGGCAAAGTGATTGTCGATGGCGTCGATATTGAGCGTATCGATCCCACCGATTTACGTCGTCAGCTCGGCTGGCTGTCGCACGACTCCCGCCTCTTTTTTGGCACGCTGCGGCAGAATCTGATGCTGGGCAATCCCCATGCCAGCGAACAGGAGATGCTGCAGGCGCTGCGCATCAGTGGCGCGCTGTCGCTGGTCCAGCAGGATGCCGCCAGCCTGGACCGCATTATCAATGAAGGCGGGCGCGGACTTTCGGGCGGCCAGCGTCAGATGGTGATGCTGAGCCGGTTAATCCTGCGTCAGCCGCAGGTGGTGTTGCTGGATGAACCCACCGCGGCGATGGATGAACAGCTGGAGGAACATGTGATCCGTCAGCTACAGGGCTGGATCAGCGGCCGGACGCTGGTGCTGGTGACGCACCGTCCGGCGCTGCTGAAGATGGTCGATCGTATAGTGGTGATGGATAACGGCCGGATTGTGGCCGATGGCCCGCGCGACGAGATCCTGCGCCGTGCGACGACACCCGCGTCGGCACCGTCGCCAGGTAAAGGAGACACCGCATGAGTCTGGTTATTGTTGATAAAGATCTTGCCCGTCATGAGCGCCGGACATCGGCGATTATCTGGCTCTGCACCGCCGCGCTGGCGATTTTTCTCATCTGGGCGCACTTTGCCATTCTGGATGAGGTCACGGTCGGCACCGGTAAAGTCACCCCTTCCAGCCGCGCGCAGGTGATCGACAGCCTGGATGGCGGCATCGTCAAACAGCTTAACGTGCATGAGGGCGACATTGTCGAAAAAGGGCAGGTGCTGGCGACCCTCGATCCGACACGCTTCCAGTCGAACTTCGGCGAGGCGCAGGCCAAAGTGCGCACCCTGCGCGCCTCGTCCGAGCGGCTGGAGGCGGAGCTGTCGGGCACGCCGCTGACATTCAGCGCCGAAACGCTGAAGGAGCCGAACCTGGTGACGCGCGAACGGCAGCTCTACGAGTCGCGACGCCGCAATCTCACCGAAACCATCAGTAATCTGCAGCAGTCGCTGCGACTGGTGCAGGATGAACTGCGCCTGACGGAACCGCTGGTTGCCAAAGGCGCAGCAGGGCAGGTCGAGGTGATTCGACTGCGTCGTCAGGTCAGCGATCTGCGCGGCAAAATCGATGAGGCGCGCAATGACTATCTGGTGCGCGCCCACGAAGAGCAGGTGAAAAATAATGCCGAACTGGATGCGCAACTGCAGGTTGCTGCAGGCAAAGAGGATCAGCTGACGCGTGCCACGCTCTATTCACCGGTGCGCGGCATTGTTAAAGATATTCAGGTCACCACGGTCGGTGGGGTACTGGAGCCTGGCGGTAAACTGATGGAAATCGTTCCGCTTGAGGATCAACTGCTGATTGAGACGCGCATCAATCCACGCGATATCGCTTATATCCGGCCCGGTCTGGCGGCTACCGTCAAAGTGACCGCCTATGACTCCTCCATCTATGGCGATCTGCACGGCGAAGTTGAAACGGTCTCGCCAGATACCCTGCAGGATGAGGTAAAACGTGATCAATATTACTATCGTGTTTATGTTCGTACCCAGAAAGCCGAGCTGACTAACCGTGCCGGACGAAAATTCCCGATCGTGCCCGGTATGGTGGCCAATGTAGAGATTAAAACCGGTCAGAAATCGGTTATGGATTATCTGATTAAGCCCCTGAATAAAGTCAAAGAATCGATGCGCGAGCGCTGAAAATCCGCACCAGCTAAAATATCCGCCTGCTTAATTACGGTGATAAATTAACATGGCGGATATTTGGGCAGTCAGGGCGCAAAGTGTGCGTATTTTAACAATATGTGCGGAAACAGGCCGTAGTTAATTTAACCCGGTTAAGAAAGTTTACGAAGATATAACGCAACGGCAAACAGCAGGCAAAAAAATGCCGGACAACTTGTCCGGCGGGAAATAATAAGTTGTACATCTCATTCGGGGAGAATGAAGGTAATAATGGAATAAATGATGATAGCGGGGTCTATTCTATTACCAGATGCCGTATAAGTTTTATCATTCAGTGCTTCGGAATACTCTGATGTAACCTGTTGATAACATAGCTCTCTGAATCGGTTTATCGATTTGTGCGCCATTTTTTATCGATCCGTGCTGGTTATTAGTTCCCCGTTATTTACATTATGAAATAACTGTTTCGACGTATGAAACACTTTTGGAAATTTAGTAGCATTTTCCTGGTGGATTATTGCCCGTTATAAAACAACAATGGCCTGCCGGCTGAATTTTTAATCATTCAGTTAGCAGTGGCAAATAATAAAGGCACATAACAGAGGGTAATAAAATGAAACGTCGCGTTCTCTCCCTGATGATCCCTGCGTTGCTGGTTGCAGCAGGATCAGCAAACGCAGCTGAAATCTATAACAAAGACGGCAACAAATTAGATCTCTTTGGTAAAGTTGACGGTCTGCACTACTTCTCTGATAACGATGGTTCTGATGGCGATCAGTCTTACGTTCGCTTCGGCTTTAAGGGCGAAACCGAAATCAGCAATGAGCTGACCGGTTACGGCCAGTGGGAATACCAGGCGGCGCTGAACAACGCCGAGTCTGAAGGTACGGCTGACAGCTTCACCCGTGTTGGCTTTGCCGGTGTGAAATTTGGTGATGCAGGTTCGTTCGACTATGGTCGTAACTACGGCGTAGCTTACGACATCGGCGCATGGACCGACGTGCTGCCAGAGTTCGGCGGCGACACCTACGGCGCAGATAACTTTATGTATCAGCGCGGTAACGGCATGGCGACCTACCGTAACAATAACTTCTTCGGTCTGGTGGATGGCTGGAACTTTGCAGTCCAGTATCAGGGCAAGAATGGCAACAGCACCGAGTCTCCGAATGGCCGTGACGTACTGGGTCAGAATGGCGACGGCTGGGGTCTGAGCACCACTTATGATCTGGGTTCAGGTTTCGGCATTGGTGCGGCTGCTTTCCAGTCTGACCGTACCAACGACCAGAACAGCGCAACATCAGGCATCCTCGGGAGTGGCGATAAAGCGGAAGTCTATACTGGCGGTCTGAAATATGACGCGAACAACGTCTATCTGGCGGCTATGTACTCACGCTCGTACAATGCGACCCGCTTCGGCGACAGCACCAACGACTCTTCAGCTTATGGCTATGCGGATAAAGCGGACAACTGGGAACTGGTTGCGCAGTATCAGTTTGACTTTGGCCTGCGTCCATCCCTGGCGTACGTCACCTCACGCGGCACCGATGTTCAGAACTGGGGTAAACAGAATCTGAAAAAATATATCGACGTTGGCGCGACCTACTACTTCAACAAAAACATGTCCACCTATGTTGATTACCAGATCAACCTGCTGGACGACAACGCTTTCACCGACGCAGCCGGTATCAATACCGACGACGTGGTGGCACTGGGTCTGGTTTACCAGTTCTGAGTTGTACGGGAGCGCAGTTACCGCTGCGCTCCTGCGTCACCTTTCGGGCTGAGCGCTTCAGCCTTTCGCCACTTGGTGGCTTCCGGCGCGGTTGTCACTGACGACACCACGCTGCCGAATCGCGCGCCTTCAAATGCCACGCCTGCCAGGGTGAAGGCTGAAAAGCTCAGCCAGTGATGCCATGCTGACTGCCACTTCTGTGAATTTTTCATTCTGCACCTCTCAGAGATAAACACTGTTTCAACAGTGCAGAATTCATGCCAGCTTTACCGCTCTCATAGCCACAGACCTCGCGCGCACTTTGGTACACTTGCCGCGCGCGTCAGGGCGATCTTGCCCCAATCAGGTGCAGTTAAGCCTGTTATTGGCGCGGGCGTGAGGGTGTCATGTGACGATGACGACGCTGATGCAAGACTTTATAGCTACTGAAGATAAACAGCCCCAGGGCAATGACGAGAATCAGATAGATCATCTGCCGCTCCTTACTTTGATTAACGTTAGTCGCCTGATAAAAGGCGGATACAGGGTAGATGACCGGTGAATACTGATAGGTTTCAGAGAAATATTCAACTCTCTTTAAGCGTCTTTACCCGAAGTTTATGCTTTGTAGCAGAGCTGAATAAAGTGTTACAAGTGAGGAAAGATGCGTTCTCAGATTAATCTGCTGTTTATAGCGATGTTAGCATTGATGTTAACGGCCTGTGATAAGCCAGCGACCACATCCGCGCTGGTGCTGGAAGGAAAAACCATGGGAACCGTCTGGCGGGTAAGCCTGGCCGGTGTGGCGAGTGAGCGCAGAGCGGAACTGCAACAGCGGATTCAGCAGCAGCTGGATGCGGACGATGCGGAACTCTCTACCTGGAAGCCAGACTCCGCCTTATCGCGCTTTAACCAAAGCCGTGACCTGTCACCGCAGCCGGTGAGTGAAAACATGGCAGATATTGTCACGACCTCACTGCGGATTGGCCGTAAAACCGGCGGGGCGATGGATATTACCATCGGGCCACTGGTCAACTTATGGGGCTTTGGCCCGACGAAGCAGCCCGGCCATACGCCGGATGCGGCACAAATCGCCGCCGCCCGGGCGCAGACCGGATTGCAGCATCTGCGGGTGGTGCAGGGCGCAGACGGACAGTGGCTGCAGAAAGATCTGCCAGGTCTCTATGTCGATCTCTCGACGGTGGGCGAGGGCTTCGCCACCGATCATCTGGCGCGACTGATGGAGCAGCTCGGCATCAATAACTATCTGGTGTCTGTGGGCGGCGCCGTGCTGAGCCGTGGCCTTAATGCGCAGCAGCAGCCGTGGCGGGTGGCGATTCAGAAACCGACCGATCGTGAGAATGCGGTTCAGGCGCGCGTTAATCTGCAGGGACACGGCATCAGTACCTCCGGCAGCTATCGCAACTATTATGAACTGGACGGCAAACGCATTTCTCATGTTATCGATCCCGTTACCGGACGGCCAATTGAGCATAAACTGGTTTCCGCCACGGTGATCGCCACCACGGCGCTGGAAGCCGATGGCTGGGATACCGGACTGATGGTACTTGGCACGGAAAAAGCCCAGGCGCTGGCGATCGAACAGCATCTGGCGGTCTATCTGATCAGCAAGCAGGGCGATAAATTTGTCAGCTGGATGTCGCCGCAGTTCGCTGCTTTCCTGATCCCCGCTGAATCCGGAGAACCCTGATGTTAGATCTGTTTAGTGAAGAACAACCCTGGCAGGAGACGCTGGCTGAGGGCGCGGTGATCCTGCGGCGTCGCGCACGTGAGGATGCAGAGGCGCTTTATCAGCAAATAATGGCAATTGCGGAGCAGAATCCGTTTGCCCATCGCATTACGCCCGGTGGCCATCGCATGTCGGTGGCGATGACCAACTGTGGCGATTTCGGCTGGTCGGTGGATTCTCGCGGCTACCAGTATCAGCAGCAGGACAACCTGAACGGGCGTAAATGGCCGGCTATGCCGCCGCTGTTTCGTACTCTGGCGCAGCAGGCGGCGTCTGAGGCGGGGTTCCCTGGCTTTAATCCGGATGCCTGCCTGCTTAATCGCTATGAGCCGGGCGCGAAGCTGACGCTGCATCAGGATAAAGATGAGAAAGATCTGCGTCAGCCTATCGTTTCGGTGTCGCTGGGTTTACCGGCGGTCTTTCAGTTTGGCGGTTTCGAACGGGGTGATAGTACCCAGCGTGTGCTGCTGGAGCATGGCGACATTGTGGTGTGGGGCGGGCCGTCGCGCCTGCGTTACCACGGCATCCTGCCACTTAAGCCAGGCGTTCATCCGCTGGTGGGTGCCTGGCGTTATAACCTGACGTTTCGACGCGCTTTCTGACCCACCATGCCGGTTACGGCGTGGTACGAATAACTATTGCTATCATTTTGCATCCCATTACACTGCAGGCTGTTTTTTGACTGCTGGATTGCCTGCATGACGTTGCTAAGCGTTGTTTTTCGCCAGTTCCGCTGGCCTTTTATCGGGGTAATTGCGCTCACATTGTTAAGCGCCGTGCTGGGTATCGGCATGATCGCCTTTATCAATCGCGAAATGATTGTCGCCATCAACACCTCATTCGCGGTACTGCCGCAGTTTCTGTTGCAGCTGGTGGTGCTGATGGCGGTGACGCTGGCCTCGCAGCTGGCGCTGACCATGCTTGGCCATCAGTTTGTCTGGCGACTGCGCGGCGAATTTATCAAGCGTATCCTCGATACCCGCATTGAACGCATCGAGCAACTCGGCAGTGCGCAGCTGCTGGCGGGCCTGACCAGCGACGTGCGGGCCATTACTCTGGCCTTTGTGCGCCTGCCGGAGCTCTTTCAGGGTGTGATTATTACGCTTGGCTCGGCGATCTATCTTGCGTGGCTGTCGCCTAAAATGCTGCTGGTAACCAGTGTCTGGCTGGGTGTCACGCTGGTTGGCGGCTGGCTGCTGGTCTCGCGGGTTTACCAGCACATGGCAAAGCTGCGGGAAATCGAAGATAACCTCTATCGTGATTATCAGACGGTGATTGAAGGGCGCAAAGAGCTACAGCTTAACCGCTCACGCGCTCAGCAGGTTTACGACACGGTTTATCAGGAAGATGCCCGCGCCTGGCGACACCACATTGTCCGCGCCGATACTTATCATCTCAGTGCGGTCAACTGGTCAAATATCATGACGTTAGGCGCTATCGGCATGGTCTTTTTTATGGCCAACAGCCTGGGCTGGGCCAATACCGCCGTCGCCGCTACCTTTTCCCTGACGCTGCTGTTTTTACGCACACCGCTGCTCTCCGCGGTGGGCGCGTTACCGACGTTGCTCAGTGCCCAGGTCGCATTCCGTAAGCTCAATGCCTTTGACCTCGCTCCTTATCAGTCAGGATTCCACTCCGCCTCCACGTCCTCAGACTGGCAAACGCTGGAGTTGCGCGACGTCTCTTTTCACTATGGTGATAACGGCTTCCAGGTCGGGCCGGTTAACCTGACGCTGCGCCGGGGCGAACTGGTCTTTCTGATTGGCGGCAACGGCAGCGGGAAATCGACGCTGGCGATGCTGCTGACTGGTCTTTATCAGCCTCAGTCCGGCACGCTGCTGCTGGATGGCAAGCCGATAACGGCGGATGAGCTTGATGTGTGGCGCAGTCAGTTCTCGGCGGTCTTTACCGACTTACACCTGTTTGACCGGTTAATGGGGCGGGAGGGGATTGCGGCCAATCCGGCGCTGGTTCAGCTCTGGCTGGAGAGACTGAAGATGCAGGATAAGCTGAAGATTGAAGGCAACAAAGTGCTGAATCTGCAGCTTTCTAAAGGACAGAGTAAGCGACTGGCACTGCTGCTGGCGGTGGCAGAAGAGCGCGATGTGCTGCTACTGGATGAGTGGGCGGCGGATCAGGACCCTCACTTCCGACGTATCTTCTATCGCGAGCTGCTGCCGTGGCTACAGCAGGCGGGTAAAACGGTGTTTGCTATCAGCCATGACGATCACTACTTCATTCATGCCGATCGGCTGCTGGAGATGCGTGAAGGCAAGTTGACGGAGCTGACCGGTAATGAGCGCGATCTTGCCACGCTCGACTCGGTAAAACGCACCGACACCGGGCTTTAACGGCAGCTGGCAAAGCTTAGCAAAAAAGCGTAGTGGCATGCTTCGCCTGAACCAGGCTACGTTAGCGATCAGCAGAAACTCCGGTTTCTGCCATTCTGAACCTTTTCTTTCGTCTGTGTTACCCCCGGCTAAACCGCAAAGTTTTAACGCGTATTGTTTAGCCGGTTTTTTTAAAGCCGATGTGTGATTAGCGTGATTACCTGAGTATCCCGCCACACAAAGCTTGCCTCCAGTAACGTTCCCATCGCAAAACACCCGCTAAAGTGCTGAGTCAGTCGCAACGTCGCCCGCTGCTGCGCGAAATCTACCGACACCAGTTCCGCATCCGGAAAGTCCATCGGCTGAAGCAGTTGCGGCCAGATGGCTTTATAAACGCTCTCTTTGAGGGAGAAGAGCAGGGTAGCGGCAGCGCGAAAAGAGACGGGCAGCGTCCGTAACAGGTGTTGTTCCTGCTCGTTCATCAGCAACTCAGCCGTTTCATGCGCCGTCGTCTCCGACATGAACTGCTCGACATCCACCCCAACAGCGCAGGGCTGACGGGTTGCCGCTACCACAACGATGCCTGCACTGTGCGACAGTGACGCCTGAATGCCAGCGGGCCAGCAGGGGGATCGATCGGCTGCATTGGTCAGAATGAAATCAGCAATACCCAGTTCTGCCATCACTGACCGGACCAGCAGACGGCTGGCGAGGTATTCAGCACGCCGTTTACTGACAGCCTGCTGCAGTCGGGCGGGCAGCGGAATATCCCATTCGACAGCCAGCCCGTCATGATACTTTTGCGGATCGAAGTGACTCACCGCCAGCAAAGGATCGCTGCGGTTAAGGTGCCGGGAAAGGATAAAGCCGCCTGCAACAGGCGGCAGCGGCAGGTCGGGATAGCGCATGCGGGACCATCATCAAAACCAAAAAGGCATTAAATCAGGCGCGATGGATCAGGGCAAGCAGCCCGCCGGAATCAGTCGTTGGGAGGAATGGCAAAACTCTTCAGAGAAACAACGAAATGGTGGTGACCCCTGCTGATGCGTGCACCTCGGTCGCACCAGTGGCTTGCCAGACGAAAGAAATCGTCGCTGCCAATGTCATACGCCAGTTCCACTTTGCTAATGCCTGAATGCAGCAACGCTTCTGCATCTTTCAGGCTTTTCGCTTTGATCGCCATAAAAATTATCCGTCAATTTCTGGGGATTTCAGGGTAGGCATTTTATGTGACATTTTTGTTTCAGTTTGATGAATAAGCGCAGCCGGTAGCCGATTTTGTGAAGCAGATCAGATTATAATGCAACTGTTAACCTGCTGATTGTAAGAGGAATGTTAACTACCACACGGGACTATTCTGAATGTTAAACGGAGAGGTAAGCTGAGATAGAAAGGCCGCGTCAGACGCGGCCCCGTGGGTTACTTCTGGTCTGGCGGGGAAGGTTGCTTATCGCCTGACTCGGGTGCTTCTGTTGGATAGTCTTTTTCAATATATGTCATGAACTCTCCTCTTGTTACCCACACGCAGTTAAGTATAGAACGGATTGTGGAAGGTGCGAGGAACGTTAAGGTTTGATGACAGGGAGCAGATCAGTCGTGATGTGTGAATGCCTGGTGGAGCAAGTCGAATCCTGGCCAAAAATATTTATTGCACCCTCTGAATATCACAGAGAGTGAGTACTGAAAGGGTGCTGTATGGCTTAAGGTCTGGCTCCATGAGTGGAAAGCCGGTAAGGCTAAAAATCAAGCTCCAGGCCAGCGATAGTAGTGACATGCATTGTCAAATGAGAGCCGTGGTCACTATAAAGAAGCTTTTTTGTTTCTGGTGTTTTATTAATTTTAATCAAAAATTGTCTCTCAGATTAAGTTTAAAGTTCGCCCGTTAATTTTTATCACAAAAGAACTTTAACTTTCTTTACAGAGACTAAAAATAATGAAATTCCGGATGATAGCTTTATTCGTGAGCGCTGTTTCTTCAGTGTCTGCTTTTGCGGGTAACTATGCTGGTCAGAGTGCGAACGGTGGATTTACTTCGCCTGATGATGTTCATGCGGGTGTATCGCCTAAAGCAGAAAAGGGATTGAATAAAATGGCTGTTCCACATGCGGCTATTCAATCTGCACCTATGGCTACGCCTCAGAAGACGCCACAAACAACACCAACAATTCAGACACCTCAAAGAGTGCCAACTATTCAGCGTACTCCATCTTACAGTGTGACTGCTCCTACAGCACAGTTAACGCCTTCCTATAGCGTTCCGACTGTTAAAGCTCAACTGACGCCACAAATTGCATCAACAAAACAATTAACGCCTACTTACAGCGTTCCTGCGGTTAAGCAACAGCTAACCCCGCAAGCCGTATCATCTAAACAACCTCAGATTACCGGTGCCTCTTACCGTGCTTACGTCACACAGTTACAGGCGTCCTTACCTACTGAATCAATCAATGCTGTAAGCGTGGACAATACCAATAAAATAAACGTATCTGTAAGTAGCTTGAAATTTTCAACGCCGGTTAATGTAACTGTGGATGGAGTTACCACAACTACTACTGCTGGTGCTATCGCTGCTATTGACCCATCTATTCAGGTTGCGGTGCCACACGTTGCCGCTTTCCGGCGTACAACTATTAAAGGTGGTACGGAGGATAAATCAGGCCATGCCTCTCTATCCGGGCATGATGGAAGAGGTAGTGACAATGCACACTCACACGCTTTCGGCGGACATGGTTACGGCCATGATAACAGCAGTTCTGAGGGTTTCGGCGGTCATTCACATTTCCACTAATGAGTAAGCGATGAAGTTATTTTTTTTGGTTATGGCTATCTCTCTATCGATGGTTAATGTCTCTTTTGCAGTTTCTGGAAATAGCCATACTGAACAATTGGGAAAGGTATCGCAGTGGAAAGGGTACGGTGTCACTGTTAAAAGAGACAGCTCAGGGATTGTCACTGTTGATGGGAAACCAGCAGCCCCGGATGAAGTCACAGAGAAAGCGACAACCTATCAGCAAGGGTTGTTTAATGTGATCATCTATAAGAGCGGTAAAGTGGCGCTGATGAAGCAAGGGCAGTTTGTCGGTTATCTGAAAAGAGATCAATTAAGAGGGGGCTGATAAGCCTAATGCCAGTCAGTTAAGCGACAGGTGATCACGCAGTCTGGTGCCGGCCTGCTCTGAAACTTCAGTGTGTATTGTTAAAAAGGGCAGCAGCAGCGGTGCTCAGGCCCGCACGCCCAGCAAAAAAGCTGCCACGTTTGACCGTGACAGCCTTTACAAATCTAATCTTAACTGACCAGCATTAGCCTTTAAGGCTGCTATTCAGGGAATTTGGTCGGCACGAGAGGATTTGAACCTCCGACCCCGGACACCCCATGACCGTGCGCTACCAGGCTGCGCTACGTGCCGAACACTGGAGGATTAGTCTACTGGTTATCACCATTAATGCAAGATACCTGCCGGCTATTTGCCTGATTATTAATCAGTTAGCGATAAACCGCTTCTCTTCAGTTAATACCTGCAACAGCAGCGCCAGTTCTGGCTTGTGATCTTTCAGGGCGTTGCCCTGCGCATCATAAGCGCGATAGCTGCCGTTATTGTTGAGTACCAGCGTCACCTGCGGCGTGGTAATCACCAGCTTATTCTCTTCGCTGCTGACGACCCAGTCATGGCGACGGCGCGCAGCAAACAGATCTTCACCCTGAGAGTAGTTCACCGGATTGGTCCGCACATGCAGCAGTCGCTGCATCAGCGTCGACATCACATCCTGATGATCAGAAAGGCGATCAACGGTCTGCGCGGGCGTATCAGGCCAGTGAATCACTAACGGCACCTGCAGCGTCTGGCGGTTTCCGGCGCTGTCAGGATTGCCATCCAGTGCCAGTCCACGCTGCGCCGTAATCACCACCACCGTGTTCTTCAGTAAATCACGCGCCTGCAGGCTGCTGAGCACCGCGTGGATCTGCTCATCAACGGCAGGAGCCTGGCGCAGATAGCTGCGCTGACGCGCTTTTGCACTGTCGCCGGTGACGTCCGGGCCGTTCAGGGCAATCCATGAAAACCACGGCGCCTGTGAACCGTTCTGTTTCTCCAGCCAGTTCTGCCATTGCGCCACAGTACTGGCGTTGGGCTGGCTGGTCGTTGCAGGCAGTGAATAATCAGTCAGCAACGCCTGTCGGTAGAGCGGCGGATTAAAGCCTTCCGAGGAGAAGAGGCCAAACTGGTAACCCTGGGTGCTAAGCGCGCCCAGCAGCGCCGACGGCGTTCGGGATGCCAGAATACCGTTCATGTAGCTGGATGAGATCCCATAGAACAGGCCAAACAACCCTTTCTCCGGCGTATCACCCGCGCTGTAGTGCTGGGTAAAACGCACGTTCTCGCTGGCGAACTGATTAAGCTCCGGCAGCGCTTTGGCCAGCGTGGCGTTGTTCAGACCATCGACCGTCAGAACCAGCAGGTTGTTGCGTGTGCCGGCATCACGGAAAGTAATCTCGCTCAGCGGATATTCCACCGCCACTGCTTCCGGGTCGCCCTGCTGAATCAGCCGACGCTGATACTCCTGGGCATCCAGCAGACCATGACGCTCAAGGAAGCGGCGGGCAGTCATCGGGTAGGAGAGCGGCAGGTTGGCACGCTGCATGGTAATCGGGCGATAGAAATTCGCATCGGCCCAGATATACATCAGGTGGCTGGCAAAGAAGGCGCTGATAAACAGGGCGGCGACAGGCTTACCAAACGAACGGCGATTCAGGCTGCGAAGCTTTTGCCAGCTCCAGGTCGCAAACAGCATCTCAACCAGGAAAATCAGCGGCACGCTGATAAACATCAGCTGCCAGTCGCGCGCCATCTCGCTCTGATCAGGGTTAATGACCAGCTCCCACACCACCGGATTCAGGTGCAGGTGGAAGCGGCTGAACACCGCACTGTCGACCATCACCAGCGTCAGCCCGGCGGTAGCGACTACCGCGGACAACACCCGCATCAGCCGTTGCGACATCACCACAAAAGTCAGCGGGAAGATAATCAGCAGATAGGCGGCAAAAACAACAAAACTGAAGTGGCCAACCCAGCTGGTATAGGCGTAGATGCGCCCCGCCAGCGAAGAAGGCCAGTCGGCGACCAACAGGTAGCGACTGCCTAAAATCAGCGCGAATAAGATGTTAAACAGAGCAAACCAGTGACCCCAACTGATCATCTGGGAAACTTTTTCGCGGTAGCGCTGCCGGTTGGTTACCATATTATGAAGTCAAATCAGCCAATTAATGGGCGTTATCGTCACGCACAGACGCCTGAAGGGCATCGGCGAAAGATCGTGCCAGTGAACGACGTTGCGCCGGAGCGACATCGCTGTTAATTAAGTTGGTCACCATATTTCCCAGAACCATCAGGGAGAGATCGGTGGGGGCCTTGTCCTTGTGCAGGATTTGGGCCATTTCCGCGAGGAGTTGTTCCACGCGTTCGTCACTGTAACGGGATGATTGTGCCATATCGTCGTCTAAGCTCATTTCAAAAGGCGATATATTACCGGAACAGCGCACTTTTTACCGCAATTTTATCGAAAGCAGCGTGTTCGCTATACGCATGGAGTTGAAAGCCGATGCTGGCGGTGTTTGAATACGCGCCTGTGCTAAAAGGAGAGTCTACCATGAGTCTGGATATCGACCAGATTGCCCTGCATCAGTTAATCAAACGCGATGAAAACCAGCTTGAACTGGCGCTGCGCGATTCGCTGCTGCCTGCCACCAACACGGTCAACGCGATGGTGGAGGAGTTACACCGGGTTTATAGCGCAAAAAGCAAAGCCTATGGCCTGTTCAATGCAGAGAGTGAACTGGCAGAAGCGCTGCGTAATTGTCGTAAGGGCAACGATGATTTTCTCGCTTTTAGCCGTGCCGCGACCGGTCGTCTGCGCGATGAGCTTGCAAAATACCCCTTCGCTGAAGGCGGCGTGGTGTTGTTTATTCACTACCGCTATCTGGCGGTGGAATACCTGCTGATTGCGGTGCTGAACAGCCAGTCCAGCATGCGCGTCAACGAGCAGATGGATATCAGCAGCACCCACTATCTTGACATCAATCATGCCGATATCGTGGCACGCATCGATTTAACCGAGTGGGAAACTAACCCGGAATCGACCCGTTATCTGACTTTCCTGCGTGGCCGCGTCGGACGTAAAGTGGCTGACTTCTTTATGGATTTCCTGGGTGCCGAAGTGGGATTAGACACCAAGGCGCAGAACCGCGGTCTGTTGCAGGCGGTAGATGACTACTGCAACGAATCGGAACTGGATAAGCAGGAGCGGCAGAACTATCGCCAGCAGGTCTACAGCTACTGCAACGAGCAGCTGCAGGCGGGCGAGGAGATTGCGCTGGAAGAGTTGTCGAGCGAACTGCCACCACTGGGTGAAAAAACGTTCCAGGCCTTTACCCAGGAGCAGGGGTATGAACTGGAAGAGAGCTTCCCGGCGGATCGCAGTACTCTGCGCCAGCTGACGAAGTTTGCCGGAAGCGGCGGGGGCCTGACCCTGAACTTCGATGCGATGTTGCTGGGCGAACGCATTTTCTGGGATCCGGCAACGGACACCCTGACGATTAAGGGCACACCACCCAATCTGCGCGATCAGCTGCAGCGCCGTACCAGCAGCAAATAAAAAAGCCGGGCTTAGCCCGGCTTTCATTCCCTGCACGCGGCGATCATTTCACCGGGCAGCGCCAAAAGAAAAGGGCCGGTTTCGCAACCGGCCCTTCTGCTTTCAACGAAGTTCGCGATTAAGCGCGAACGAAGTCGATGTGGAACAGTTTTGGCTTGAACGGGTGACGCTGAACAGCCTGAACTTTCACTTTAGTTTCTTTACCGTCAACTGACAGGGTCAGCACTTCGTCGTAGAAACCTGGCTTAGATTGCAGGTTCATTACGGAGTCGTGATCCAGGTCGATGGCAACAGCCGCTTCAGAACCACCGTAGATGATGGCCGGGAAACGGTTTGCTGTACGCAGGCGGCGGCTCGCACCCTTACCCTGCTCTTTACGTTCTACTGCATTGATAGTGAGCATTAATATATCTCTTTATTTAATTCCTGCTACAGGCGACCCAGTAACAGGCTGGTTATTCAATACCGCTGATGCACATGCAAAAGCGGGCGGCAGTATAGCCGTTATGCCGGGTGGTAGCAAACGATATACCCGCCAGCCGGGCTCGGCATCCGGTTAGCCGGACCCGATAGCGCTCATTAGCGCAGCTCATTGGCACGGCGATAGCGACCCTGATAATCGAACATTTTTTCGCGGATCTGCCAGAACTGACCTTTGGCCCGCGCCACCACAAAGTCGGGATGACGCAGCAGCGGCTGCAGCGCCAGCACGTCAGCGGCGCTCTGCCAGCCCAGCGGCACGCCGGGCGCGCGCTGATGCGGGCGCATAAAGAGCTGTTCAAACGCTTTGCGCTGGGCCGGTGTCTGCAGACGAAACCGTTCGCTGACGCTGGTGCCCTCCTCGTCATAATAGGTCGCCTTGAGCCATTCACCTTTGGCATCACGGCCCTGTTCCAGCGTCATGCCGCCACAGCGCAGCACCAGCGCATCTTTAAGCTTCAGCGCCGCTTTGAGCATATCGTCAGGATCGACCAGAATTTTGTCGCACTGGTGACAGCGCCGTGCGGCAATATCATTCTCTGCGCCGCAGTCGGGGCAGCTTTTAAAGCGGAAGCGGAAGTCACACTGTTCGCGCTCGCCCTCATCATCTTCCAGCACGCCCTGACAGCGTCGGCCAAAATGTTCGATAACCATGCCATCTTCGGTCGCCTTGCCCCAGAAGGTGTTGGCGAAACCGCAGGCGGGACAAAAAACCTGTACCGGCTGATTGTCGCTGGCTCCTTTGGGCGCGCCGACCTCGGGCGTAAAGAGATCGTGCGGATTACCGGCATAATCGAGAATCAGACAGTCGGTTTTGCCGGGCGAGAGTCGCAGGCCGCGTCCGACAATTTGCTGATAGAGGCTGACCGACTCGGTCGGGCGCAGAATCGCAATCAGATCAACGTGCGGGGCATCAAACCCGGTGGTCAGCACCGCCACGTTAACCAGGAATTTCAGCTGCTGCGCCTTAAAGGCCAGAATCAGAGCATCGCGCTCTCTGGCAGGCGTTTCGGCTGACACCAGCGCGCTGTTAGCGGGCAGCAGCCGCAAAATTTCATGCGCATGCTCCACCGTTGAGGCAAAAATCATCACCCCCAGCCGATCTTCAGCGAACTCCACGATCTGACGGATAATATGGGGCGTCACGCGCTGCTGCTGTTTCAGTTCACGATTAAGATCGGCTTCGCTGAACAAGCCGCTGCTTTGTGCCGTCAGGCGGCTGAAGTCATACTGCACCACCGGCATATCCAGTCGCTCCGGCGGCACCAGAAACTGATGTTTGATCATGTAGCGCAGCGGCAGTTCATAGATACAGTCGCGAAACAGCGATTTTTCGTCGCCACGCACCATGCCGTGATAGTGGAACTGATAAATCCAGCCTTTACCCAGCCGGAAAGGGGTGGCGGTCAGGCCCAGTAAGCGCAGTTGCGGATTATGCTGACGCAGATGATTGAAGATCTGCTGATACTGACTCTCTTTATCATCACCGATACGGTGGCACTCATCGACAATCACCAGTGAAAAGGCGCTGTCGAACTGGTCGAGGTTACGCGCCACTGACTGCACGCTGCCAAACACCACTTTGCGCTGGCTCTCTTTACGCTGAAGTCCGGCGGCAAAGATATCCGCCTCCAGCCCGTAAGCCTGATATTTACTGTGGTTCTGCGCTACCAGCTCTTTGACGTGCGCCAGCACCAGCACCCGGCCACGCGCCAGCCGTGCCAGCTCGGCAATGACCAGGCTCTTTCCGGCACCGGTCGGCAGCACAATGACTGCAGGCTGTTGATGACGACGGAAATGCGCCACGGTGGCATTCACCGCATCCTGTTGATAGGGGCGTAAGGTAAAAGACATGATGCTCACTTTTGCAAAACTGGGGGTAATTATGCCATGAAAGTGCGGTAAACGCGCTGTCAGGCTGGCGCGGATCACGTTATACTTCCCGCACATTTTCAACGGTTAACCAGGCCGTTTCAGATTCCCTCCGCAGTAACAGGCAAAACGAATTCATGCGACTCGACAAATTCATCTCTCAGCAACTGGAAATCAGCCGCGCCATCGCCCATCGCGAGATCCGTGGCCAGCGTGTCACCGTTAACGGGGAAATCGTACGCGATACCGCGTTTAAACTGCTGCCCGACCACGAAGTCGTCTATGACGGCAACGTACTGCAGATGCAGACCGGTCCACGCTACTTTATGCTGAACAAACCGCAGGGTTACGTCTGCTCAACCGACGATCCCGATCATCCCACCATCATCTATTTCATTGAAGAACCGATGTCATTCAAACTGCACGCGGCGGGGCGTCTTGATATCGACACCACCGGACTGGTGCTGCTGACAGATGATGGCCAGTGGTCACACCGTATTACCTCGCCACGTCATCACTGCGAGAAAACCTACCGTGTGACCCTGGAATCACCGGTCAGTGACGATACCGCCGCGCAGTTTACGGCGGGCGTGCAGTTGCACAATGAGAAAAGCCTGACTAAACCGGCACAGCTGGAGGTGATCACCCCGACAGACGTCCGGCTGACACTGAGCGAAGGCCGTTATCATCAGGTAAAACGGATGTTTGCGGCAGTAGGCAATCGGGTTCTTGAGCTGCATCGCGAGCGCATCGGTGACATCGTACTGGACGCCGATCTGGAACCGGGCGAATATCGTGCGCTGACAGAAGAAGAGATCGCCAGCATCGGTCTGCCGAAAGAGCTGCAGACAAAATAACCGGACGGGCCCGGCGGCCCGCATCACGACCATAAGGGCAGGAGAGGGTGTGCGTAAGGAAAAGAATTCGCCAACAGGACTGGTGGTCATCCTCGGTCTGTTAGCCATGCTGATGCCGTTGTCGATCGACATGTATCTGCCCGCCATGCCGCAGATTGCACGTGAGTTCGGCGTTTCAGCCGGTAGCGTGCAGATGTCGCTCAACCTCTACATTCTTGGCTTCGCGATTGGGCAGCTGATCTATGGGCCGCTGGCAGACAGCTATGGGCGTAAGCCGGTGATTGCGCTCGGCACCCTGATCTTTGCCTGCGCCGCCGCGGCCTGTGCGCTGTCGCAAACCATCGATCAGCTGATTACGATGCGCTTTCTGCATGGGCTGTCGGCTGCCGCAGCCAGTGTGGTGATCAATGCGTTAATGCGTGACAGTTACTCGAAAGAGGACTTCTCCCGCATGATGTCCTTTGTGATGCTGATTACCACCATTGCGCCGCTGCTGGCGCCGATCATCGGCGGCTGGCTGCTGGTGCTCTGGAGCTGGCACGCCATCTTCTGGGCGCTGGCGGGCGCGGCGTTAGTGACGACCGTGCTGGTGACCACGCAGATCCGTGAAACCCTGAAGCCGGAGCAGCGACAGCGCTTTCATCTGCGTACTACGCTCGGCAATTTCGTAACGCTGTTTCGCCACAAGCGCGCGTTCAGTTACATGCTGTCGAGCGGTTTCTCCTTTGCCGGGCTGTTTACCTTTCTCAATGCCGGTCCCTTTGTTTACATCGAACTGAATCACGTTTCACCGCAAAACTTTGGCTACTACTTTGGCCTCAATGTGGTGTTTCTGTTTGTCCTGACGCTGATTAACAGCCGCGCCGTGCGCCGCTTTGGCCCGGTGGCGATGTTCCGGATGGGACTGCTGATACAGTTCTGTATGGGGATCTGGCTGCTGCTGGTCAGCGCCTTCAGCCTCGGCTTTTTGCCGCTGGTGATGGGGATCGCGATGTTTATCGGTTGCGTATCGATGGTCTCATCGAATGCGATGGCGGTGATTCTGGATGAGTTTCCACATATGGCGGGTACGGCATCGTCGCTGGCGGGCACCCTGCGTTTTGGCGTCGGGGCATTTGTTGGCGCACTGCTGTCGCTGGTGAGTTTCAACAGCGCCTGGCCAATGGTCGGCACGATTGCACTGTGCGCGACAATCTCTCTGCTGCTCTTTTTCTACGCTTCACGTCCCCGCACTGCGTCCCGGTAATCGGGCGCAGTGATTTCCCTCTGCAATGACGTGCCGACTTGCACGCCTCCTGACTTTGTTTCGATATTGTGAAAATATTTAGTTAAAAAAGTAATCACAATGCAGCTAAAATGATTGTTAACGGCGTGTGAACGCGGTACATATAGGCTGAAGTGCGATGTGAGTCGCAAAAAATGCGCTTCTGCAATCCACACGGACGGGCCATTAAACCCTGTCCGGACTCAGCGGTTATCAGGCCGCTTCCAGCTGGGCTGCTTTGTGTTGCGACATAAACTCATCCGGGGAGAGTAAACTATGCTGCAACTTTCGATTGTGCATCGTCTGCCACAGCATTTTCGCTGGGCCAGCGATCACCACAGTGCTATCGAATCCGATGACACCACGCTGGACGAGCAGGATTTCGTTGCGCTGCGATTGATCAGCCATGACGGCATTCCGGCGTGGGAGATCCTTCAGCAGCTAAAAGAGGTTCTGGCGGATATTCAGGTCGATTGTAAAGTGGCCGAGTGCGAAGGACAGCCCTGCCTGTTCATTCAGCGTCGTGACGAAAGCGCCACCAACTGCTGCCTGAAAAATCAGGGCGTAGCGATTGCCGAAACCTTTATTGCAGGTTGAGTTGCGCCGACTGCAGCAGCTCGCGGGTATACCCGGCCGCGGGTGAAGCAAACAACCTTTCACACTCTCCCTGTTCCACCACTTCTCCCTGACGCAGCACAATAAGCTGATGGCAAAGGGCGCGCACCACATCCAGATCGTGACTGATAAACAGATAGCTGAGCTGCCGCTGCTGCTGTAAGCGGCGTAACAGCGTCAGAATCTGCTTCTGCACCGTGCGATCCAGCGATGAGGTCGGTTCATCCAGCACCAGCAACTCCGGTTCCAGAATCAGTGCACGCGCAATGGCAATACGCTGTCGCTGACCGCCCGAAAATTCGGCCGGATAACGATGGCGACTTTCCGCTTCAAGCCCCACCTCCGCCATCACCGCGATGACCCGCTGCTCCTGTTGCGCATGGCTAAGTTCGGGCTGATGTACCGCAAGCCCTTCCGCAATGATCTGCTGCACTGTCATACGCGGATTCAGTGAAGAGTTAGGATCCTGAAACACCACCTGAATGCGCTGACGCAGCGGCAATAACTGACGACGTGACAGCTGATGCAGCGGCTGGCCGTCAAACCAGACTTCGCCGCGCGAGGCAATCAGCCGCAGCAGTGCCAGCCCTGTAGTGCTTTTACCTGATCCGGACTCGCCGACCAGCCCCAGACTTTCGCCGCGCCGCAGGCTGAAGCTCAGCCCGGAGAGCACCTGTTTCTCACCACTCTGCCGGCGGAACAGCCCGCGCCGCAGCGGAAAGCTGACCTGAAGATTATCGACCCGAAGAATGACCGGCGCGTCTGTGGGCAGCGGCAGCGCTTTTCCTTCCGGTTCGGCGGCCAGCAACTGCTGGCTGTAAGGGTGTTGCGGCTGATTCAGCAGGGTCTGGCAGCGGTTCTGTTCGACGATGTGACCATTGCGCATCACGCTGACGTTATCCGCCAGCTGACGCACGATATTCAGGTTATGGGTGATAAACAGCATGCCCATATTCAGCTCATGCTGCAGTTCACGAAGCAGCGTCAGGATTTGCGCCTGCACCGTCACATCCAGCGCGGTGGTTGGCTCATCGGCAATCAGCAGCTGAGGCTCGGTCAGCAGCGCCATGGCGATCATCACCCGCTGACGTTCCCCACCCGAGAGCTGGTGGGGGAAATCATTGAGCCGGGTGGCGGGCTGCCGTATCCCGACCCGATCAAGCACGCTGAGAATTTCACCGCGTGCCGCCGGACGACGCAGGCCGCGATGCAGCGACAGCACTTCATACAGCTGCTTCTCCACGGTGTGCAGCGGATTAAGCGATACCATCGGCTCCTGAAAAATCATCGCGATCTGGTTGCCGCGAATCCCGCGCAGGCGCTGCTCGCGCGCGCGCAGCAGATCTTCACCGTTAAACAGAATCTCCCCGCTGGGATAAGCCACCGCAGCCTCATGCAGCAGTCGCATCACCGACAGTGCCGTAACGCTCTTGCCGGAACCCGACTCGCCCACCAGCGCCAGCGTTTCGCCCGCGTCGATGCGCAGTGAAACGTCATTCACCACCTGGCGAAGCGTCTCGCCCTGACGAAAGGCGACTGAGAGATGATTGATGGCAAGCAATGGCGTGTTCATTCAGGCTCCTTTGCCCGGATCAAAAGCGTCGCGTACCGCTTCGCCAATAAAAATCAGCAGCGAAAGCAGGATCGCCAGGGTGAAAAAGCCCGCCAGGCCTAACCAGGGTGCCTGCAGGTTATTTTTGCCCTGCAGCAGTAACTCGCCCAGCGAGGGCGAACCCAGCGGCAGGCCAAAGCCGAGAAAGTCGAGTGAGGTCAGCGTGGTAATCGATCCGCACAGAATAAATGGCAGAAAGGTCAGGGTGGCGACCATGGCGTTTGGCAGCATGTGGCGCAGCATAATCCGGCTGTCGCTGACCCCCAGCGCCTGCGCCGCACGGATGTAATCAAAGTTTCGGGTACGCAGAAACTCGGCCCGGACCACGCTGACCAGGCTCATCCAGCCGAAAGCCACGGTGACCAGCAGCAGCCACCAGAAACCCGGCTGGATCACGCTGGAGAGGAGAATCAGCAGAAACAGCGCAGGCATGCCGGACCAGACTTCAATCAGCCGCTGCCCAATCAGGTCAATCCTGCCGCCGAAATAGCCCTGCAGCGCGCCGACCACAATTCCGATGACACTGGAGAAGAGCGTCAGCATCAGTCCGAACAGCAGAGAAATGCGCGTGCCATAGAGCAGGCGTGCCATCACGTCGCCGCCGTTGGCATCCGTGCCGAGCCAGTTCTGCGCAGAGGGCGGAGAGGGGAAGGGCACCTCGGTAGCAAAATTGATGGTGCTGTCGCTGAAACGAATCGGTGCCCATATTGCCCAGCCATTCTGCTCAATGCGCTGCCGCAGCCAGGGATCCTGATAATCCGCCGCTGTCGCCAGTGCGCCGCCATAGTCGGTCTCGCTGTAGTCAAACAGCAGCGGTAATGTCCAGCGCTGCTGGTAATGCACCAGCAGTGGCTTGTCATTGGCAATCAGTTCGGCACCCATCGACAGCAGAAAGATGATCAGAAAGATCCACAGCGACCAGTAGCCGCGCCGGTTATGACGAAAGCGCTGCCAGCGCTGTTGATTCAGCGGAGAGAGCCTCATGAGCGGCTCCCGAAATCGATGCGCGGATCGACCAGCGTATAGGTGAGATCACTGAGAATATTCATCAGCAAACCTATCAGCGTAAAAATATAGAGCGTGCCAAACATCACCGGATAGTCGCGTTGCAGAGTCGCATCATAGCCGAGTAGTCCAAGCCCGTTGAGCGAGAACATGACCTCGATCAGCACTGAACTGGTAAAGAACATGCTGATGAAGGTGGCGGGGAAGCTGGCGATCACCAGCAGCATCGCATTGCGAAACACATGGTGATAGAGAATACGGCGCTCCGGCACCCCTTTGGCGCGCGCAGTCACCACATAGAGCTTGCGGATCTCATCCAGAAACGCGTTTTTCGTCAGCATGGTCAGCGTGGCGAAGCCGCCGATCACCGTCGCCAGCACCGGCAGGGCGATATGCCAGAAGTAGTCCAGCACTTTGCCATACCAGGGCAGTGTGTCGTGCTGCGCAGAGGTGAGCCCGCGCAGCGGAAACCAGTCCAGATAGCTGCCACCGGCAAATAGCACGATTAACATGATGCCGAACAGAAAAGCCGGGATGGAGTAGCCAATGATAATAAAAGCGCTGCTCCAGACATCGAAAGCGCTGCCATTGCGCACCGCTTTGCGGATCCCCAGCGGGATCGACACAAGGTAGATAATCAGTGTGCTCCATAATCCCAGACTGATCGAAACCGGCAGGCTCTCTTTGATCAGCCCGATCACCGAGGCACTGCGAAACAGGCTGTCGCCAAAATCCAGACGCAGGTAATTCCACAGCATCTCGCCGTAACGCTGCCAGAGAGGTTTATCGAAACCATAACGCTGTTTAATCTCAGCAATCACTTCGGGATCCAGCCCGCGTGCGCCACGATACTGATTATCGGCAGGATTGAGATGACTGACGCTGGCGCGTGAACCGGCGCTGTCTGCGCCACTGCCGGGCAGACCGGTTGTCTGACCAAACTGAATGTTAGCCAGCGCCTGATCGACCGGTCCGCCGGGCGCGATTTGCACGATAAAAAAATTAAGCGTGATGATCGCCCATAACGTCGGGATGATCAGCAGCAATCTGCGCAGAAAGTAAGCGGCCAACGGTGATCTCCTTAGCGTTTGCTGGCCGGCAGGCGTCCGGCTTTGTTTGTGTCGTACCACCAGTTTTCCAGTCCGACGCTGTAGGCTGGCTTGCGGGCAGGGTGAGAAAACTTATCCCAGTACGCCAGCCGCTGCTCTGCGTTGTACCACATCGGGATCATATACGCATTCCACAGCAGCACCCGGTCCAGCGCTTGGGCCAGCGGCCGCAGCGCGGCGGGATCACCCTGATGCGCCACAATCTGTTTCACGAAATGATCGACTACAGGCTCTTTGACCCGGGCGGTATTCCACGACGAGGCGATAAAGTCAGACTGCCACAGGATCTGCAGACTGGAGGTCGGGATCGGCATCGCCCCATAGACCGTGGCAATCATGTCATAGTCGCCTTCGCGCCAGCGCCGCAGATACTGTGAGTTGTCGATCTGCCGCAGGTTCAGCGTAATGCCAAGCCGGGAAAGATTGTGCTGGAATGGTAACGCCCAGTCGGTATTGGTGCCACCGCGCAGCAGGAGTTCAATGGTAAACGGCTGACCGGTTTTATCATTGACCAGACGGCGATTTTTTATCTGCCAGCCCGCCTGTTTCAGCAGGTCAGACGCTTTTAACAGGCTGGCGCGGTCATAGCCGCTGCCGTCGGTTTTGTGTGGCTGATAAGGCTGGCTGAACAGCTCAGGTGGCAGTTGCGCGCGCCAGGGTTCAAGCAGGGCCTGCTGCTGTGCATCCGGCACGCCGCTGGCCGCATACGCCGTGTTCTGGAAATAGCTGCTGGCGCGCTGCCAGGCACCGTAATAGAGCGCTTTGTTCATCCACTCGAAATCGAACATCAGTGACAGCGCCTGACGCACGCGGCGATCCCGGAACAGCGGTTTTTCATTGTTGAATGCCAGCCAGCGGGTATCGATAGCGGCATCGTTAGGCGTGGTCTCTTTAACGATGCTGCCATCGTCAAAATTGCGGCCGCGATACTGGGTAGCCCATTTCTTTGCCGATGTCTCTTCACGCAGATCGTAAGCACCCGCCTTGAAGGCTTCAAATGCCACATTGTCATCCAGATAGTAGTCATAGCGCATTCGATCAAAATTAAAGCGTCCGCGATTGACCGGCAGATCAGCGGCCCAGTAATCTTTTACCCGGCTGAACTCAATAAACTGTCCCAGCTTCCAGCGGGTGATGCGATAGGGTCCGCTCGACAAGGGTGGCTCGCTTAACGGCTCATTAAACTTCTTATCGCGCCAGAACGACTCTGCGATAACCGGCAGCGTCAGTAAGCCAAGCAGCAGATCTTTATCCGGCTTCTGTGCCTCGATGCGTACAGTGAGATCGTTCAGCGCTTTAACGGTCACGCCACGGTAGGCGACGCGAAATTGAGGCACGCCCTCGGCCATGAATTTCTGATAGGTGAACGCCACGTCGCGGGCGGTGATGGGTGTGCCATTCTGAAAACGGGCGCGGGGATTAAGGCGGATCTCAATCCATGTAAAATCGCTGGCGTAGCGCGCTGACTCGGCAATCAGCGGATAATAACTGCCAGGTTCATCGTCTGAGCTGGTGTAAAGCCCATCATAAAGCGTGCCGGTGTTAATGCCCGGATTACCGCGAGAAGCGTAGCGGTTGAAGTTGTCGTAAGTGCCCACTACCGCCATGGTGATGCTGCCGCCTTTGGGTGCGCGGGGATCGGCGTAGTCGTAATGGCTGAAGCCGGGCGGATATTTCGCTTCACCGGCCTGGGTGAACGCGTAGCTTTGCTGGACAGAGGCCGCCAGCAGCGGGGCGCTGAGCAGGCTGCACAGCAGCAGAAGTCCGGAACGAAACAGCATGCACTCTCCTGTCAGATGTCTGGCGCGATTCGGGCCAGGTAGTGTCAGGCGTTATGACGCCGGAAATAGTCTATCAGCGTTTCCGGTCGCAGCGGACGGCTAAAGATGTAACCCTGCAGATGGGTCACACCGCGGTTAATCAGCCAGGCAGCCTGCTCGCCGGTTTCTACCCCTTCGGCCACACTTTTCAGGTTCAGCTTCTTCGCCAGCTGCAGCACGGTATCGAGTACCGGCGAGGTCAGGCTATCCGTACCGATGCTCTGAACAAAGCCGCGATCGATTTTCAGATAATCAAAGTCATAACGTTCCAGATAGATCAGCGCGCTGTGACCGGTACCGAAATCATCAATGGCGATATGGATCTGCTGCTGATGCAGCCAGTCAAACAGTTCTCCAACGTTTTCGTCGCGCACCATGGCTCGCTCGGTGATCTCAAACACGTAAGTAAAGTGGTCCGCAGGCATAGTATCAAGCCAGCGCAGCACATCCTGACGGAAACCGCTGTCAGCCAGATGCAGGGGCGAAATGTTGAGGCTGAGGCAGGCATGACGGGGAATGGTATGACACAGCAGGTGGGCATCACGGGAAACCAGCTGAAACAGATGTCGGGTCAGGGGAATAATCAGGTTCTGCGCCTCGGCATAGTGAATAAACACATCGGGCGGAATCGGGCCTTTCGTCGGGTGGGTCCAGCGCAGTAACGCTTCCATCCCATACGGCTGACCATCATGGGAGGTGACCAGCGGCTGATATTCGACGTGAAATTCACCGCGCTTCATGCCCCGAATCAGCTCTTTACCAGGGCGCTGATAAACCGACAACAGCAGCCAGCAAGCGCCTGAAACCAGCAGCGACAGTAGCAGGCCGCTCAGCAGGATATTCTGATAATCGCTGAACGCCAGAGTGGAACCGTACAACACAAACTGCAGCGGATAGCCTGTCAGCGCCTGCCGGTGCAGCGGCGTCGGCAGGTTTTTATTCTGCATGACGACGGATTGCCAGCTGGTTAAGGCGCTGCGTTGTGCCACCAGTGCTATACCGGTAATTTCCGGATGCCCGGACGCCAGCAGCTGATAGGGTGCCAGTGTAATATTCAGCGTCGCGAAAACGCCTGACTGCACGCTGCCGGGATTTTTGATCCACAACGCCAGCGCCGGTTTATTGGGCTGCAACGGCGTGCCCGGCATCAGCTGCAGATCGATATCACGCGAAATATCACTCAGGGGCGCAATCACATTGAGCGGCAGATTAAAACTGCCGGTGGCCGAGGAGCAAAAGGCATTACCTTCTTTAACCAGCAGGATGGCACGAAGATTTCCGGCAAAGGCGGCGCGTGAGGTGAGTTCACGATTGATGGTATTGCAGGCAGTGTGGGTAAACGGAATCAGGGGACTGAGAGTACTGTTAATCAGGCTGGAGAGCGTTTGCTGCAATGCCGTGCGGCTGTTCTCCAGCAGTTGCTGATGCTGTCGTTCGCGCTTCTGCCAGGTCTGGTGAAGCGAGAGTGCAGCAAATAACAGAAAGAATAGGCCGCCAGCCATCGCACTACTCCATGCGATACGGCGAGGATAGGTGGCATGGCGCCGTAGCGCCCCCGACAGTGGCATGAGGAGCTTCCCCTAATCAAATTATTATTATGTTATTGCGCACGACGGCTTCGGTTTAAGCGACCGAGAATATAACGAGACGGCGGGAAATGTCTTGCTATTAATCTGAATCAGAATGCTTTTATCTTATATAACTGCTGGTAAAAATGATTAAAGGCGAAAAAAAACGCTGCATAAGCAGCGTTTCATGTTCTCTGGCTGAGAGAAGATCGAAAGTGGTTATCAGGTCGGGTTACGACTTAATACACGGCGTCCTTCACGGTAGCGCTTTTTCCAGTAATCATCATTCAGACTGGAGATCATCACGCCACTGCTGGTCGAGGCATGAACGAAGTTATCGTTGCCAAGATAGATGCCAACGTGACGGCCCGTAGAGCCTGCACGGAACATCACCAGATCGCCGGGACGCAGTTTACTGCGGGTAATCTCTTTACCGGTGTCCTGCTGCTGAGAGGTAGAACGCGGTAATTCTAAGCCAAACTGATCGCGGAAGGTGCGTTGTACAAAGGCGGAACAATCGATCCCGCGTTTAGTATCGCCACCGAGGCGATAGCGCACACCTTTCCAGACGGCGTATTGTTCCATGATGCGCGACTTAACGTCGACATTACGCACCATTTCTTCAAACTCATCCTGAGACGCCTGAAGTAAAAAACCATTGTGGTTGTTAACTTCATGATTCTCGTTATTCGCGTTTTGACTGCTATGGGTACTGCTACAAGCTGAGAGGAGTGTTGCCAGCGCCACTGCGGGCACGATCCGCAAGATATATCTCAGTATTGGTTGAGACTTGACCATTATTCGGGTTTTCCTTCGATTTCCTTACGACAAGATTGTCGCCAGCCAGATGACAAAACAGGGAGATTAATAAGCGAAACAGACTAAGACAAATCCTTAATTACTAAAATGTGTTAATGGACACATTTTAACGGTAAAAAATCCGAATTTTCTGCCGCTTTTGCCTCACTGCGACTGAGGTTAACTGATTACAGACGCCGTGGCGAGTGCTTTTAATCAATTTCATATAGGTTTTTTTGATGTGAAATCAAACCGTAACACACTGACTACTTTAGCTACAATTGTGGTCAAATGATGGTGAGAACAGGGAGTTAAAGGGGGGCTAATTCGGGGCATAGCCGCTATTTTTAGAGTTTTCTTTATTGACAGAGGATATTGGCGACTATTTGACCTGCCAGCAGGGTCATAACCTTTTCTTTTCGTGAATTTAATTAGCAGGCTAATAGTGATGAGGTGTTTTTTATAAGCGCGGGCGGTTCAAACCAGGGGTTTAAATCGTCCGCGCTTAACATTTACGTCACGGGCTTATATTTACCCGGCAATTTGCGATAAAACCAGTTAACCAATACGTCACTGGCTGGCGTTAATAGCCACCAGCTCAGACCCACTAATACCACCGACATTGTACCGACGGCAACATCGGTAAACCAGTGCGCACCGGCCATGATGCGTGGCAGTGAAAATATCACCACAATAGCCGTGGCAATTAAAAAGCGGCTGAAACCAAAATAACGCCAGATAAAGCAGGCGAAAATGATCAGCATCATACCGTGGTCGCCGGGGAAGCTATCTTTTGAAGCATCTTTAGCGGGAATACCGGTCAGTTCACTGACGCGATGCACGTTTTCGAAGAACAGTGTCGGACTGGAGTGTTTAACCGGCAATAAATGGCCCAGCTGATTGAGAACGACGGCGGTCAGCAGCATGGTGATGCCGATTGCCAGCATCCGGCGCTGCGCCTGTGGCGTTTCGCGCCGCCAGATCGACAGGTAAAGCAGACCCATCGCCAGCAATGACACCGCATCAAAACCACGGTAATTCGTGATAGCGACGATCAGCGCGAACAGCGGATGGGTCACCATCTGGCTATTGAAGCCAAAGAAAATAGATTTATCGACGCCGAACCAGAAGCCATGTTCCGGGGGCAGATACCATGACAGAAATAGCACCACGCCCAGTGCATTAAGCAGCAGGATAGTAATAAGGCGAGTTACGCGCATAGTTAAACTCATTATTATTAAAAATAACCGCCGACAATACCTCTGTCAGCGTAAACGGCACTTCAACAATGCCGATTGTAGACGATTCCAGTCAGCCTGTTGAGAATGAATGATCTCAATGCGGCTATCGGATGGCGGTGAGGGGAGTGTTTCACTCTGCAGCTCATTTGCCTGGCGATTGATACGCAGAGCGCCTTCTGTCGTGCGCATCACTCCTTTAACGCGATCTACCGGCGCCTGCCGAACCCATTCCAGCAGCGTGCCGCTGTCGAACAGCGTATCACCATCAAACAGCCAGCCGCAGGCGCTATAGCCCTGGCCGTGGTTCAGCGCCCGACGCCAGCGCGCCTCGCCATTCAGTCGCAACGCCGCCAGACCGCTGGTGGGACCCGACGAATGATGGTGCTGTGGCACGGGAAGTTCGCGCGGCTGCCGGGGGGTATCCAGCAGAGAAAGGGGGATCTGACCAAATTCTGTCTCTATCAGAGGGCGCGCAGGCTGCATCTGCTGCTGCCAGTCAGCCAGGCGCTGACGATCCGCCTGATCCCAGCAGTCGCGCTTATTAGCGATAATAAGGTCGGCGGCAGCCAGCTGATCGCGGAAGTTTTCATTGGCAACGATACGAGGATTGGCCAGCTGACGCGCATCCAGCAGCGTTAGTGTGGCATTCAGTTGCAGCCACGACTGATAGACGGGCGCACTCAACATCTCCAGCACCTGACGAGGATGGCCCAGGCCGGTTGGCTCGATCAGCAGCCGATCGGGTTTGCTCTTCAGCAGCATATTCAGCCCGACCTGCATCGGCAGGCCATTCACACAGCACAGGCAGCCGCCGGGGATCTCTTTCAGCGTGGCACCGCGATCGGCCAGCAGGGTGCCGTCGATCCCGATCTCGCCAAATTCATTAACCAGCACCGCCCAGTTTTCCCCGGACGGCCTGGCAGCCAGCAGATGGCAGAGCAGCGTGGTTTTGCCGCTGCCCAAAAAACCGGTAATCAGATTAACGCGTGTCATGGGAGTGACTCCTGCCGGGGAATAACGTGATAATGTAATAATATAACACTATCACGATCGGCAGCAGGCTTCTGATTTAGTCTGCACGGCCCATATAGCGGCGTTCAGCAATGTGGATGCGGATGCGGTCACCGTTGCTGAGGTATTCCGGTACCTGGATCGAAAGGCCTGTACTCATACCGGCGGGTTTGGTGCGGGCGCTGGCGGAAGCACCTTTAATGCCTGGTGAGGTATCAACAATCTCCATATCCACGGTTTGTGGCAGTTCCAGCGCCAGCACCTGACCTTCCATCGTCAGCACGTGAATGCCAGGGATACCGCCTTCAGGGATAAACAGCAGCTCTTCTTCAATCTGCTCCTGTTTAAAGGAGTAGGGGGTGTAATCCTCATCATCCATAAAAATATATTCGTCACCATCTATATAAGAGAAGGTCACGCTGCGACGGCTGAGCGAAATTGCATCAATAATCTCGTCGCCTTTAAAGCGCTCTTCCACTTTTAAACCGGTGCGAACATCGGTAAAGCGCATTTTATACAGGGTGGCGGCACCGCGTGCGCTAGGGCTCTGGACATCAATATCTTTAACCAGCAGCAGTTTACCGTTGTGCGTGACGGCCATCCCTTTTTTGATTTCATTGGCTTTTGGCATTGCTGTTCTCGCTATCTTGAGAGTGAAGTGCGCGCAACGTTACTCGCGCCGATGAAAACTGGCAATATCACCGGCGTGAAATTTTGTCTCAGGCCGCGGCTTTCATGGCAATTGCCGCCCCGGACTGCTATTGTCGCCGCGACTTTCTCTGCCGGAGCACAGCATGCAATGCCGTAGCCAGGGCGGTGCCTGTTGCACAGCGTCATCTATATCTTCACCGATTTCTGGCATGGGTGACAGTGAACGATTTAAGCAGGAAGTTAAGAGCTGAAGGGTGTGGTGTCGCTCCCTCTGAGGTTCTGTTACTGTCTGTTGTATCCTGAAGGTCGCGTAAGAGGTGTTAATGCAGTGTCGTATTGATTGTGGAGCCTGCTGCATCGCGCCGTCAATCTCCAGCCCCATCCCCGGAATGCCGCAGGGTAAACCCGCGAATGTCCGATGCATTCAGTTATCGGATGAAAATTTGTGCATGATTTTCGGTTCAGATTTAAGGCCGAAAGTATGTGGAAGTCTGCAACCTTCAGTTGATATGTGTCTTACAGACCGTACCTCAGCCATGACCTACCTGATTGAGCTTGAAGCCAGCACACGTGCCTGAGAACCCTCCCACTGCTTAGATTCAATCCAGCGTCAGCGGTTAGCTGACCCACTCTTCCAGCTGCAATCCGGGTACCCGTTCAAACTCGCGTGTGTTATTGGTCACCAGAATAGCCCTGGCCGCAATGGCATGCCCGGCAATCGCGGTGTCGTTGGGACCAATGGGCGTTCCGGCAGCAGCCAGCGCCGCTTTAATTTCAGTGGTTGCATCTACCGCTGCGCGATCCCATGAAAGCACAGCATCAAAACGTGCGCAGAATGCATCCACCAATTGCAAACGTATCTGCTGTAAACCGAAGCGGATACCGCGCCCTGAGGCGCTGACGCTGCTGAAGTTTTTCGGTCCACCCATTCTCACCTTACAGCAGCAGCGTCAGCCTGTTCGCCCGCTAATCCCTTAAACCTGCCCGAAATGTGCGTAACGTCAAAAATCTGCTACGCCGTTTGCGCATTTTCTTGCCTGGTGAAAGCGGCTGTACCACAATCCCTGAAACGTTTCAGCGGTGACTGCGCCATCTGTTTTCCTCAGCATGGCGTAAAAACTTTCCCACTAGCTGAAACGATTCAATCTCAGCAAGCGAGGAGAATTATGTTCCAGCTCGAATTGCAGGCCATCCATATCGGAGCCAGCGCCCAGAACAAAGAAGAGGCCATTCGTCAGGTTGCTGCCGCGTTAACCGCGGCGGGCAATGTGACTGAAGGGTACGTCAACGGGATGCTGGCGCGCGAACAGCAGACCTCAACCTTTCTTGGCAACGGCATCGCAATCCCTCATGGCACCACCGATACCCGCGATCTGGTGCTGAAAACCGGTGTTCAGGTATTCCAGTTTCCGCAGGGCATTGCCTGGGGTGACGATCAGACAGCCTATGTTGCCATCGGGATTGCCGCTAAGTCGGATGAACATCTGGCGCTGCTGCGTCAGCTGACCCATGTGCTGAGCGATGACACCATTGCAGAACAGCTAAAAACCGCCTCTGCTGAAGATCTTCGTGCGTTGCTGATGGGCGAGAAACAAGCCGCTGAATTCAGCTTCGACACCTCATTAATCACGCTCAACGTGGCTGCCAGCGATCTGATCACCTTACAGGCGATGAACGCCGGTCGGCTGCAGTCCGCTGGTGTAGTGGATGCCAGCTACGTCGCAGACGTGGTTTCAACGCCTCCGCTGAATCTGGGTCAGGGCATCTGGCTCAGCGACAGCAGCCTCGGCAACCTGCGGAGCGGCGTGGCTATCAGCCGCGCTGAACATGCCTTCGACCATCAGGGCGAATCGGCTGCGATGTTAATCAGCGTTTCGGCGACCGATGAACGTCCGCTGGAAATGCTGGGTTACCTCAGCGCCTTGCTGCAGCAGGGCAAAGCGGATCGTCTGTTGAAAGCGGATGCTGCAAGCGTTTACGCACTGCTCACCAGCGAAGTCGATGAGCAGGCTGACGTGCTGACGGCTGAATTTACCATTCGCAACGAACACGGCCTGCATGCCCGTCCGGGCACGGCGCTGGTCAGCGTGATCAAGCAGTTCAACAGCGACATCACCGTGACCAATCTCGACGGCAGCGGCAAACCCGCTAATGGCCGCAGCCTGATGAAAGTGGTTGCGCTGGGCGTGAAGAAAGGTCATCGCCTGCGCTTCACCGCCAGCGGTGAAGATGCACAGCAGGCACTGAACGCGATTGAAGAAGCGATCACCAGTGGTCTGGGTGAGGGGGCATCATGAGCAGACGCGTCGCCACCATTACGCTGAATCCGGCGTATGACCTGGTGGGATATACCCCTGAAATTGAACGTGGCGAAGTTAACCTGGTGAAAACCACCGGGCTGCATGCTGCGGGCAAGGGCATCAACGTAGCCAAAGTACTTAAGGATCTGGGTATCGATGTCACCGTCGGTGGCTTCATGGGGAAAGAGAATCAGGACGGTTTCCAGCAGTTGTTCAGTGAGCTGGGCATAGCCAACCGTTTCCATGTCGTGCCTGGCCGTACCCGTATCAACGTTAAACTCACTGAACAGACCGGTGACGTCACCGATCTGAATTTCTCCGGTTTTCAGGTGACGGCGCAGGACTGGGATCGTTTTACTACCGATTCTCTGACCTGGCTGGGCCAGTTCGATATGGTCTGCGTCAGCGGTAGCCTGCCTGAGGGCGTCGACCACGATGCCTTTACCCGCTGGATGACCGAACTTCGCACCCACTGCCCATGCATCATCTTTGACAGCAGCCGCGAGGCGCTGGTGGCAGGACTGAAGGCGGCACCGTGGCTGGTTAAACCTAACCGCCGTGAGCTGGAAATCTGGGCCGGTCGCAAACTGCCAACCCTGCAGGATGTGATTGGCGCTGCGCACGAACTGCGCGAGCAGGGTATCGCCCATGTGGTGATTTCGCTGGGCGCAGAAGGCGCTCTGTGGGTCAACGCTTCTGGCGAATGGATCGCTAAACCGCCGGTGTGCGAAGTGGTCAGCACCGTGGGTGCAGGCGACTCAATGGTTGGTGGCCTGATTTATGGCCTGCTGATGCGCGAATCCAGCGAACACACGCTGCGTCTTGCGACTGCCGTGGCGGCGATGGCCGTCAGCCAGAGCAATGTTGGCGTTTCCGATCGTACTCAGTTGGCCGCAATGATGGCGCGCGTCGACTTACAACCCGTTAACTGACAGCAGGAGAGCGATAATGAAAACGCTGCTGATTAAAGACCCTACACTGGGACTGGCTTCCGCATATATGGCACAACAGCGTCTGGCGGCTGCCGCCGCTGCGGCGGGCCTGACCCTGACTGATAATCCTGCCGACGCTGAGCTGGCGATTGTGCTGGGCAAAAACGTGCCGGACGATGCGGCGCTGAACGGCAAAGCGGTCTGGCTGGGCGATATCCAGCTGGCAGTACGTGAGCCAGAAACCTTCCTGAACCGCGCGAAAGCAGAAGCGAAAACCTGGCAGGCACCGGCTGCGGTAGCAACACCTGCAGCAGGCGCACCTGCTGCACCGGCTCAGGCTGGCGCGCAGAAACGCGTCGTCGCGGTGACCGCCTGTCCGACCGGCGTGGCGCATACCTTTATGGCTGCCGAGGCCATTCAGGCTGAAGCGACCCGTCGCGGCTGGTGGGTGAAAGTTGAAACCCGTGGTTCAGTGGGTGCCGGTAATGCGATCACTCCGGAAGAAGTCGCTGCCGCCGATCTGGTGATCGTCGCAGCTGATATCGAAGTCGACCTGGCGAAATTTGCCGGTAAGCCGATGTACCGTACCTCAACCGGTCTGGCGCTGAAGAAAACCGCGCAGGAGCTGGATAAAGCGGTAGCAGAAGCGAAGCCGTATAAAGCGGCGGCTGGCGGACAGAACAATAGCAGTGAAGAAGAGAAGAAAGGCGGAGCAGGGGCTTATCGTCACCTGCTGACCGGTGTTTCTTACATGCTGCCGATGGTGGTCGCAGGTGGTCTGAGCATCGCGCTGTCGTTTGCCTTTGGTATCACGGCGTTTAAAGAGCAGGGCACGCTGGCTGCGGCGCTGATGCAAATTGGTGGTGGCAGCGCCTTTGCCCTGATGGTGCCGGTGCTGGCGGGCTTTATCGCCTTCTCCATCGCTGATCGTCCGGGTCTTACGCCGGGTCTGATTGGCGGTATGATCGCCACCAGTATTAACGCAGGTTTCTTAGGCGGAATTATCGCGGGCTTTATTGCCGGTTATGCGGCGAAGCTGATCAGCGGCAAAGTTAAACTGCCGCAGAGTATGGAAGCGCTGAAACCGATACTGATTATTCCCCTGTTCGCCAGTCTGATCACCGGTCTGCTGATGATCTACGTAGTGGGTAAACCGGTTGCTGGCATCATGAACGGCCTGACGCACTGGCTTGCCAACATGGGTACGGCGAATGCGGTCCTGCTGGGTGCCATTCTGGGCGGCATGATGTGTACCGATATGGGCGGTCCGGTAAACAAAGTGGCTTACGCGTTTGGCGTCGGCTTACTGAGTTCGCAGACCTATGCGCCAATGGCAGCCATTATGGCAGCCGGTATGGTGCCACCGCTGGCGATGGGGCTGGCGACGCTGGTTGCCCGTCGTAAATTCAATAAAGGTCAGCAGGAAGGCGGTAAAGCTGCACTGGTTCTGGGTCTCTGTTTTATCTCTGAAGGTGCGATTCCGTTTGCCGCCCGTGACCCGATGCGCGTTCTGCCTTGCTGTATCGTTGGCGGTGCAACCACCGGCGCGATCTCCATGGCAATTGGCGCAAAACTGATGGCTCCGCACGGTGGACTGTTCGTACTGCTGATCCCTGGCGCGATTACCCCGGTTATCGGCTATCTGATGGCGATTATCATCGGCACCGCGATTGCGGGTCTGAGCTATGCGGTACTGAAACGTCCGGAAGAGCAGCTGGCGAAAGCCTGATTTGCTGAAGTGCATAATCTGCTGAAGTGAAAATAACAGGGAGCCGGATGGCTCCCTGTTTGCTTTTACAGACGGTTCCCGAAGTTAAAGCGACGGGAGCATACGCCTGGAGTAAAGCATCGCGGGCCATGGACAAAAAGCCGGGAGCGTTTTTGAACAACGCAACGCGTTGGCCCGGCTGCGGGCGCACCTCAGGGATGAGGTGCGTAATCGCCCGCGCTGCGCCTGCCAGGGATGGCGTTTTTTTGCGTCTTTACGGAAGGCGTATGCTCCCTGAGCCAGCGTTCTCTCTAAACGAAAAGGGAGCATGCCAGCCAGTTAAGCGACAGGTGATAACGCAGTCTGGTGCCGCTCAGGGGCTGGCGGTCCTCGCGCCGCTGCGCGGTTCCTTCACTTCATTCGCCTGCCTGACGGACCGCCGGGGATGGCACATCCTGTGCCGCCCCGCCTTTCGCCCGCGTCCTGCGGGCTCTCCTGGCAGACTCATTCTGTTCAGCGCTGCGGATTGCCTGCTCCTGATCGCCACCGGCCTGCTCTGAAGCTTCTGGTGCGTATTGTTAAAAAGGGCACGAGAGTGAAGGCCTGAGCGCCTCTGCTGCTGAAAGGGCTATCCGCAGCGCTGAGGCGTGACGGCGGGCCAGAAGTCCACGCCGGGAAGCGTGGACAGTTCGGGGCCGGCCAGGGAGGGCCGATCCCCGAACGGTTCGTCGGCACGACGTCAAAACCGAAGGTACCGCGTGAGCGGCGCGAGGACGGCCCGGCAGCAGCAGAGGTGCTCTGGCCCGCACTGCGGCTCGCTCGCACTGACAAAAAAGCGGCCACGTTTGACCGTGACAGCCTTTACAAATCTAATCTTAACTGACCAGCATTAAGCCAGCTGGCTCCCTTTTACTATCCCTGCTGTTCGGCTTTCAGCCAGGCAATTTCATCTTTCCAGATATCGGGATTGATGGTCTCCAGAATCAACGGGATGCCATCAAATCGCGGATCTTTCATCAGCCAGCTAAACGCTGTTTTGCCGATATTGCCTTCACCCAGGCTGTGATGGCGGTCAACGCGACTGTCGAAGGCGCTTTTGGCATCGTTAAGGTGCATGCCGCGCAGATAGTTAAAGCCGACAATGCGCTCAAACTCGGCGAAGGTCGCTTCGCAATCCGCTTCGGTACGCAGATCATAGCCACCAGCAAACGCATGGCAGGTATCAATACAGACGCCGACACGCGACTTATCTTCAACATGCTCAATAATGGTGGCGAGATGCTCGAAGCGGAAACCCAGATTACTGCCCTGACCGGCGGTATTCTCAATGACGGCGGTGACGTTCTGACTCTGGTCGAGAGCGATGTTGATCGACTCCGCAATCCGCTTCAGACAGGCCTCCTCATCAATCTGATGCAGATGGCTGCCCGGATGGAAGTTCAGCAAAGTCAGGCCGAGCTGGTCGGCACGTCGCAGCTCATCAATAAAAGCGGCGCGGGATTTCTCCAGCGCCTCTTCAACCGGATGACCCAGGTTTATCAGGAAACTGTCGTGCGGCAGGATTTGCTGCGGACCGAATTTGTACGTCTCGCAGGCGGCGCGAAAAGCATCAATCACCTCAGTCGAGAGCGGGGCTGCCTTCCACTGACGTTGATTTTTAGTAAAGAGCGCGAAGGCGGTGGCTTCTATTTCATGGGCGCGGATCACTGCCTGATCCACGCCACCTGCCGCACTCACGTGTGCGCCAATATATTTCATGCCTTTCTCCTGGGGCTGTGCACGGATGAAACGGCATGATACCCGATGCCGCTAGCCCATGAAATGTTGCACCAGCAGATTGATTGCACCGCCGCCCGCGATTAACCAGACAAACACCATCGCACCCAGCAGCAGCGGTTTAACGCCTGCCTCACGCAATGCCCCAAAACGGGTGGTCAATCCCAGCGCCGCCATCGCCATCGCCAGCAGCAGACCCGCCAGCTGATTCAGCGTGGTCACCACCGCGGCAGGCAGCAGCTGCAGCGAGTTAAACAGTGCGACGGCAATAAACAGCAGGGCGAACCAGGGAAACGTCACCGCCTGGCGTGCGTTGCTCCCTTGACGTTTGCCGCGTATCACGGCGCTCAGGCAGAGCAGAAAGGGAGCCAGCATCATTACCCGCAGCATTTTGGCAATGACCGCGCTGTTCTCAGCTTCCGGGCTGATGCTGTGTCCGGCGGCCACCACCTGCGCCACTTCATGGATGGTTGAGCCGGTAAAAACCCCGAACTGCGATGCACTGAGATCCGGGAACAGTTCATGCGCCAGCGGCCACAGCAGTGGATAGATAAAGATCGCCAGCGTGCCGAACAGCACCACGGTCGCGATAGCCACCGCAACCTTCGACGGCGCGGCTTTCACCACCGGCTCGGTCGCCAGTACCGCCGCAGCACCGCAGATACTGCTGCCCGCGCCAATCAGCCAGACGGTATCGCGATCCAGCTTCAGCAGCCGCATGCCCAGCAGGCAGGTTATCAGGAAGGTACTGGTCAGGGTCAGCGCATCAATCAGAATGCCGCTGAAACCGACGTCAGCAATTTGTTGTAAAGTAATGCGAAAGCCAAACAGGATGATCCCCAGCCGCAGCAGTTTCTGCTTAGCCAGCAGCACGCCGTTATCGCAGCGTGACGCCAGTGGCGAATAGATGCTGTTACCGACCAGGATGCCCAGCATAATCGCCAGAGTCAGTGAACCCAGCCCCAGGGCAGCAATCATCGGTTGCTGCGCCAGCCAGCTGGCTGCCCCGGCAATCACGGCGGTCAGCAGCAGACCCGGGATCCAGAGCGGAACGGGATGATGCGGTTTAGCGATGCTCAGTTCAGTCATGATGGTCACTCCTCCTGGTTGAGACCCGATCATGATGGCAACTGGCTTAAAAGTGAAATTGATAATATATTTATAATTAACCAGAATAAACGATAAGGCAGTAATCATGATAGTTTCGCGTCTGCGCCGCTGGGCGACGCTGATCAAAAGAGATGTGTTTGTGCTGGGGTTTGCCTTCCGCGATCCCCGCACACCCTGGTGGAACAAGCTGGGGATGCTGGGGCTGGTCGCCTATGGCATCAGCCCGATCGATCTCATTCCTGATGTCATCCCCTTTGTCGGTCTGCTGGATGACGCGGTGATTATTCCGACGGGCGTCATGGTCCTGCTGCGTTTACTGCCGCGAGAGGTGCGCATCAGCAGCAGCGAGCGGGCACAGTCTCAACGTTCGCGCGGCAAAAAAATTGCAGGCTGGCTGGTGGCAATAGGGCTGATCTGGCTGGCATTAATCATTTACCTGGTCAGGCAGTCACTGAGTTAAGAGGCAACGATGCACATTACGCTGCGACAAATTGAAGTTTTTACCGAAGTGCTTAAGAGCGGTTCCACCACTCAGGCTTCGCAACTGCTGGCGCTGTCGCAGTCCGCAGTGAGTGCAGCGCTGGCCGATCTGGAGAGTCAGCTCGGCGTGCAACTGTTTGACCGGGTTGGCAAACGGCTGGTGCTGAATGAGCATGGACGGCTGCTCTATCCCCGTGCAGTAGGGCTGCTGGAGCAGGCGGGCGAAATCGAGCAGCTGTTTAAAGAGGATAACGGTGCGATCCGCATCTTTGCCAGCAGCACCATCGGTAACTATCTGCTGCCAGGCATGATGGCCGCTTATCGTCGCGATTTTCCCCGCCTGCCGCTGGAGCTGAGTGTAGGCAACAGCCAGGATGTGATTCAGGCGGTTTCCGATTTCCGCGTCGATGTCGGATTGATTGAAGGGCCGTGCCATATGACCGAGCTGGTCAGTGAACCCTGGCTCGAAGATGAGCTGGTGGTGTTTGCCGCGCCAGATGCGGCGATTCTGCAACAGCCGGTGACGCTGCAAACCCTGGCTGACGCCCCGTGGATCCTGCGCGAACGCGGCTCCGGCACCCGTGAAATTGTCGATTATCTGCTGCTGTCGCATCTGCCGAGTTTTCAGCTGGGCATGGAGCTGGGCAATTCCGAGGCGATTAAACATGCGGTGCGGCACGGCATGGGCATCAGCTGTCTTTCGCGCCGGGTGATTGCCGATCTGCTGGAGGCGGGCACGCTGGTTGAACTGACGATTCCGCTGCCGCGTCTCATCCGCACGCTCTATCGCATCCATCACCGGCAGAAGCATATTTCCAAAGCACTGACGCGGTTTTTTTCCTATTGTCGCGAGTAATTACTAATAATTCCGGCGCGATCATGAAGTTAACTAATAACAGGTTGGCATTCGCTATACAGAGGCGATCTGGCTGCTACAATCGCGCCTCATTTTTACCCAGCGTAGCGTTAACACATGCATAATGACTCAAATACAACACAACAACCTGCATTACGACGTGCGTTAAAAGCCCGTCACCTGACGATGATCGCCATCGGCGGCTCCATTGGTACCGGCCTGTTTGTCGCCTCCGGTGCCACCATCGCTCAGGCTGGCCCGGGCGGAGCACTGCTCTCCTATATCCTCATCGGCCTGATGGTCTACTTCCTGATGACCAGCCTCGGCGAACTGGCTGCGTTCATGCCGGTATCGGGTTCCTTCGCCACCTACGGCGCGAAATATGTCGAAGAGGGCTTTGGTTTCGCACTCGGCTGGAACTACTGGTACAACTGGGCGGTGACCATCGCGGTTGACCTGGTAGCGTCCCAGCTGGTGATGAACTACTGGTTCCCCGACACGCCTGGCTGGATCTGGAGCGCGCTGTTCCTGGGGCTGATGTTCCTGCTCAACTACATTTCGGTCAAAGGCTTTGGCGAGGCGGAATACTGGTTCTCGCTGATTAAAGTGGCCACCGTGATTATCTTTATCATCGTTGGCGTGCTGATGATCACCGGCATTATGCGCGGTGCTGAACATGCGGGCTGGCAGAACTGGCAGGTGGGCGACGCGCCGTTTGCGGGCGGCTTTGCGGCGATGATTGGGGTGGCGATGATTGTGGGATTCTCCTTCCAGGGCACCGAACTGATCGGTATCGCGGCGGGCGAATCTGAAGATCCGGCGAAAAATATTCCGCGCGCTGTGCGGCAGATTTTCTGGCGTATTCTGCTGTTCTATGTGTTCGCTATCCTGATTATCAGCCTGATCCTGCCATACACCGATCCGCAGTTGCTGCACAATGATATCGACGATATCAGCGTCAGCCCGTTCACCCTGGTGTTCCAGAACGCCGGTCTGCTCTCTGCCGCCGCCGTCATGAATGCGGTGATCCTGACGGCTGTGCTGTCAGCGGGTAACTCCGGGATGTATGCGTCAACGCGTATGCTTTATAACCTGGCCAGCGAAGGTAAAGCGCCACGGATTTTCGCGAAACTCTCAAAGGGCGGCGTGCCGCGTAATGCCCTGTGGGCCACCACCGTGGTGGCCGGACTGTGCTTCCTGACCTCAAAATTTGGTAATCAGGAAGTCTATCTGTGGCTGCTGAATACCTCAGGCATGACCGGGTTTATTGCCTGGCTGGGTATTGCCATCAGTCACTATCGCTTCCGTCGGGGCTATGTGGCCCAGGGACGTGACCTGAACGATCTGCCTTACCGTTCCGGCTTCTTCCCGCTGGGTCCGATTTTCGCCTTTGTGCTCTGCCTGATCATCACGCTGGGTCAGAACTACCAGGCATTCCTTAACGACAGCATCGACTGGTATGGCGTGGCGGCAACCTATATCGGCATTCCGCTGTTCCTGATTATCTGGTTCGGCTACAAGCTGACGCGCGGCAGCCGTTTCGTTAAGTACAGCGAAATGGAGTTTCCGGTTCACAAAGATTAACTCTGCGTCATCGCCCGCACAAAACCCGCCAGGGATGGCGGGTTCTGCGTCTTTGCGAAAGGCGCAGGCTCCCTGAGCCATTCTCCCGCCTGCAACACCGTTTTTTACTGTTTTTTCACGTCTCGCTTATGTTCTCGAATTGATAATTATTATCACCTGCACTATTGTGGCTGCGTTTTCTGACGTGATAGCCACACAGGGTTCAAACATGACTACCGAAACTTCGCTGCTGGCGGGGGAAGAGACGCTTCACCACACCATGCAAAACTATCATCAGGTGCTGCGCCGCCGCTTAATCTGGATTGGCGTGCTGTTGCTGGCGATACTCGCCTCGCTGATCCTCGACTTCACGCTGGGTCCGGCGGGACTCTCACTTGAAACGCTGTGGAATACGCTGCTCAGCCCCGAGAGCGTCGATGCCGGCACGCGCGTCATTGTCTGGGACATTCGTCTGCCCTATGCGCTGATGGCGCTGGTAGTGGGCCTGTCGCTGGGGCTGGCGGGCGCAGAAATGCAGACCATCCTGAATAACCCGCTGGCCAGTCCGTTTACCCTCGGTGTCTCATCGGCGGCGGCGTTTGGTGCCGCGCTGGCCATCATCCTCGGCGTGGGTATTCCCGGCATTCCCGATCAGTGGTTAATTTCTGCCAACGCCTTTGTCTTTGCTCTGTTTGCCGCGCTGATGCTGGATGCCGTGACCCGCTGGACTCAGGTCTCTTCGGCGGGCGTGGTGCTGTTCGGTATCGCGCTGGTCTTCACCTTTAACGCTCTGGTATCCATGATGCAGTTCATCGCCAGCGAAGATACCCTGCAGGGCCTGGTGTTCTGGACCATGGGCAGCCTGGCGCGCGCCTCCTGGGAAAAGCTGGGCGTGCTGAGCGTGGCGCTGGCCATTCTGGTACCGTTTTCAATGATGAGCAGCTGGAAGCTGACGGCGCTGCGTCTGGGCGAAGACCGCGCGGTAAGCTTTGGCATTGATGTGCGTCGTCTGCGCCTGACTACGTTACTGCGCATCAGTATCCTCTCTGCCCTGGCGGTCGCGTTTGTCGGCCCGATCGGTTTCATTGGGCTGGTCGCTCCCCATATCGCCCGCATGATGTTTGGTGAAGATCACCGTTTCTATCTGCCCGCCAGTGCGCTGGTCGGCGCGCTGGTGCTGTCGCTGGCGTCGGTCGCCTCGAAAAACCTGCTCCCTGGTGTAATCATCCCGGTTGGCATTGTCACCTCACTGATTGGCGTGCCGTTCTTCCTGAGTATTATTCTGCGTCATCGGGGGACGGTATGATGGAACAGGGTCTGACGTTACGTGGCTTCAGTGCCGGGTACCCAAAAAATAAAGTCATTGATAATCTTAATATCGCGCCGCTGCCGCGCGGCGAGATCACCGTGCTGCTGGGGCCGAATGGCTGTGGTAAATCGACGCTGCTGCGTGCACTGGCCGGTCTGAATAAAGGCCAGGGCGAGATGTGGCTCAACGGTGAGGATCTCATGACCCAGCCGTTTGCCCGGCGTGCGAAGAACGTGGTTTATCTGCCGCAGTCGCTGCCTGCGGGCGTACATCTGCATGTGCTGGAGTCGATCATCGTGGCGCAGCGTGCCTCCGGTGGTCTGCACAGCGCCAGCAGCGAAGCGGAAATCATGCATCTGCTGGAACAGCTGGGCATTGCCCATCTGGCGATGCGATATCTCGATCAGCTCTCCGGCGGACAGAAACAGCTGGTCGGGCTGGCGCAGTCACTGATCCGTCGCCCTAAGCTGCTGCTGCTGGATGAACCGCTGAGCGCGCTGGATCTCAACTACCAGTTTCACGTGATGGATCTGGTGCGGCGCGAAACCGCTCAGCGTAACATCGTGACGGTGGTAGTGGTGCATGACATCAATATTGCACTGCGTCATGCGCAACATGCGCTGATGCTGAAGCAGGGCGCGCTGGTGGCGGAAGGGCAGCCGGATAAGGTGATCACGCCTGCCACTCTGGCAAAGGTGTATGGCGTCGATGGTCGTATCGAACACTGCTCGCGTGGTATCCCGCAGGTGATGATCGACGGGCTGACCGGCCCGGCACTGGTCTGATATTGAGGAGGCGTCCGGTAGGGCGCTGAGCATCACTGTTCTGAGAAAGGAATTTTTACAGGGCAGGCTGGCAGTATGCTGGCTCTGTGACAGAGCGTTAGCCAGCTAAAAGTTCAGGGCCGCGATTGCGGCCCTGATTGTTTACGCCAGCAGATGCTGCGCATGGAAGCGCAGATGATCTTCCACAAAGCTGGCTATAAAGAAGTAGCTATGGTCATAACCTGGCTGAATGCGCAGCGTCAGCGGGAAACCCACCTCATTCGCGACGTCTTCTAAGCGCTCCGGTTGCAGCTGATCGGCCAGGAACTGATCGCTGTCGCCCTGATCGATCAGTATTGGCAGCCGATGCGACACCTCCGCCATCAGCTGGCAGCTGTCATATTCCCGCCACGTTGCACGATCGTCGCCCAGATAGGCCTGAAACGCTTTCTGGCCCCAGGGTACCTGCATCGGATTCACAATCGGTGCAAAGGCGGAAGCCGAGGCAAAGCGGTTACCCAGACGCAGCGCCAGCATCAGCGCACCGTGTCCGCCCATGGAGTGACCCATAATCGACTGACGTTCACTGACCTTGAAGTTATCCGCAATCAGGGCGGGTAACTCGCTGCTCAGATAATCGAACATGCGGAAATGGCTGGCCCAGGGCTGTTGGGTGGCATTGAGATAAAATCCCGCGCCCTGACCCAGATCGTATCCTTCATCATTCGCAACCCCTTCGCCGCGCGGGCTGGTATCCGGCATAATCAGCACCAGACCCAGTTCCGCTGCAACCCGTTGTGCACCGGCTTTGCTGGTGAAGTTCTCATCGTTGCAGGTCAGTCCGGCCAGAAACCAGACCACCGGCGGCGGCGCATCACCGTGCGGCCCAGGCAGATAGATGCTGAAGGTCATCGGGCAGTTCAGCAGCAAAGACTGATGACGCCAGCGCTGTTGCCAGCCGCCAAAAATACGGTGTTCTTCCAGTAGCTCCAGAGTGGATGCCATAACGCCTCCTGATTACTTGTTAAAGTGCACGACCGAGCGAATCGATTTTCCTTCGTGCATCAAATCAAAGGCGTCGTTGATCTCTTCCAGCGGCATGGTGTGGGTGATGAAGTCGTTCAGCGCAAATTTACCGTCGAGGTAATCCTGCACAATGCCAGGCAGCTGCGAACGGCCTTTGACGCCGCCAAACGCGGAACCGCGCCAGACGCGACCGGTGACCAGCTGGAACGGACGAGTGGAGATCTCTTCACCGGCACCGGCGACGCCGATAATCACGGACTCGCCCCAGCCTTTGTGGCAGCACTCCAGCGCGGAACGCATCACGTTGACATTGCCGATACATTCAAATGAGAAATCCACGCCGCCGTCGGTCAGCTCGACAATCACATCCTGAATCGGCTTGTCGTAATCTTTCGGGTTGATCAGATCGGTGGCACCCAGTTTGCGTGCCAGATCGAATTTGCTGGTGTTAAGGTCGATGGCAATGATGCGGCCCGCTTTCGCCATCTTCGCGCCGATGACCGCAGAGAGGCCAATGCCGCCGAGACCGAAAATCGCCACGGTGTCGCCTTCTTTCACCTTGGCGGTGTTCATCACCGCGCCCATGCCAGTGGTCACGCCACAGCCCAGCAGACAAACCTCTTCCAGCGGCGCTTCTTTACTGATTTTCGCCAGCGAGATCTCCGGAATTACCGTGTACTCAGAGAAGGTTGAGGTGCCCATATAGTGGAAAATGGGTTTGCCATCTTTAAAGAAACGGGTGGTGCCATCCGGCATCAGGCCTTTACCCTGCGTGGTGCGGATCGCCTGGCAGAGGTTAGTTTTGCCTGAAAGACAATATTTACATTTGCCACACTCCGGCGTGTAGAGTGGAATGACGTGGTCACCCACTTCAACGCTGGTCACGCCTTCGCCCACGGCTTCGACGATGCCGCCGCCTTCATGGCCAAGAATCGCCGGGAAAACGCCTTCCGGGTCGGTGCCGGACAGGGTGTAGGCGTCGGTATGACAGACGCCGGTCGCAACGATACGCACCAGTACTTCACCTTTCTGCGGTGGCATTAAATCAACTTCTTCGATTTTCAGCGGTTCGCCAGCAGCCCAGGCAACAGCGGCACGGGTTTTGATCATATTCATGCAATCCCTCTTCCAGTCAGATTGTGACGCGCAGTGGCGCCGGGTGGTCGTGATGATTCAAAGCCTGGTGGGTCAGGCTCTTAAACATAGCGTGGAACGCTTATTCCGCCGCCTGTAATGGGTAAATCAGCTCATCGTTGAGCGGACGATCGTCAAATTGTTCAATAATCAGGTACTTCAGTGCTTCAACATTCGGCGTAAAGGCGTCGCGTCGCCACATCAGCCAGGTGGCGGTGTCGCGATAAGCGGGAGGTAACGTATGCGCCTGCACCCGTGACCGATCCGCCATCTGCTTCAGCACCGAGGCCGGGATCATCGCTACGCCCGCACCGCCTGCCACGCAGGCCAGCATGGCGTGATAGGACTGAATCTCCATCACACTGTTGGGCGCGGTCTGGCTGTCCCGATACCAGCTCTCCAGCTTCACCCGGTAAGAGCAGCTGTTGCGAAAGGCAAACAGGGTATCGTCCTGCACGTCGCGCGCGGTGGCGATTGGTGCATGATCGAGGCCGGTGATCAGTATCATCTCTTCGCGAAAGGCGATGCAGCCATTGAGATCGTCATGGGACACCGGGCCATCCACCAGCGCGGCCGCCAGGGTGCCTTCACGCACCCGATCGATGATTTCGCCCGAGGTGCCGGTAATCAGCGACAGCGCCACTTTGGGGAAGCGCTGGTGATAGGCGGCGAGCAGGCCGGGCAGACGCGTCGCCGCGGTGCTCTCCATTGAGCCCAGCGCAAAGTTGCCCGCCGGTTCACCGGTGCGGGTCATGCTCATCGCTTCTTCACTTAATGCCAGGATACGCTGCGCATAATTCAGAAAATTATGGCCCATTGGTGACAGGCGAATGCGCTGTTTCTCACGAATAAAGAGATCCACACCTAATTCTTCTTCCAGCTGGCGCAGCCGCGTGGTGAGATTAGAGGGGACGCGATGCAGCTGTTCTGCTGCGCGCGCCAGTGAACCCGTTTCGGCGACGGAACAGAACATACGCAGCTGAACTAAATCCATATCTTCTCTTCCTGTAAGCAAGTTGGTTAAAATTATTCACTTTCCGTGAGTTTAATCATCCTGCATGCTGTTAGCAAGTCAGAAGAGATCTCAGGGCAGAGCAACAGGAGTTCAGCAATGGCGTTACGCGTCGCGCTCAGCGCGTTTTTAACCTTATTTGTCGCGATGGGCATTGGCCGGTTTGCCTTTACGCCCCAGGTGCCGCTGATGATTCAGGCACACCAACTGACACTCACCAGTGCCAGCCTGGTCGCGGCACTTAACTATCTTGGCTATCTGTGTGGCTCATTTGATGCCATGCGCGCGCACCGGCGGGTTGAGCTGCGATTGCAGGCGGGCGTATGGGGCGCGGTGATCCTGACCCTGCTGTCAGCATTCGCCAGCGGACCGTGGCTGCACGGCGCAATCCGCTTTCTGATTGGCTGGGCCAGCGGCTGGGCGATGGTGCTGGTGGCGGCCTGGAGCAATGAACAGCTGCATCGTCATGGCCGGGCAGGGCTGTCAGCGGCCGTTTTTGCCGGGCCAGGCTGCGGCATTTTTGTCAGCGGTCTGCTGGGGGTAGCGCTGCACACATTGCAGGTTTCTGCCGGTCTGGCCTGGGCCGCTTATGGTGCGCTGGCGCTGCTGCTGATTGCGCTGATTACCCGTAATCTGCCGCGTCGGGGCGAACTGCATCGCCCGGATCAGGCACCCGAGCCGCTGGTGCTGGATCGCAACCTTAAACGGCTGGTACTGAGTTACAGTCTGGCGGGCTTTGGCTACATTCTGCCCGCCACCTTTTTGTCGCAGATGGCCGCCACGCGGTTTCCTGACGGCATCTTCGCGCAGTTTGTCTGGCCGATTTTTGGCGGCGCGGCGATGATCGGCATCCTGCTGGGGATCCTGACCCGGCGCTGGGGGCACAGCCACGTCCGCCTGGCTCTGGTGCTGTGGGCGCAGGCGCTGGGCGTATTTGCCGCGGCGCTGCTGCCAGGCTTTAGCGGTCTGCTGGCCGGTGCGCTGCTGGTGGGGGGCGGTTTCCTCAGCGTGGTGCAGCTGTCGCTGCTCTGCGCCCGTGAACTGGCACCCAATCATCTGCGCTACATGGCTGGCCTGCTGACCACCGGCTATGCTATCGGGCAGCTGGTCGGCCCGCTGCTCTCTTTTCTCTCCACAGCCCTGTTACATCGGCTGGAGCCTGCCCTGTGGGTTGCAGGGGTTAGCCTGGTCTGGGCCGGCCTGCTGGTCTGGCGGCGAACCGGGTGAAAAGCTTTCATCACCAATCTGATTGATTGCTGGATTCCCCGCAAAGAAAGTTTCACAATACGCGCCTGATTACAGGGCCCGCTGGCAAAAGCTGGCGGGCGCAACACCAGCCGGAGAAGAGTAAGATGAGCACCCTAAGTCAGGAAGCTGCCCTGGTTCACGAAGCGCTGCTGGCGCGTGGACTGGAAACGCCGTTACGTGCACCGACGCGCGATATAGATGACAACACACGTAAAAGTCTGATTGCCGGGCACATGACCGAGATTATGCAGCTGCTGAATCTGGATCTTGAAGATGACAGCCTGATGGAAACGCCGCATCGCATCGCCAAAATGTATGTGGATGAAGTCTTTTCCGGTCTCGACTACGCCAACTTCCCGAAAATCACCGTCATTGAGAATAAAATGAAGGTTGATGAGATGGTGACCGTGCGTGATATCACGCTGACCAGCACCTGTGAACACCACTTTGTGATCATCGATGGCAAAGCGACCGTCGCCTACATTCCCAAAGAAAAGGTGATTGGCCTGTCGAAAATCAACCGTATCGTGCAGTTCTTCGCCCAGCGCCCGCAGGTGCAGGAGCGTCTGACGCAGCAGGTTCTGGTCGCACTGCAGACGCTGCTGGGCACCAACAATGTGGCTGTTTCTATTGATGCGGTGCATTACTGCGTGAAAGCGCGTGGCGTAAAAGATGCCACCAGCGCCACCACGACGACCTCTCTGGGCGGCCTGTTCAAGTCCAGCCAGAATACCCGCCAGGAATTTTTGCGCGCGGTGCGCCATAGTTGAGTCTACGGCGGGCGCATAACGTTGCCCGCCTCAATGGTGCAGGTGCCGCATGCAACGCTATCACGCGCTGGATTTCATTCGTGGATGTGCCATTCTCGGCATTCTGCTGCTCAATATTGTCGGCTTTGGCCTGCCTTCTGCCGCCTACCTTAATCCGGCCTGGCAGGGCAGCGTCAGCCTGTCCGATGTCTGGACATGGGCGATCTCTGACGCCTTTGCCCAGCTCAAATTCCTCACCCTGTTTGCGCTGCTGTTTGGCGCAGGTCTGCAAATGCAGCTGCCACGCGGCAGTCGCTGGCTGACTGCCCGACTCTCACTGCTGGTGCTGATCGGTTTTCTGCACGGCGTCTTTCTCTGGGAGGGCGATATCCTGCTGGACTACGGCATTATCGGGCTGGTGGTCTGGCGGGTGGTGCGCGATGTCCCTTCCACCCGCAGCCTGATGAATACCGGCATTCTGCTCTATCTGGTGGGCTGTGGCGTTCTGCTGGTGTTTGGGTCAATCTCCGATCCTGAACCGACCCGATCCTGGCTGCCAGGTGCTGCCGATCTGCAATATGAACAGTACTGGAAACTGACCGGCGGATGGGAAGCGATACAGAACCGGCTGGATCATCTCTCGTCAGGACTGATGGCGCTGGCAGCACAGTATGGCTGGCAGCTGGCGGGCCTGATGATGATCGGTGGCGCACTGCTACGCAGTGGCTGGCTGCTCGGCGAATTTCCAGCGCAACATTACCGTCAGGCGGCGGCGCTGCTGTTGACGATGGGGTTGTTGATTGCGGTGGCCGGTGTGGCAGCGCAATGGTTGTTACATTGGGAATTTCGCTGGACCGGTTTTTATCTGCAAACCCCGCGCGATCTCGCCAGCCCGCTGATTAGCCTGGGCTATGCCGCGCTCTGTCTGGCTTACTGGCCACAGATAGCGCGCTGGCGCATCAGCTATGCCATTCAGTGCGTGGGCCGCATGGCGCTGACCAACTATCTGCTGCAGTCGCTGATCTGCACCACGCTATTCTATCGCTTCGGCTTCTATATGCACTTCACCCGGCTGGAGCTGGTGCTGATGGTGCCTGCGGTCTGGCTTATCAATATCCTCTTTTCACTCATCTGGTTACATTTCTTCGCACAGGGTCCGCTCGAGTGGCTGTGGCGGCGGCTCACGCTGATCTCAGCCGGTAAATCGCGCATCACTGACAACGCCAGATAATGACCGCCATCACAAAGGTTACAGAATTGTATGTAACCGTTTTCATTGATGTGACGCAATTCACGCTGTACGCCTCCTGCCCCTGACAAAATAGCGCCGGTGTTCAACCCGGCGTGATGCCTTATTTTTCCTTTGTGGAACTGCTGCATGATAACAATTCGTGATGTTGCCCGTCAGGCTGGCGTGTCGGTAGCGACCGTGTCGCGCGTCCTCAATCAGAGCAGCGCCGTCACCTCTGACACCCGCGACGCCGTGTTACAGGCGGTGGAAGCGCTGGGCTATCGCCCCAACGCCAATGCGCAGGCGCTGGCGACGCAGGTCAGTGACACCATTGGCGTGGTAGTGATGGATGTTTCGGATCCCTTCTTCGGTGCACTGGTTAAAGCGGTGGATACCGTGGCGCAGCGCGTGCACAAACATGTGTTAATCAGCAACTCCTGGCATCAGGAAGAGAAAGAGCGTCATGCCATTGAAGTGCTGATTCGTCAGCGTTGCAGCGCCCTGGTGGTACACGCGAAAACACTGCCTGACGCTGAGCTGGCGGATTTTATGCGCCACGTTCCGGGCATGGTGGTGATTAACCGCATCGTGCCCGGATTTGAACACCGCAGTGTCAGTCTGGATAACGTCACGGGTGCATTGATGGCTTCACGAACCCTGCTACAGCAGGGGCATAGCCGCATTGGCTATCTCTGTTCCAGCCATCCCATCGAAGATGTGGCGCAGCGCCGTGAAGGGTGGATTCAGGCGATGGCAGAGCAGGGCATCCGGCCGCAGGAGAGCTGGATAGCCAGCGCAGAGCCCGATATGCAGGGCGGCGAAGCGGCGATGGTGGAGCTGCTGGGACGCAATCTCAACCTCAGTGCGGTGTTTGCCTATAACGACGGCATGGCGGCTGGTGCACTCACTGCGCTGAAAGACAACGGCATCCAGGTGCCACAGCATTTTTCTGTCATTGGCTTTGATGACATCCCCATTTCCCGTTACACCGACCCACAGTTAACTACTGTGCGCTATCCCATTGTATCTATGGCAAAAATCGCCACTGAACTGGCGCTGCAGGGCGCAGCCGGACTGCTGGATGACACGGCAACGCACATCTTTATGCCAACGCTGGTGCGGCGTCATTCGGTGGCGCAGCGGCAAAATGTGGAGTCCGTCACTAATTCAGGCGATTCAGCCATGTAACCGTTTTCAATCTGTGATTACATTCACAGTTAATTAACATTGCTCTCACTATGATGGCAGCGTCTTACCGGACTGAAACATTATGTAACGCCAGTGTAACGGCATCAGTTGTGGTCTCAGTAGCCGGTTAAAGGGTTTATACCCTCTTCATGGAAGCATTCTGTCACAGGGAAGTCAGGTTTTAGACGGTGTTCAATGGCTTAACATTCTCATTACGTTAACCGACGCGCCGATCTGTTTTACCGATTGCTCTCCCGCCTGTATGGCGCGGTAGCGCTAAAAAGACCCTGCATAATAAAACCGGAGATACCATGAATAAGAAGGTTTTCACGCTTACAGCACTGGTTGCCAGCATGATGTTTGGTGCAACCGCTCACGCAGCTGACACCCGTATCGGCGTGACTATTTACAAATATGATGACAACTTCATGTCAATGGTGCGCAAAGACATCGAGAAAGAAGCGAAAGCGATCGGTGGCGTGCAGTTGCTGATGAATGATTCACAGAATGACCAGTCCAAACAGAACGATCAGATTGACGTGCTGATGGCAAAAGGCGTGAAAGCGCTGGCGATTAACCTGGTTGACCCGGCTGCGGCTGCGGTTGTAGTAGACAAAGCGCGTGCCAACGACGTGCCGGTGGTCTTCTTCAACAAAGAACCTAACGCCAAAGTGCTGGCCGGTTATGACAAAGCTTACTATGTCGGTACCGACTCTAAAGAGTCAGGCATCATTCAGGGGCAGCTGATTGAGAAGCACTGGAAAGCGACACCCGCGTGGGATCTGAACAAAGATGGTCAGATTCAGTTCGTACTGCTGAAAGGCGAGCCGGGCCATCCTGATGCAGAAGCCCGTACCAAATATGTGATCGATACCCTGAACAAAGATGGTCTGAAAACCCAGCAGTTAGCGATGGATACTGCAATGTGGGATACCGCGCAGGCCAAAGATAAGATGGATGCGTGGCTGTCAGGCCCGAATGCCAAAAAAATCGAAGTCGTGATTGCCAACAACGATGCGATGGCGATGGGTGCGGTTGAAGCGCTGAAAGCGCACAACATGACCTCAATCCCGGTCTTCGGCGTCGATGCACTGCCAGAAGCGCTGGCGCTGGTGAAATCCGGTGCGCTGGCCGGTACCGTGCTGAACGATGCGGAAAACCAGGCGAAAGCAACGCTGGATATTGCCAACAATCTGGCTAACGGCAAAGCCGCCACCGACGGAACAAACTTCAAGATGATTGATAAGATCGTCCGCGTTCCTTACGTGCCGGTTGATAAAGAAAATCTGTCTCAGTTCGTGAAATAAGATCGATTACGGGCGCGACCGCTGTCGCGCCTTTTTTATGTCACCACCGTTTTTTAGCCAGGTAAAATATGGCCAGTGATAATACGACCGCGCAGCGAGAATATCTGCTGGAAATGACGGATGTCTCAAAATCATTTCCCGGCGTTAAAGCGTTAGATAATGTGAATTTAAAAGTGCGGCCTCACTCTGTTCATGCATTAATGGGCGAGAACGGTGCCGGGAAATCTACCTTATTAAAATGCCTGTTTGGTATTTATAAAAAAGATACCGGCAGTATCCTGTTTCAGGGTAAAGAGATCGACTATAAAAGTTCCAAAGAGGCGCTGGAAAATGGCGTGTCGATGGTGCATCAGGAATTAAACCTGGTCCTGCAGCGTACCGTGATGGACAATATGTGGCTTGGGCGTTATCCGCGCAAAGGCTTCTTTGTCGATCAGGATAAAATGTACCGGGATACCAAAGCGATTTTTGACGAGCTGGATATTGATATCGATCCGCGCGATAAAGTTGCCAATCTTTCTGTATCGCAGATGCAGATGATTGAAATTGCTAAAGCGTTTTCCTACGACGCGAAAATTGTGATTATGGATGAACCGACCTCCTCGTTAACCGAGAAAGAGGTTAATCACCTGTTCACGATTATTCGTAAGCTGAAAGATCGCGGCTGTGGCATTGTTTATATTTCGCACAAAATGGAAGAGATTTTCCAGCTGTGTGATGAGATCACTATCCTGCGTGATGGTCAGTGGATAACCTCTCAGCCGCTGGAAGGGCTGGATATGGATAAGATCATCTCCATGATGGTTGGCCGTTCACTGAACCAGCGTTTCCCTGACCGTACCAACGTGCCAGGAGAGACGATTCTTGAGGTGCGTCATCTGACGTCACTGCGTCAGCCATCGATTCGCGACATCTCATTTGATTTGCGTAAAGGGGAGATACTCGGCATTGCCGGGCTGGTGGGCGCCAAACGTACCGATATCGTCGAAACGCTGTTTGGCATTCGCGAAAAATCGGGCGGCACCATTAAACTGCATGGCAAACCGATTAATAATCACAGCGCCAATGAAGCCATTAACCACGGTTTTGCGCTGGTGACTGAAGAGCGTCGCTCAACCGGTATTTATGCTTTCCTCGACATTGGTTTTAACTCGCTTATTTCCAATATCAAAAAATATAAAAACAGTATGGGACTGCTGGATAATAAACGCATGAAGAGTGATACCCAGTGGGTGATCGATTCTATGCGTGTAAAAACGCCAGGCCACCATACTCAGATTGGTTCGCTTTCGGGCGGTAACCAGCAAAAAGTGATTATTGGCCGCTGGTTATTGACCCAGCCTGAAATCCTGATGCTTGATGAACCCACTCGCGGTATTGATGTTGGTGCAAAATTCGAAATTTACCAGTTAATTGCGGAGCTGGCGAAAAGAGAAAAGGGCATCATTATTATCTCATCCGAAATGCCGGAGCTGTTAGGCATTACCGATCGTATTCTGGTAATGAGTAATGGTCTGGTAGCAGGCATAGTTGATACCAAAACGACCACGCAGAACGAAATATTGCGTTTAGCGTCATTACACCTTTAATGAAGCAAGGGCTGTTAACATGAAAGCGACTACAAAAAAGAATGCGCTAACCTGGTTTAAAGAGGGCGGCATTTATGTCGTGCTGCTGGTATTGCTGGCTATTATTATTTTCCAGGACCCCTCATTTTTAAGTTTAATGAACCTGAGTAATATTCTGACCCAATCTTCGGTGCGCATTATTATTGCACTGGGTGTGGCGGGTCTGATTGTGACGCAGGGTACTGACCTGTCAGCCGGACGTCAGGTCGGTCTGGCGGCGGTGGTTGCCGCGACGCTGCTGCAGGCGATGGATAACGCGAACAAGGTCTTCCCGACGCTGGATACGGTGCCGATTCCACTGGTTATTCTGACCGTGTGCATCATCGGCGGCGTGATTGGTCTGGTCAACGGTGTGATTATTGCTTACCTCAAGGTAACGCCATTTATCACCACGCTGGGCACCATGATCATCGTTTACGGTATCAATTCACTCTATTACGACTTTGTTGGCGCATCACCGATTGCCGGTTTTGATACAGGGTTCTCGAAATTTACCCAAGGCTTCTTACGCTTTGGTGATTTCAAGCTTTCGTTCATCACCTTCTACGCCGTGATTGCCATTATTTTCGTCTGGGTGCTGTGGAACAAAACCCGCTTCGGCAAGAACATTTTTGCTATCGGCGGTAACCCGGAAGCGGCGAAAGTCTCAGGCGTTAACGTCAACCTGAACCTGATCATGATTTATGCCCTGTCAGGTGTGTTCTACGCCTTCGGCGGGATGCTGGAAGCGGGGCGTATCGGTTCGGCCACCAACAACCTTGGCTTTATGTATGAGCTGGATGCGATTGCGGCCTGTGTGGTCGGCGGTGTCTCCTTCGCCGGTGGTGTGGGTAGCGTGGCGGGCGTAGTGACCGGTGTGTTGATCTTCACCGTTATTAACTACGGTCTGACCTATATCGGCGTCAACCCTTACTGGCAGTACATTATTAAAGGCGGCATCATTATCTTCGCCGTGGCGCTGGATTCCCTGAAATATTCACGTAAGAAGTAAGTCTTCTTCAGTGCTCACAAAGCGACCTTCGGGTCGCTTTTTTATTATGTGGAAGTGGTGGGTGTTGCTGTGAGATCGAGTATGCGAAGGGAACACGGTCAGATCGGAAAGACGCTAAGGCCAGTAAATGATCTGCCTGTGTCATTCCTCCGCAGAACGCTTTTTATAGCGGAGAGTGCTGGGGTCGTTGCTGTGAGATCGAGTATGCGTAGGGAACACGGTCAGATCGGAAAGTCGCAACAGCCGTCATCCATGACACGCTCGGCCCACGCCATCCCTGGCGTGGGACGCTTTCCTCCTCTGACCCTGTTCCCTGTTCCCTGCGCGTTGAGCTGATTTATTGCTTTCATATGTAGCCCGCTTCAACTTCTCAGCAGACCGGTCTTCACCATCAGACGGCGACAAAAGCTAAAACGATGGGAGCATATGCCCGTAGTAAAGCATCGCAGGCTATGGACAAAACGCCGGGAGCGTTTTTGAACAACGCAGCGCGTTGGCCCGTTTACGGGCGCACCTCAGGGATGAGGTGCGTAATCGCCCAAGCTGAGCCCGCCAGGTATAGAGGTCTTGCGTCTTTGCGGAACGCGTATGCTCCCTGAGCCAGCATATTACCGTCAGCTCCCTGAGCCCTGCACGTTACTGCCAGACTTCGGCACAGCAGTAACCAGCATAAATAAGCCGCAGCGCGTGAGCTATTTCCGCAGCTTCTGTTCCAGCTCCAGCAGCTGCTCCGGCGTCACTGCCGGGTAACTCTGCGCATCTTCAGGGACATCGCGCACGGCGGGGATCGGCACCAGTGGGCCCAGGAAGCGCGGTTCGCGCTTAAGCAGGAAGAGGTCCACCAGCGCGCCCAGCCGGGCACCTACCTCACGGAAGCGCACGCTAAGCATGTTCTTCGGTGAGGGCACCGCATAACACTGCGCCTGAATACCCAGCTGTAAGGCGATAAACAGCGCACGCTCACAATGGAAACGCTGCGTGATAATAATGAAGTCGTTGGTATCAAACACTTTGCGGGTGCGCACAATCGAATCCAGTGTGCGGAAACCGGCATAGTCCAGCACGATATCGGCCGGATCGACACCGGCTTTGATGAGATCGCGGCGCATCGTCATCGGCTCGTTATAGCTTTGCAGCGCGTTATCACCGCTTAGCAGCAGATAATTGACCTTGCCGCTGTTGTAGGCATTCAGCGCGCCCTGCATACGATAGAGGTAATACTGATTGATGACGCCGGTGCGATAATATTTCGCCGTACCCAGTACCACACCGACCTGACGATGTGGCAAAGAGGCGACATTTTCGTAGATAAAGGGCGCAGTTTTCCAGCTGATCCAGCGATCAAGGCCGAGCGCCGTTGCCATCATCAGTAAAATGATGAAAAGCAGACCAATGAAAACGCGTTTCAGCATGCGCCTGGAGACTCGATGTCAGAATAGTGAGATGGGACAAGGCTACTTGAGCTGTCACTGTGAAGCAAGTTACTGCCGGCTGGCTGTGCTCTTTTTGAACACTGCCGGATCGGATGCAATCCGGCAGTCTGAAGATTAAATCGAGGTACGACGATAATGACGGTACTGCGGCAGCCAGAAGTTGTTGGCGATAGCCTGTGACAACACATCTTCAGAGGTCACCACGGCGACACCCGCCAGCTGAGCAGCTTTACCCACTTCCATCGCAATAATTTTCGATACACCCTGGATATCTTTAATCTCAGGCAGCACCGGGCCTTCACCTTCATTCACCAGCGGAGAGCAGTCAGCGAGCGCGCGGCTGGCGGTCATCAGCATGGTATCAGTAACGCGGCTGGCACCCGAAGCAATCACACCCAGACCAATGCCCGGGAAGATGTAGGAGTTGTTGCACTGCGCAATCGGATAGGTTTTACCGTTCCAGCTCACCGGCGAGAACGGACTGCCGGTTGCGACCAGCGCGGCACCGTCAGTCCAGGCGATGATATCGGCTGGCGTCGCTTCCACACGTGATGTCGGGTTCGACAGTGGCATCACAATAGGGCGCTTACAGTGCTTGTGCATCTCGCGGATGATCTCTTCGGTGAACAGGCCCGGCTGGCCAGAGACACCAATCAGAATATCGGGCCTGGCATTGCGCACCACGTCCAGCAGCGAGATGGAATCATTGGTAACATCCCACTGCTGCAGATTTTCGCTCTTCTGCACCAGCTTGCTCTGGAAATCGAGCAGGTTAGGCAGCTTGTCAGTGAGCAGACCAAAGCGATCCACCATCATTACCCGGCCACGCGCTTCCTCGTCACTGAGACCTTCGGATTTCATCTGTGCGATGATCTGTTCAGCGATACCACAACCCGCGGAACCGGCGCCCAGGAACACCACTTTCTGCTCGCACAGGCGGCTGCCGGCGGCGCGGCTGGCGGCAATCAGCGTACCCACGGTCACGGCGGCAGTGCCCTGAATATCATCATTAAAGCAGCAGACTTCATCGCGATAGCGGTTCAGCAGCGGCATGGCATTCTTCTGGGCGAAATCTTCAAACTGCAACAGCACTTTCGGCCAGCGGCGTTTAACGGCCTGAATAAAATCGTTCACGAACGCATCATACTCTTCGCCAGTGATGCGCGGATGACGCCAGCCCATATAGAGCGGATCGTTCAGCAACTGCTGGTTGTTGGTACCAACATCCAGCACCACCGGCAGGGTGTAAGCCGGACTGATGCCGCCACAGGCGGTGTAGAGTGAAAGCTTACCAATCGGGATACCCATACCACCGATGCCCTGATCGCCGAGGCCCAGAATACGCTCGCCATCAGTCACCACAATCACCTTCACATTCTGCTTGGTGGCGTTTTGCAGCATATCTTCGATATGGTCGCGGTTAGGGTAGGAGATGAACACGCCACGCGCACGACGGTAGATTTCAGAGAAGTGTTCACAGGCTGCGCCGACGGTCGGGGTGTAGATGATGGGCATCATCTCTTCGAGATGGTTATCCAGCAGGCGGTAGAACAGCGTTTCGTTGGTGTCCTGGATGTTACGCAGGTAGACATGCTTATCGTTATTGTTTTTGAAGTCCTGGAACTGACGCCAGGCACGCTGCGCCTGCTCTTCAATCGATTCCACTGCTTCTGGCAGCAGACCGTTGAGGTTGAATTCGTTACGTTCTTCGATACTAAAGGCGCTGCCTTTGTTCAGCAGGGGAAATTCCAGCAAAATCGGGCCAGCATAAGGGATATACAGCGGGCGTTTACTTTCGTAGTCGAGTTCCATGCGGTAATGCTCCGGTTGCAGTGTTGTCTGGCGTCACGCCGGAAAGGTAGCGCCAGTTTTCTTACCCGTTATAGCTCAGACTGCAGGCCTGGCAGCGGCAGGGTAACCGCTGCAGAAACATTCACGACCGTGCTGCCATCCTGCAACCTGAATTATTCAGAGTAATTTGTAATGACGTGAATTCTGGCGCCAGATCCTATGAAATTTCCCGCAGAAGTACAGCGTTTGTTCATAAAAGCTCACAAAACTGTGGTCTCTCTGACAGCGGGTTATGCTTTGTACAGCGTCACCTGCAGCAGCTCACCGCAACCAAATGTCTCAAGCGTCGCCTGTGTGGCGGCGAACTGGCTTAGCGTGGCATTTTCTACTTCGGCTAATACCGCTTTTTTTATCTGACGAACATCGCCACCCTGCATGTTCAGCAGGACCAGCGCCGCCTGAAGGGGCGGGAAACTCGGGTTAAAGGCGGCATTTTCCGCATAGCGCCCGGTGACAATCGTGCCGGTTGCGGTCAGCAGCGCAACACCGGCGTGTGACTGGCTGTAAGGCGCGTGGCTGGCATTGGCAGCGGCAACTGCGGCCTGCACCAGTTCATCGCCTTCGGCTACATAGCCGTGATCCACGCTGTCCATCAGGAAGGTCGTGATGTCCAGATCGCGCGGTCCAAAGGCATCCGGCAGATAATCGGCCAGGGTGCTGATCGCGCGTTGTGGCAGGCTGATGCGAATGTTCGTGCCGCTGTTCAGCTCGTTCATAAACTGACGGCAGTGACCGCACGGCGTGTAGTTAACGGTGATCGTCTCAAGCTGGCTTTCGCCACGCAGCCACGCATGGGTAATGGCGCTCTGCTCGGCGTGAACCGTCTGCTGCAACGGCGTACCGGTAAATTCCATGTTGGCCCCGAAGTACCAGTTGCCGCTGACGCCACGGGCGATAGCCCCGACGTTAAAATGCGACACGGTAGCAACGGCACAGGCCGCCGCCAGGGGCAGCAGCGCCAGCGCCAGGGCATCGGCATCCATCTGTGTCTGTTGCTGCAGTGAGGCGACCTGGTCGGCGCTCAGCACCGCCTGAAAGCCAGGATCGTCCAGCAGCGGAGCGAGTGCGGTTTGCAGCGTTGACGGCAATGCCTCAAAGGCAGAGAGGAAACGGGATTGCATGTGAGCCTCATTAGATTCAGCAGGGCGATGTGCCAGTCACCGGTTTATATGTGATCCACATCGCTCTGACAATGTAACCTGTGTTGCATGTTTCAACTTTGCGAGATCTCTCGCAAACTTTCAGCCAAACCAGTGCAGCAGCAGCGGAAAAATAAACGGCGCCAGGAGTGAGGTGATGATGCCGCAGATCACCAGCGCCAGTGAGCTGAATGCCCCTTCCTGATAGTCGAGTTCAGCGGCGCGTGCTGTGCCGAGGGCGTGCGACGCGTTACCTATCGCCAGCCCGCGCGCTGCCTTAGATTTCACGCCAAGCAGATTCAGTACGGTATGTCCGAACACCGCACCCAGTACCCCGGCTATCAGCACGCAGATGGCGCTGATGGCGGGAATGCCGTGCAGCGAACCGGAGACGGCCATCGCAATGGGCGTGGTAACGGATTTAGGAACGATGGTAGCGGCGATTTCAGGCGTGGCACCCATCCACAGAGCAATAGCGGTGCCAGAGGTCATGGCGGTCACACTGCCGATAAAGCAGACGCCAATAATCGATTTCCAGCGGGCTCGGATCTGGTGCATCTGCTCATACAGCGGCAGTGCCAGCGCGACAACAGCCGGTTGCAGCAGCTGATTAAGAATCTGACTGCCCGCGAAATAGCGCGAATAGGGCAGCTGCAACAACAGCAGAATCGGGATAATAATCGCCATCGCCACCAGCAGCGGATTAAGCAGCGAGATTTTCAGCCGTATCGCCAGTTTGCGCGCCAGAAAAAATGCCGCCAGCGTCAGTGGCAGTGACCACCATATTTCACTCATCGCCTGACTCCCCGGCCGGACGGCGACTATGAAGCTGGTGGGCGCTTACGCCGACAATAGAGAGAACCAGGAAGGTGCTGACGACGCAGGAGATCACGATAGGGCCAAACTGCGCGGTCAGAATATCGGTGTAGCTCATTACCCCGACGCTGATCGGCACAAACAGCAGCGCCATATAGCGAATCAGCAGATGGCAGCCCGGTTTAACCCAACTGACAGGCAGGATCTGCGAGGCGAGCAGGGCAAACAGAATTAACATCCCAAGGATGCTGCCAGGCAGTTTGATGGGCAGCAGCGAGGCGATGCCGATTCCGGCGTATAAGCAGAGATAAATGATGATAAAGGCGCGAAGATAGCGCCCGCAGACAGACAGCACGGTGAGCATGGCAGGCTCCTGTTTTCACTGAGCTTCATCATACGCATTAACCGCTTAGCGTGCTAGCGATCACATTTATGCAGCGGTGTGGCCGCAGCAGATACAGTTTTTCAGGGGCGGGAGTGGAATGGAAGCGGTGCACATTCAGAGCGAGGAGTGATAACCCTTCGCGCCCGTGATGAGGCACGAAGGGTTTGAGAACGGCACTGCGCTAAGCGGTTAAAGCCGCAGAATGCAGAGTGTTACTTAACGGGCATTCCCGGTACAGCACCGCTGTCGACGGACAGCACAAACAGATCTTTGCCGCCAGGACCCGCTGACAGCACCATGCCTTCAGAGATCCCAAAACGCATTTTACGCGGCGCGAGGTTGGCCACGATAATGGTCATTTTACCGACCAGCACAGAGGGATCGGGATAGGCGGCGCGGATACCCGAGAAGATCTGACGCTTTTCACCGCCAAGGTCGAGCTGCAGGCGCAGCAGCTTGTCCGAACCCTCAACCAGTTCCGCCTGCTCAATCAGCGCCACGCGCATATCAACTTTGGCGAAATCGTCGATGGTGATGGTGTCACCTACCGGCGAATCTGCCAGCGGGCCGCTAGCGGCCGGTGCACTGGCGGCAGCGGCATCCTCTTTCGAGGCCTCAATCAGTCCTTCAACCTTTGCCATCTCAATGCGGCTGTAGAGCGCTTTGAATGGCGCAACCTGGTGGTCCAGCAGCGGTTGCGCGATAGCATCCCAGCTCAGTTCGCAGTTCAGGAAGCCTTCTGCACGGGCGCTCAGTGACGGCAGCACCGGCTTCAGCCAGGTCATCAGAATGCGGAACAGGTTAATGCCCATTGAGCAGATCGCCTGCAGATCGGCATCACGGCCTTCCTGCTTCGCCACCACCCACGGAGCCTGCTCATCGACATAACGGTTCGCCAGGTCGGCCAGCGCCATGATCTCACGGATAGCACGGCTGTATTCACGACCGGCCCAGGCTTCACCAATCTTCTCTGACGCGTCCACAAAGGTCTGATAGAGCGCCGGATCGGCCAGCTCAGCCGCCAGTTTGCCGTCAAAGCGTTTAGTGATAAAGCCCGCGTTACGTGACGCCAGGTTAACTACTTTGTTGACGATGTCGGCGTTTACGCGCTGGACGAAATCTTCCAGATTCAGATCGATATCGTCGATACGTGAAGAGAGTTTCGCCGCGTAGTAGTAACGCAGGCTGTCCGCATCCAGATGCTGCAGCCAGGTGCTGGCTTTAATAAAGGTGCCGCGCGACTTCGACATCTTGGCACCGTTGACGGTGACATAGCCGTGCACAAACAGGTTGTTCGGCTTGCGGAAGTTGCTGCCTTCCAGCATCGCTGGCCAGAACAGGCTGTGGAAATAGACGATATCTTTACCGATGAAGTGATAGAGCTCGGTAGTGGAGTCTTTACGCCAGAATTCGTCGAAGTCGATGTCGCCGCGCTTGTCGCACAGGTTCTTGAACGAGCCCATGTAGCCGATAGGCGCATCCAGCCAGACATAAAAATATTTGCCTGGCGCGTCAGGAATTTCAAAGCCGAAGTAGGGCGCGTCGCGGGAGATGTCCCACTGCTGCAGGCCCGATTCGAACCACTCCTGCATTTTGTTCGCCACCTGATCCTGCAGCGCACCCGAGCGGGTCCAGGCCTGCAGCATGGCGCTGAAGGATGGCAGATCAAAGAAGAAGTGTTCAGAGTCGCGCAGAACCGGCGTCGCGCCAGAGACCACCGATTTTGGCTCGATCAGCTCGGTCGGGCTGTAGGTCGCGCCACACACTTCGCAGTTATCGCCATACTGATCGGCAGATTTACATTTCGGGCAGGTGCCTTTTACAAAACGGTCCGGCAGGAACATCCCTTTTTCCGGATCGTAAAGCTGGGAGATGGTGCGGTTTTTAATGAAACCGTTCTCTTTCAGACGGCCATAAATCAGCGCAGAAAGCTCACGGTTTTCGTCGCCGTGGGTCGAGTGATAGTTGTCATAGCTGACGTTGAAACCGGCAAAGTCGGCTTCATGCTCGCTTTTCATTTCTGCAATCATCTGCTCCGGTGCAATCCCTAACTGCTGAGCTTTCAGCATGATAGGCGTACCGTGCGCATCATCGGCGCAGATGAAATAAACCTGATTGCCACGCATTCGCTGATAACGCACCCAAATGTCGGCCTGGATATGCTCGAGCATATGGCCGAGATGGATTGATCCGTTCGCGTAAGGCAGTGCGCACGTTACCAGAATTTTTTTAGCGACTTGAGTCATAGTTTGCGTAGCTTTCTGTTGATTGAAAAAACGGGCTTAGATGGTAACTGAAGGCTTCTCCTGCGTAAACACAAGGGATTCACCCCCTGCAGTCACCGCAGATCCACGAGCATCTGATATCATTGACAATACATCGCTGAAACACAGCGTAAGCACAGCAGAAATAAGGAGTAGGGGATGACAGCACAATCCCGGGAACCGCAGACGCCAGAAGGCCTGCGCGCCATCGTGGCTGGCGTATTGAGAAGCTTTGAGCATCCGACCCTTAAGCAGAATCTCACCGCCCTTAAGGCGTTACATCACGTGGCACAGCTTGACGGTACGCTGCATGTGGAGCTGCTGATGCCGTTTGCCTGGGCCAGCGGGTTCGACGTCCTGAAAGAGCAGGTCAGCGCCGAACTGCTGCGTCAGACCGGTGCAGGTGCCATCGACTGGCGACTCAGCCATGACATTGCCACCCTGAAACGGGTGAAAAACCAGCCGGGCGTCAACGGTGTGAAAAATATTATTGCAGTCAGCTCTGGCAAAGGCGGCGTGGGTAAATCCAGCACCGCCGTGAACATGGCGCTGGCGCTGGCAGCAGAGGGGGCGCGGGTCGGCATTCTTGACGCCGACATTTATGGCCCGTCAGTGCCGAACATGCTTGGCACCCAGGATCAACGGCCTACCTCGCCGGATGGCACCCACATGGCGCCGATCATGGCGCACGGGCTGGCAACCAACTCTATTGGTTATCTGGTCACGGACGACAATGCCATGGTGTGGCGCGGGCCGATGGCCAGCAAAGCGCTGATGCAGCTGCTGAACGAGACGCTGTGGCCTGAGCTGGATTATCTGGTGCTGGATATGCCACCCGGTACCGGTGACATTCAGCTGACACTGGCGCAGAACGTGCCGGTCACCGGCGCGCTGGTGGTGACCACGCCGCAGGATATCGCCCTGATTGATGCCCGCAAAGGGCTGGTGATGTTTGAAAAGGTCAATGTGCCGGTACTTGGTGTGGTGGAAAACATGAGCCTGCATGTCTGCAGTCAGTGTGGCTTCCATGAGCCGATTTTCGGCACCGGCGGCGCACAAAAACTGGTAGAGGATTACCAGACGCAACTGCTGGCCCAGCTGCCGCTGCACATTGACCTGCGCGAAGATCTCGATGAAGGTCAGCCGACGGTGATTCGCCGGCCCGATAGCGAGTTTACTGCGCTTTATCGCCAGCTGGCCGGACGCGTTGCTGCCCAGCTTTACTGGCAGGGCGAAGTCATCCCCGGCGATATCGCGTTCCGCGCGCTTTAAGCCCGACCCGACCCGCTGGCATATTGCGAGGCCAGCGGGTAGTGCATTAACACGTAGCCGCCATGTTCGCCTTCGCCCTGTGAAATCATCTTCCAGCCATGTTTCAGGTAAAAGGCCTGCGCCGCTTTATTCTTCTGCAGGCACTTCAGCGCACCGGTTGAGGTAAAGCGCGCCTCTGCCGCCTTAAGCAAAGCGCTGCCCACGCCGCGCCCCTGCCAGTCAGGATCGACATAGAGGCTGTGCAGGAAATTATCGTTCTCCAGCAGGCCGGCAAATCCCACCCGCTGTCCGTCAGCTTCCGCGACCAGCACGGTTTCACCCAGGATTACCCCATCAAAATCTTCCAGCTGCCACTCGCTGCCGTCCAGCCAGCGCCAGTTATGCCGACGCGCCGCCAGAAACAGCGTACGCAGAAAAGGACGATCGGCTTCAGTAAACGGACGAATCTCCACAAGTCAGCTCCCTTTTAATCCGGTCTAACAAAACTAGCAGCGATTTGCGGAGAGGGGCGGAAAAGATAAAGCGGGTTAAATGTCACGTAAATCGCTGTACACTGCCTGCCGGGCCAGAGAGCATCAGGCTCTTAGCGTTTGATAGCTTTCGTTAATCAAATTGATAACGACTGCATATTAGATGTTGGCCCGGAAATTATGTAACCTGCATCACATATTTTAACGGAGGCCACCAGATGTCTATTATCAATACCAAAATCAAGCCGTTCAAAAACGCAGCATTCAAAAACGGCGAATTCATCGACGTAACCGAGAAAGACGTTGAAGGTAAATGGAGTGTGTTCTTCTTCTATCCAGCTGACTTCACCTTCGTCTGCCCGACCGAGCTGGGCGACGTGGCTGATCACTACGAAGAGTTCCAGAAACTGGGCGTAGATATCTACTCCGTTTCTACCGATACCCACTTTACCCACAAAGCCTGGCACGGTTCTTCTGACACCATCGCGAAAATCCAATACACGATGATCGGTGACCCGACTGGCGCGCTGACCCGTAACTTCGAAATCATGCGCGAAGACGAAGGTCTGGCTGACCGTGGTACCTTTATCGTTGACCCGGAAGGCGTTATCCAGGCAATCGAAATCACTGCTGAAGGCATTGGCCGTGACGCCTCTGACCTGCTGCGCAAAGTGAAAGCGGCTCAGTACGTGGCTTCTCACCCAGGTGAAGTGTGCCCGGCTAAATGGAAAGAAGGTGATGCAACACTGGCTCCGTCTCTGGACCTGGTTGGCAAAATCTAATTCCGCTTCGGCCTTTCGACCATTCTCCAATCGGGTGCTGCGGCACCCGATTTTTTGACCAGGATATCACTATGCTCGACACAAATCTGAAAACCCAGCTCAAGGCTTACCTTGAGAAATTAACCAAACCTGTTGAGTTGATTGCCACGCTGGACGAAGGTGCAAAATCAACCGAGATCCGTGAACTGTTGGTTGATATCGCCGGTTTGTCTGACAAAGTCAGCTTCCGCGAAGAGAACGATCGTCAGGTGCGTAAGCCCTCATTTCTGATCACCAACCCAGGTTCGAACAGTGGCCCGCGTTTTGCCGGTTCACCTCTGGGTCACGAATTTACCTCACTGGTGCTGGCACTGTTACAGACCGGTGGGCATCCGTCGAAAGAAGCACAAAGCCTGCTGGATCAGATTGCCGCGCTGGACAGCGACTTCCATTTCGAAACCTACTATTCACTCTCATGCCATAACTGCCCTGACGTCGTACAGGCGCTGAACCTGATGGCGGTGATTAACCCGCGCATCAGCCACACCGCTATCGACGGTGGCCTGTTCCAGAACGAGATTCAGGAACGTAACGTGATGGGCGTGCCAGCGGTTTACCTCAATGGTAAAGAGTTTGGTCAGGGTCGCATGAGCCTGGCGGAAATCGTCAGCAAAGTGGATACCAATGCCGACAAACGTGCGGCGGAAGAGCTGAACAAGCGTGACGCCTATGAAGTCCTGATTATCGGCAGCGGCCCGGCGGGCGCAGCGGCAGCCATCTACTCAGCACGTAAAGGTATCCGTACCGGCCTGCTGGGTGAGCGTTTTGGCGGCCAGGTGCTGGACACGGTCGATATCGAAAACTATATCTCCGTACCGAAAACCGAAGGGGCAAAACTGGCCGGTTCACTGCGCGCACACGTGGATGATTACAACGTGGACGTCATTGAAAGCCAGAGCGCCATCAAACTGATCCCGGCAGCGAAAGAGGGCGGAATGCACGCCATCGAAACCGCCTCCGGCGCAGTATTGAAATCACGCAGCATCATCCTGGCGACCGGCGCACGCTGGCGTAACATGGGTGTGCCGGGTGAAGAAGAGTATCGCACCAAAGGCGTGACCTACTGCCCACACTGCGATGGCCCGCTGTTTAAAGGCAAACGCACGGCGGTGATCGGCGGCGGTAACTCCGGCGTGGAAGCGGCCATCGATCTGGCCGGTATCGTTGAACACGTTACGCTGCTGGAGTTTGCCGGTGAGATGCGCGCTGATCAGGTGCTGCAGGATAAGCTGCGCAGCCTGAAGAACGTGGATGTGATCCTGAACGCGCAAACCACCGAAGTGAAAGGCGACGGTACCAAAGTCACCGGCCTGCACTATATCGATCGCACGACGCAGACCACTCATGAGCTGCCGCTCTCCGGTATCTTCGTTCAGATTGGTCTGTTGCCGAATACCCCATGGCTGGAAGGCGCGGTTGAGCGTAACAAAATGGGTGAAATCATCATCGATGGTAAATGCGAAACCAGCCTGAAAGGCGTGTTCGCCGCGGGCGACTGCACCACCGTACCGTACAAGCAGATCATCATCGCCAGCGGCGAAGGTGCTAAAGCCTCACTGAGCGCTTTTGACTATCTGATTCGTACCAAATCGGCTGAGTAATATTTAGTTAGCCAGACAATAGCCCCTCAGCACGCGTGCTGAGGGGCTTTTTTTTAGGCTGTTAATAGCCCGCCAGCGTCATCAGCATCATCCAGATTGGCGTTGTCACCGCCGCAAACACGGTAGAAAAGAGCATGCTCGCCGCCGCCGGGCCGGTAATGACATTGAACTTCTGCGACATCAGATAGACGTTAACCCCGACTGCCATCGATCCCAGCAGCACCACCACTTTACTCTCCAGCGGCGGCAGATCGGTCAGCCATGCGATAGCCCATACCGTCATCGGTTGCAGCACCAGTTTCAGCAGGCAGATGGTATAGCTCTCTTTTAAGCCATCCCGCACCCGATAGTGCGCCAGGCTCATGCCCAGCGTCACCAGCGACAGAGGTGCAGCCAGTGAGGCCAGCATCTTTAGCGGTTCAGCGGCCAGCAGCGGCAAGGGACGTTGCAGAAAGCTCCAGGCTGTACCGCTGAGAATACCGATGATCAGCGGATTCTTCAGCACGCCGAGCAGGGTGCGCCAGAGTCCTTCCAGCGAGAAGCTGCCCTGTTTTGCCCACTCGACCGAAACGGTCAGTAAGGTCCAGAGGATCAGGCTGTTAAACACCAGCACCAGCGCCACCGGGGGCAGGGCTTCTGGCCCCAGCAGCACCGTGGCCACCGGGATCCCCAGCATGACGTTATTGGAAAAGATGCCGCCCAGCGCAAAAACCGACGCCGCTACGCCATCCAGATTAAACAGCCTTGTTGCCAGCAGTCGTCCCACGATAAACACCAGCAGGCAACTGCCGAAAAAGGCCAGCAACAGGCGCGCATCCACCGGCGGACTTTGCGAGAAGGTGCTCATCACCCGAAACAGCATGCAGGGCAGGGCAACGTTAAACACAAAGCGGTTCATCCCTTCGCTGATGCTGGCGGGCCATTTCCCGAGGCGCGTCAGGCAGTACCCCAGCAGGATCAGGATAAACAGCGGGGCTGACAGGTAAATTTGATGGCTTAAGCTTTCAAACAGCAGTGGCATAGAGAGAGTCTGGTCAGACGATGATTAGTTACCAGACTAACAAATTGCTAACTAACTGTTAACCTGAACTGTGTCCGGAATGACCGTTGCCGGGACGCTAACCTAACCAGCGGCGCGCCTGCCGATCGCTGATGTCGCGATAATAGACCCGGTGAATAATTTCGCCACAGCCTGTGCAACGGGCGGAGATATAGGTGGAGAGGTACTGTCTGCCATTGGGTGCCACGGCACCCCTGCGTTCAATATTAATATCCTGCCATCGATGGCGGTGTGGAATAAGCGCTAAAAATCGCATCATACATCCTGAATAGTATGAAGTTCCGCTTCAGGAGTTTTCTAACCCCATGAAATAAAGTGTTTTTTACGATGATGCTGCAAGCAGGTTAATTATTATGGGATAACCAGAGTCACTGCGGGAAATATTACCTATCCGGGTAATAAGCGGGGCTACCTATAAAGAGGTATCTCGTTAACCCGCAGCATTAAGCCTTTTTTTGCACCCTCAGGCGTTGATCGGGATCATGTGAATTGTTTCAGCTCTGATTATTTCCCAGGCGGGAGTCGCTTGCTTTCGCTGCGCGGCTTGCCTATGCTGCAAGCCGTAATACGACTCGGGGTGCCGCTTTCCACACGGAAAGGGCTGAGAAAAACCCGCTGACCTGAACTGGATAATGCCAGCGTAGGGAAGTCTGATGCCTGACCGCATTCGCCTTCTTGTTCGCCGGTTGGGAGCTACGATGACACATCAATCTCAACACCTTTCTGCCGCGCACTTCGCGCCCATTCTGCACGCTTTCCGCCGCCAGTCACCGCTGGTGCACTGTATGACCAATGACGTGGTCCAGAACTTCACCGCCAACGTGTTGCTGGCACTCCATGCCTCACCGGCGATGGTGATCGATGCCGCTGAGGCCGCCCAGTTCAGTAGCATGGCCGATGCACTGCTGATTAACGTGGGCACCTTAACCCGCGAGCGCCAGCAGGCGATGCAGGCTGCCGTCACCGCGGCTAATCAGGCGGGCACGCCCTGGACACTCGATCCGGTTGCCGTCGGCGCGCTGACGCTGCGCAGTGACTTCTGCCAGCAGTTGTTAAGCCAGCAACCGGCGGTGATTCGGGGGAATGCGTCAGAGATTCTGGCGCTGGCACAACAGGCCAGCGGCGGGCGCGGTGTCGACACGCTGCATCAGGCGGATGCAGCACTCGATGCGGCCCAGAAGCTCGCGGAAACCTGGAGCACGCTGGTGGTCGTCACCGGTGAAGTGGACTACGCCACCGATGGTCAGCGACTCCTTGCTGTTCACGGAGGAAGCCCCTTAATGACACGGGTAGTCGGGACCGGCTGCGCCCTCTCGGCAGTGGTGGCGGGTTTCAGCTCTCTGCATGGCGATCGGCTGATGAATGTCGCGGCCGCCTGTCAGGTGATGGCGCTGGCGGGTGAAAAGGCGGCGGCGCAGGCTGCCGGACCCGGCAGCTTTGCCACGGCGTTTATTGATGCACTCTGGACGCTGGAGGGTAATCATGAAGCGTATTAACGCTTTGACGATTGCGGGTACCGATCCCAGCGGCGGCGCAGGGATTCAGGCCGATCTCAAGACCTTCTCCGCTCTGGGAGCCTATGCCACCAGCGTCATCACCGCACTGGTGGCACAGAACACCTGCGGCGTGCAGTCGGTTTACCGCATTACGCCTGAATTTGTGGCCGCCCAGCTCGATTCGGTGCTTAGTGATGTGCGCATCGACAGCGCAAAAATTGGCATGCTGTCAGAAACGGCTATCGTGGAGCAGGTTGCGGCCCGGCTGAGCAATGCGGCAATCCCGTTTGTTGTGCTGGACACGGTCATGGTCGCGAAAAGTGGTGATGCGCTGCTCTCGCCAGACGCCGTAGCCAGTGTACGGGAGCTGTTATTGCCACAGGTCTCGCTGATCACGCCTAATCTGCCGGAAGCGGCGGCGTTGCTGGACTGCGCCATTGCGGCAGATGAAGAGGAGATGCGCGAGCAGGGACGGGCATTGCTGGCACTGGGCTGTCAGGCCGTGCTGATGAAGGGCGGTCACCTTGCTGCGGCGGAGAGCCCGGACTGGCTGATCACGCACTCAGCAGAGCAGCGATTCAGTACGCCGCGCGTGAATACCCGTCATACGCACGGCACCGGCTGTACGCTGTCGGCAGCCTTAGCCGCGTTGCGACCACGTCATGCTGACTGGGCAGAGACGATTGGGGAAGCCAAAAACTGGTTACAGCAGGCGCTGCTGCAGGCAGATTCGCTGGAGGTCGGGAAGGGCATCGGGCCGGTTCACCATTTTCATCAATGGTGGTAACGACGAAGGCCCGCATCGACCTGGTAATCAGGTGGTGCGGGCGGTTTCAGGTTCAGGGTGCTTCAAACCAGGCGCTGTTACGCTCGGCAATCGGGGTGATAGAGAAGATCATCTCCTGCAGATGACGACGCATTGCCGCTTCGGCTGCATCGGCGTCATGACGCTTCAGCGCCGCAAAAATCTCTTCATGCTGCTCAATCAGCTTGTCCGGTGGAGAGACTTCACTCAGCGTCAGAAACCGCACCCGGTCCATGGCCGCTTTGATGTTCTCCACCGTTTCCCAGGCCAGCTTACAGTCAATGCTTTCAGCAATCAGGCGATGAAACTCATCGTCCAGAGTGAGAAAAGCCTGGCTGTCATGCCGTTCAGCGGCCATGCGCTGCAGCTGCAGGTTATGCTCCAGCGCCATCAGGGCCGGATCATCAATCTCCAGTGCCGCACGGCGAACCACCGACACCTCGACTGCCTCCCTGATAAAACGGCCATCCGCCACCCGCTTAGCGGAGATTTTGCGCACGAAAGTGCCACGCTGCGGCAATACCTGTACCAGTCCGGCTTCGGCCAGCTTGATGAACGCTTCACGCACCGGCTGGCGTGAAACTTTGAAGCGCGCGGACACCTCTTTTTCCGAGAGCAGCGAGCCCGGCTGAATTGCGCAGGTGACGATATCTTTGCGCAGATACCGGTAAATCTGCTGATTTACCGGTTCGCTGGTAGTAATGGTATAGGCGATCGACATGCAGCAATATCCATATTACGGCTGGCAGGGGCCAGCGCGATGGGAAAGTGTCAGTCTAATCAGCGCGCTGCATCTGCGCCAGCGCTTTGTCACCAGGCTGTTATGCCTGACTCATACACTGTTGCACCGTCGCCCGCGCGCCCTGAGTCGTCAGTTGCTGGTAATACGTCGTCAGTCGGGCCACCAGATCGGCGTTCTGCGCTAAATCTTCGCCAAAGATGTCGCGCAGACCCAATAGCGCACGGACACGCGCTTCGCCTTCTTCGCTACCGGCAACCGTCTCTGACAGCGTGGCTTTCAGCGGATCGCGGATCTCAATCGGTTGACCCTGTTCATCGATGCCGCCGACATAGCGCATCCAGCCCGCCACGCCCAGCAGCAGCAGGTCGCAGCGGCTGCCGCGCTGCAGGTGCCAGCGCAGACTGTCGAGCATGCGTTGTGGCAATTTTTGCGATCCGTCAGTGGCGATTTGATATGTGCGATGTTTAATGGCACGGTTTTCGTAACGGGCGATCAGCGAATCGGCGTAGGCGTTGAGATCCACGCCCTGGGTACGCAGCGTCGGCGCCTGCTCATCAATCATCAGTGAACGGGCGGCGGCGCGGAAATGGGGATCGGCCACGCAGTCACTGATGTACTCATAACCGGCCAGAAAGCCGAGATAGGCCAGAAAAGAGTGGCTGCCATTCAGCATGCGCAGTTTCATCTCTTCATAGGGCAGAACGTCACTGACCAGTTCTGCGCCCGCTTTTTCCCACGCCGGACGGCCATTGACGAAGTTATCTTCAATCACCCACTGAAAGAAGGGCTCCGCTTCAACCGCAACCGGGTCGTCGGAACCCAGACGCGCGCCTAGTGCCGCAAACGCTGCATCGGTCATGGCCGGAACGATACGATCGACCATGGTGGAGGGGAAGGTAATGTGTTGCTGAATATAGTCTGCCAGTGCCGGATCCTGATGCTGTGCCAGTTGCACAACAACGTTGCGTGTCACGTGACCATTTTCCGGCATGTTGTCACAGGACATCACGCTAAAGGCGGGTAAGCCCTGATCCCGTCGGCGGCGAATCGCGGCCAGAATCAGACCGGGCAGCGAACGCGGCGAATGCGGATTCTGCAGGTCATGCACGATGTCAGGGTGATCGGGATTTAAATTTCCACTGGCAGGCTGGTGGCAATAGCCTTTCTCGGTGACGGTCATGGAGATAATCGCCACCTCAGGCTGGCTCATGGCATTGATCACCGCCTCAATACCGTCACTTTTGCCGTGCAGTGCCTGAGTAATGACGCCAATCACCCGGGTATGCAATGAATCATCGGCCATCTCGGTGAGGGTATAAAGCAGCTGCTGCTCTCGCAGGGCCTCAATCAACGCGCCGCTGTTGAGGTTCACTTCACAATAACCCCAGTCGCTGCCCTGTTCAGCCAGCTTATCGCTGCAGAGCGCCTGATGGGCGCGGTGAAATGCACCAAAACCGATATGTACCATACGGGTTTTTAACTGGCTGCGGTCGTAAGCGGGGCGCTTGACCTCAGCGGGCAGGCGATCAATCTGTAACATAGTCCATCCTTATGGCAAACGGGGCGCAAAGCGCCCCGAAATCATACATCTGTTAGCGAAACAACACTCAGACCGAAACCGGTTTATCCTGAGTTTTCGGACTGCGAATCACAAATAACACCAGGAAGGCACCCAGCGCGGCAACACAGCCCGCCAGGATAAAGGCGCTATCGAATTTACCGGTGTGATGAACAATAAACCCGGTGACGATGGGCCCGATGATGCCGGAGAGGCTACCCACCAGATGGATAAAGCCGCTGATGCTGCCGATACGGCTCTTGTGCACCACATCCTGAATAATCGCCCAGTAGATTGCGCCGGTGATATAGAGAAAGAAAATCGACACCGACATCATAATTACCGCAGGCACCACATCTTTTATCGTACCCGCCAGCGCCACACAAATTGCGGCGGCCAGCAGTGAGACCACCAGCACAATTTTGCGGGACAACAACAGCTTGCCGGTGATGTTAAAGATCTTATCGGAGATCCAGCCACCCAGCGCCAGGCCAACGAAACCGACGATCCACGGGATCATGGTGGTGATGCTCATTGATTTGATATCCAGGCCGTGCGCCTGCACCAGGTAGGCCGGGAACCAGCTCAGGAAGAAGAACAGAATGTAGTTGTAGCAGAAGAAGGCAAAAGCGGTGACCAGGATAATCGGCTGGCGCAGGTAGTAGCCAAACGGATGTGACGTTTCTGACAGATCAACCTCATCATTAGGGTTCGTTGCTTTCAGGCGATCAATCAGCAGACGTTCCTCTTCGCTGACGCGCTTGCTCTTCGCCGGATTGTCAGCGGCGAAGAAGAGCCAGAACGCCATCCACACCAGACCGATGCAGCAGACAATCACGAACGCCGGACGCCAGCCATAGGCGAGCGCCAGATAACCAATGATCGGGCCAGCGACCGCACCACCTAAAGGTGATCCGGCACTCAGTAAGCCCATGGCCGTCGCGGCCTGTTTTTTCGGGAACCAGCCGTTAATCGCTTTGTTGGCCGAGGAGCAGATCGGGCCTTCAGCCATGCCGAACAGCACACGCAGGATCAGCAGTGACCAGAAGCCGGTGGCCAGTGCGGTCATGCCGCAGAAAATGGACCAGGCACCTACCGCCACGGCCAGCACGATTTTAGGGCCATAGCGGTCAGTGGCAAGGCCGCCAAGGAAGTTAAACAGGGCATAGCCAAAGAAAAAGCTGCCGAAGATCATGCCAAACTGCTCAGCATTGATCGCCAGATCTTTTTCCACCAGCGGCACCGTCAGCGACAGGGCGACACGATCGAGGTAGTTAATCATGTAAACCAGGAACAGCAGCAAAACGAGGGTCCAGCGCAGATTCTTGAACATACAAACTCCGTGATCTGTTTTATCTTTATAGTCATGCCGGCGGGTACGCACCGGCTGAGGAGACCTGGTGTTCAGCGGATAATTAACCCATCTGAAGTATGACTTTGCAGCAGGTGCGCGGATCTTTTTCAAACAGGGTCATCGCACGCTCAATCTCCTGCAGCGGGAAGTAGTGCGTGACCAGTTTCTCTGGCTGGATTAACCCTTTTTCCATCCATTCGATCACCTGGGGGAAACGATTGCTGTTAAGACGTGAGGTAAACAGCGACAGCTCCTTGCTGGTCAGGCTCTGCTGAGTAATGCTGCACGGCTCGCCGGAGAAACCCAGCAGGCCAATGCGCGCGGCCGGTGAGGCGAGGGCAGCTGCTTCAGCCAGAATGGTGGGATGGCAGGCCGCGTCGATAATCAGCGTAGGCTGCACGCCCTCAAGCTGTGCCGCCAGCGGGATTTCGCTGTTATCGAACAGTTGATCCGCACCGCTCTGCTCTGCAAGTGCCAGCCTTTCCGGCAGGCGATCCACCACCATCACCTTTTTAACCTTATAGACGCCCTTCAGCACCTGAATCGCAGTGAGCCCCATCGGACCGGCACCGTAAATCAGCGCCACATCGTCTGGCTGCGGTTTGAGAAACGCGGTGATATTGGCGGCGATAGTGAAAGGCTCAACCAGACTGGCGAGCCGATCGGGGATGCTGTCCGGCAGGGAAAAGGCATTTTTTGCCGGAGCCAGCGCAAACTCGCTGAAGCCGCCATCACGGTGCACGCCAATCACCTGCAGTGTGGTACAAACATTGGGACGGCCCACCGAGCAGGGATAGCAGCTGCCGCAGCTCACCACCGGATCTACCGCCACGCGGTCGCCCAGCCGGGCCGGATCAACACAGTCGCCCACCGCGTCAATCACGCCGAAAAATTCGTGACCAATTACCCGTGGATATTTCGCGAACGGGTTATGCCCGTGCCAGATATGCACATCAGAGCCGCAGATACTGGCATAAGCCACTTTGACCCGGACTTCGCCCGCCGCAGGTTGTGGCAGCGGACGTTCAGCCACCACCAGTTCACCTGGCTGTTCAATAACAACGCTTTTCATCAGCTTCTCCTTACCAGTTCCACAGGGTGCCATCTTCAAGACGGGCGACCGGGAGATAGGCAGGTTCATAGGGATATTTCGACGCCAGTTTCTCGTTGAATTCAATGCCGAGACCGGGTTTGTCGCCTGGATGCATGTAGCCCTGGTCAAAGGTCCAGTTAGCATCAAACAGCTCCATCATCTGTTCGGAGAAGCCCATGTACTCCTGCACACCGAAGTTCGGCACCCAGAGGTCAAAGTGCAGTGCAGCCGCCATGCAGACAGGGGAGAGATCAGAAGGACCGTGCGAGCCGGTGCGCACCTGATAGAGCGAGGCAAAATCAGCGATACGCCGCATACCGGTAATGCCGCCCGCATGCGTAATGGTGGTGCGGATGTAGTCGATCAGCTGTTCTTCAATCAGCTGCTTACAATCCCAGATGCTGTTGAACACTTCACCCACGGCAATCGGTGTAACGGTATGCTGGCGGATCAGGCGGAAGCACTCCTGATTCTCAGCAGGCGTCGGATCTTCCATCCAGAACAGGCGATAATCTTCCACGCTCTTGCCAAAACGCGCCGCTTCAATCGGCGTCAGGCGATGGTGCATGTCATGCAGCAAGTGCTCGTCGAAACCAAACTTGTCACGGATGGCGGCGAACAGTTTCGGGGTGAAATCGAGGTATTTCTCGGTTGACCAGAGCTGCTCTTCGGGCCAGTTACCTTTGGTTGCAGGCTCATAGGCCAGACCTTTGCCTTTCGCCATGCCGTAAGTGGTTTTCATGCCCGGAACGCCGCACTGCGCGCGAATCGCTTTGAAACCCAGCTCTTTGTGCTTCGCGTAGTCATCCATCACTTCATCAATGGAGTGGCCGGTGGTGTGGCAATAGACCATCACGCCGGTGCGTGATGCGCCACCCAGCAGCTGATAAACCGGCATATTGGCGGCTTTGCCTTTGATATCCCACAGTGCCATATCGACGGCCGAGATAGCGGACATGGTGACCGGGCCACGACGCCAGTAAGCGCCCTTGTAGAAATATTGCCAGATGTCTTCGATCTGATGCGCATCGCGGCCAATCAGCTGCGGGCAGACGTGATCTTTCAGGTAGGAGGCGACCGGTAATTCACGGCCATTCAGCGTTGCGTCGCCAATGCCGGTCAGACCCTGATCGGTGGTGATCTTTACGGTGACAAAGTTTCTGCCTGCGCAGGTTACAAATACTTCTGCCTTAACAATTTTCATCCTGGTTGCCTTAAGTCAGCGTTCAATGATGAAAAAGTACGCTCTTTAATACTACCATACAAGTTGGGGTGGCAGAGTTGTGAACGGAATCACAGAGTGTTTACATTGCCTGAAAACGCCCGTTAAGGCGTAATAAAGCGAGGCAGCAGGAGGGATGTTACGGAGAAAATGGGCGCTAATGGGAGCAGAAGAAAAAGGGGCTTTCGCCCCTGATGTCGGTTCAGGCAAGCAGCGCGCACTGCGGCGGCAGGCGGCAGCTCAGCGCGCCCGCCATCACCTCAATCACGAATTCGCGCCCGGAAAGCGGCTCGCCATCGAGGTTAAAGGTCATCTCATGCGGCGAACGGATCGTCAGTGACTCCAGTTGCGTGGTGACGATGCCGGGATTGTCATCGTCGCCGGTCAGCGAGTGCAGCAGGGTAGGCAGCAACTCCTGCGCGGTGACAACACTGACGTCAAGTCGGCCATCGTTGATCAGGGCAGAAGGGCATAACCGCTGACCGCCGCCTGCCTGACGACCATTACCGATACCGATCACCAGCGCATCACCCTGCCAGGCGAAATCGGGGCCGCTGATCTCGCAGGTATCCGGTTTCAGCGTATCCATGCGCATCAGGCCGTGAATAAAGTAGGAGACGCCACCCAGCGCCGACTTCAGCTTTTCCGGGGTTTCAGTCGTGATACGGGTGCCAAACCCGCCGGTCGCCATATTGATGAAGTAGTGGCTCTGGTTTACCCTGGCCAGATCGATGGCACTGGCTTTGCCCTGAATCGCCAGTCGCAGTGCCGGTTCCATCTCTTCCGGGATGCCGACGCTGGTGGCAAAATCGTTGGCGGTACCCAGCGGCAGGATGCCCAGCACCGGGCGATGATCCGCTTCAGAAGAAGCCAGCGCTGTCGCAATTTCATTGATGGTGCCATCGCCACCACCGGCCACCACGGTCGCGGCCTGCAGCGCAATGGCCTCTTTGACGTACCGATCGCCGTCACCTTTTTCAAATGTGACACGCACCGCAATGTCGAAGCCTTCTTCACGCAGGGTCGAGATAGCTTCGCGCAGATCATCATTACCCGCGCCTTTCCCGTTCAGGATGAGCAGCGTAAGCGGTTTATTATCCATTTTGCGTTCCTTGAAGATCTACAGAGTAAGAAGGGATTTATAACACAGCTGCCAGCAGTAAATTATTGGCGAAAGAGAGAAAAAAGAAAACCCGCACGGGGGAGCCGGGCGGGTAAATGAGGTGGTTCCTGGTAAATCTGCCGTTTATTGTTACTCGTTAGCAGCAGGCGGGACTATAAAGCAGCGCCGCGCAGGGGTCTGTGATCCTGTTCTGATTTCCTCAAAATGTTTCCGTTGGTAAACGATTATGAGGGTCCCGGGTATCTTCACCGTGATCGAAGTTGCGCAGCAGCAGTGCAAAACGCAGATCCACCTCCTCTGGCACCCGCAGCCAGACGCGATGGCCATCGCCCGGGGCAACTTCAGTGGGTTCGCCGCGCGCATTCTGCAGCGCGTCCAGCTGGCAATTCAGGTTCCCCTGAGGCGTCATGATCTCAACGCTGTCGTGCAGCATAAACTTATTCTTCACCGCCACTTCAGCCCATTCGCTCCGGCGTTCGCCGGTGAATTCGCCGACAAACTGCTGGCGGTCGGACACCGAAAAGCCCTGCTGATAATTCTGGTAGCTGTCGTGAGTGTGGCGGCGCAGGAAACCTTCGGTATAGCCACGATGTGCCAGGCCTTCCAGGGTTAACAGCAGTGAGGGATCAAACGGCTTACCGGCAGCGGCATCATCAATCGCCCGGCGATAAACCTGAGCGGTGCGGGCGCAGTAGTAGTAGGACTTGGTGCGTCCCTCGATCTTCAGCGAATGAACGCCCATCTCGCTGAGCCGCTCCACGTGCGCGACCGCGCGAAGATCCCGCGAGTTCATGATGTAGGTGCCGTGCTCATCTTCGAACGCGCTCATCACCTCGCCGGGCTTCATCTTCTCTTCCAGCAGAAACACCTTGTCGGTGGGCTGACCAACGCCCAGCGTTGGCGTCACATCCTGTACGGCGACAGGCGTGTGGATACCAACGATATTCCCCACCTCATCCTGCTGACCCTCCGCCACTTTATACTCCCAGCGGCAGGCGTTGGTGCAGGTTCCCTGATTCGGGTCGCGTTTGTTCATATAGCCGGAGAGCAGGCAGCGACCGGAGTAGGCCATGCAGAGCGCGCCATGGACAAAGACTTCCAGCTCCATCTCCGGGACCTGCTGGCGGATCTCGGCGATCTCCTCCAGCGACAGCTCACGTGACAGAATCACCCGGCTCAGCCCCATCTGCTGCCAGAATTTTACCGTGGCCCAGTTGACCGCATTGGCCTGCACCGACAGATGAACCGGCATCGTCGGGAAAGCGTCGCGCACCAGCATGATCAGGCCGGGATCGGACATGATCAGCGCGTCGGGCTGCATCGCCACTACCGGCGCTAAGTCACGAATAAAGGTTTTCAGCTTGGCGTTGTGCGGCGCAATGTTCACCACCACGTAGAATTTTTTACCCAGCGCGTGCGCTTCACTGATGCCCAGTGCGAGGTTTTCGTGGGTGAATTCGTTGTTGCGCACCCGCAGGCTGTAGCGCGGCTGGCCGGCATAGACGGCATCGGCACCATAAGCAAACGCGTAACGCATGTTCTTCAGGGTGCCAGCGGGGGAAAGCAGTTCGGGTTTCATGATTTTCTCACTGATGTCAGGTCAGCATGTCGCCTCAGGCGGCAGGTGCAGGGCAGTTAAGCCCTGCAAAAGGTGCGGAATTGTAGGCAGTGAGAAAAGGGAAGTAAATTGATCGGGATCAAACTAGATCAAATGACAGGCATCGGCTTCCCAGCGATAGCCCATGCCGTAGACGGCGCGGATAAAAGGTTGCTCGCTGTCGAGAGTCTCCAGCTTGCGCCGCAGGTTCTTGATATGGCTGTCGATGGTGCGGTCCGTGACCACGCGGTAGTCATCATAGAGATGGTTAAGCAGCTGTTCGCGTGAAAAGACCTTGCCCGGCTCCAGCGACAGCGTTTTCAGCAGACGGAACTCCGCCGGCGTGAGATCCAGCGGCTTGTCGCGCCAGCTGGCGAAGAAGCGGCTCTCATCGACGCGAAGTAACGAGGCGCTTTGCGGCTCTTCCGCCGACCGTTTTACCCGGCGCAGAATCGTTTTAACTCGCGCCACTACTTCACGCGGGCTGAAGGGTTTACAGATGTAGTCATCCGCGCCCAGCTCCAGCCCCAGCAGCCGATCGATCTCCTCGGTGCGGGCGGTGACCATAATAATCGGCAGTTCGGAATGACGACGGATTTCACGGCACAGCGTTAAACCGTCGGTGCCTGGCAGCATCAAATCCAGCAGCATCAGGTCGGGTGGCGTCTGGCGCACATACTCCAGCACCGCGTTACCGTCGGCGATGTGATGGGTACGGTAGTTCGAGGCATGCAGATAATCGATCATCAGCTGCGCCAGTTTCGGCTCATCTTCGACCACCAGAATCAGCGGGTCGTGGTTTTCCAGGCTCATAAGCGTCTACACAAGGGGAACATAGCGCAAGTGTAGCGCGATTTTCAGTCCACCTAAATCAGAGTGCGCCGCATGAATATCGCCGCCATGCGCGTCAGCGATATTTTTACAGATGGCCAGGCCCAGGCCCGAGCCACCGCTGGCGCGATTGCGCGAGCCTTCGGTGCGGAAGAAGCGCTCAAAAATCTGGGCCTGATGTTCCCCATCCACGCCCGGTGCGCTGTCATCAAACTCGATGCGCCAGTTGGGTGCCTCATAGTTCAGCGTCACTTCAACCCGGCCCCCGCTGTCGGTGTAGCGCAGGCTGTTCTCCAGCAGATTAGTGAACAACTGCATCAGGCGGTCGGGATCGCCAAAGAAGGGGGCGTTATCGGGCAGATTGAGTTTCAGCGTCAGCCCGTGTGCACGATAGCGTTCGGCAAAGCTGCCTGCCGTCACTTCCAGCAGCTGCACCAGATCGGTTGCCTGTTTGCGGTAGGCAAGGGCGCCCTCATCGGACAGCGACAGCTGATGCAGATCGTCGACCAGCTTGGTCAGCACCACCACTTCGCTTTGTAGCGAGGCGATCGCTTCCGGCGTCAGTTTGCGCACGCCATCCTGCATCGCTTCCAGTTCACCGCGCAGGATCGCCAGTGGTGTGCGTAATTCATGGGAGATATCGGCCATAAAGGCGCGGCGCATGCTCTCATTTTTCTCCAGCGAGCTGGCAAGGAGGTTAAAGTCCCTGGCCAGCTGGCCCAGCTCATCCCGGCTGCTGACCTCAACGCGGGTGGCAAAATTACCGGCCGCCAGATGATGGGTGCCGTCAACCAGTCGTTTGACCGGAGCCAGCAGACCGCGCGCCATCAGCCAGGTTGCCAGCGCCGCCAGCAGCGTGGACAGCCCGACGATAATCCAGCTGGTGCGCCGCTGCTGCTGATCAAAGTTAATGTCGGTGCTGCGCGTCAGCCGCTCCGGCGGCGAGCCGATGACCCAGCCGACCACTTTATTATTGCTGGTGGTGATATTGCGTCGCGTGCCTTCGGGCGGCACCGGCGATTTTGGCCCGGCCAGCACTTTATATTGCTGATCGAGGATCCAGAACTGGGTGCGCCAGCCGTGCGGCGGCAGCTGACTGTTACTGTCGGGATTCTGCTCCAGCGAACGCAGCATGGTGAACACCAGCCGGTCGTTGTGGCGCAAAAAATCCCAGTTGCCGTGCTGCTCATACTGATCGGCCAGGGCATCACTGAGCAGATTTAACCGCTGCTCGTTGCCGCGCTTAATGTAGTCGACAAAGCCATGCTCGAAACTGAGGCGAACCCCCCAGTGCATGGTAATCAGCACCAGCATGCAGGTGGCGAAAATCGCCATAAACAGTTTGGCCCCGATGCCCAGGCGCAGGTTATCTCTCATTTATTTCTCCGGCGTCGCAAATCAACGTTGGTACTCACCTGTGGCGGCACGCGCCAGAACACCAGCGCGGGCAGGATGATAATCAGCGACATGCAAAGGTAGGTATAAATAAACATCTGATGTTCCGCCGTGCTGTTCGCTGCGCTCTCCTGAGCAAATGCCCCCAGCAGCAGCCCGGCCACGGTAACGCCGATACTCATCGAAAGCTGCATTATCATCGACAGCAGGCTGTTGCCGCTGGACGCCAGCTCATCGGGCAGCTCCTTCAGCGTCAGGGTATTCATTGAGGAGAACCGAATGGCGTTGACCATGCCCTGCAGAAACAGCACCAGCGGCAGCAGCCAGACCCAGCCCAGAATTGCCACCAGCGGGAACAGCAGGACCACCAGCGCCAGCGCCACAGTCGACATCACCAGCACGTTGCGGTAGCCATAAAGATTGACGATGCGCACCACAATGCGTTTCATCCCCATATTTCCCAGCACCATCGGAATCATCATCAGACCGGCGTGAAACGGACTGTAACCCATGCCGAGCTGCAGAAAGATAGGCGTCATAAAGGGCAGCATGCCGCTGCCGATGCGGCCGGTAAAACTGCCAAGCAGGCCGATGGAGTAGATGCGATTATCAAACAGCTTCAGGCTGAACAGCGCATTATCATTGCTGCGCGCATGCATCAGGTAGAACAGCAGAGAGAACATACCAATGAGGATCATGGCACCCAGCAGCAGCGGAGAGCCGCCACTGCTGCGCTGACCATCCAGCGCCAGCGTCAGGGTTGCCATTCCGGCGGCCAGCAGGATAAAACCGCCGAAATCAAAGCGCCGCGTCTGCATGCTGTAGTTGGGCATCAGCATCAGGGTGGCGATAGCGCCTGCAATGCCGACCGGGATATTGATCAGAAAGATCCAGTGCCAGCTGGCGTACTCCACCAGCACACCGCCCAGCGCCGGACCCAGCAGCGGGCCAATCTGGCCGGGCAGAGTGACAAACGTCATGGCGGACATATACTGCTCGCGCGGCACGATTTTCATCACCGTCAGACGACCCACCGGCACCATCATGGCCCCGCCAATCCCCTGAACCACCCGCGACAGCACCAGCTGATCGAGGGTGCCGGAGAGGGCGCACAGCAGTGATCCCAGGCTGAACAGTACAATCGCGCAGAAGAAAATGTTGCGCACGCCAAAACGATCGGCCAGCCAGCCGCTGACCGGCAGCATGACGGCGACCGTCAGCACGTAATAGACGATGACCGAGTGCATGTGCAGCGGGCTGACACCCAGATCGTGCGCCATCGATGGGATCGCGGTATTCACGATGGTGGTATCCAGCGTCTGCATAAAGAAGCCGATGGCAACAATCCACAGTTGCCAGCGGACGTTAGTGCTTTGCGTACTCATCGATCCCCCCCGATAAAGGCGTCACGTCCGATGCCTGCTGCCGCCATACCTGTTACGGCTGCTGCGCGGCGGCCAGCGGGCGTTTTTTACGGCGCAATTTATCCATCATTAAATAGACCACCGGCGTGGTGTAGAGCGTCAGCAACTGGCTCATCACCAGCCCGCCGGCAATGGTAATCCCCAGCGGCTGACGCAGCTCTGCGCCGTCGCCGCTGGTCAGCACCAGCGGCAGCGCGCCAAACAGCGCCGCCAGCGTCGTCATCATAATCGGCCGGAAGCGCAACAGGCACGCCTGGAAAATCGCCTCGCGCGCGCTGAGCTGGCCGTTGCGCTCTGCCTCCAGCGCAAAATCGACCATCATGATGGCGTTCTTTTTCACGATACCGATCAGCAGCAGAATACCGATCAGCGCAATCAGGCTGAAGGGCGTATCGAACAGCTCCAGCGCCAGCAGTGCACCGACACCCGCCGAGGGCAGGGTAGAGAGGATCGTCAGCGGATGGACATAGCTCTCATAGAGGATCCCCAGCACGATATAGACTGCCGCAATCGCCGCCAGCATCAGCCAGAGCTGATTACTTTGCGACTGCTGAAACACCTGCGCCGTACCGGCAAAGCTGCCGCGCACGCTGGAGGGCACGCCAATCGCGGTCATGGTGCGTTCAATTGCCTCCGACGCCTGCGACAGCGACACCCCTTCCGGCAGGTTAAATGAGATGGTCGAGGCGGCAGACAGCCCTTCATGGTTGACCGAGAGCGGCGCATTCGCGGGCTGCCAGTGGGCGAACCACGACAGCGGAATCGCTTTACCTTCGCTATTTATCACGAACATCTGCGACAGGGCGCTGATATCCTGGGTGTAGCGCGGATCGACCTCCATTACCACTTTGTACTGGTTAAGCGGCTGATAAATGGTGGAGATCTGACGCTGACCAAAGGCGTTATTCAGCAGGGCATTGGCCTGAGAGACATCGATGCCAAGCCGCGCCATGCTTTCCCGGTCATAGGTCAGCGCCATCTCGCTGCCTTTATCCTGCTGATCGGAGTTCACATCCGCCAGCTGCGGCAGGGCAGAGAACGCCTGACGGATTTTTGGCTCCCACTCACGCAGGGCGTTGAGGTCGTCCGACAGCAGGGAATATTGATAACCGGCATTCGATTCCCGACCGCCGACGCGCAGATCCTGCACCGCATTCAGATAGAGACTCGCCCCGGGTTCTTTCGCCAGCTTATTGCGCAGGCGGGCGATAATCTCCACTGCACTCTCTTTCCGCTCCGACAGCGGCTTCAGCGAGATAAACATAGAGCCGCTGTTGGTACGCATCCCGCCGGTGAAGCCCACCACGCTCTCTACCGCCGGATCGGCCCCGACAATCTCCATAAAATCCTGCAGTTTACTGCGCATCGCCTGAAACGAGATGCTCTGGTCGGCAGAGATAAAACCGGAAAGTCGTCCGGTATCCTGCTCCGGCATAAAGGTTTTCGGAATATGAACAAACAGCCAGCCGGTCAGGACGATGGTGGCGAAAAACAGCACCATCACCCAGCGCGCATGGTTCAGTACCACGCTAAGCGAGCGGCCATAGCCCTGCTGGACCGCCATCAGCAGCCGGCCCGCGCCGCGCTGACGCGGCTGACTGCGCGGCGCGTGCGGCTTCAGCAGATAGGCGCACATCACCGGCGTCAGGGTGACCGAGATAAACAGCGAGATGACGATAGCCACCGACAGCGTAATGGCAAATTCTGAGAAGAAGCGGCCAATCAGTCCGCCGATCATCAGCAGCGGCAGGAACACGGCAATCAGTGACAGGCTCATCGACAACACGGTAAAGCCGACTTCACGCACCCCTTTCAGCGCGGCGGCCAGCGGCTTCATGCCCGCTTCTACGTGTCGGGCAATGTTCTCCAGCACTACAATCGCATCATCCACCACAAAGCCGGTGGCGATGGTCAGCGCCATCAGCGACAGATTGTTGAGGCTGAAGCCACACAGATACATCGCGGCAAAGGTGCCGATCAGCGAAACCGGCACTGCGACGGCGGGGATCAGCGTGGCGCGGCCCGAACGCAGGAAAACAAACACCACCAGAATCACCAGCGCCACGGCGATCACCAGCGACTGCTCCACCTCATGCAGCGAGGCGCGAATGGTAGGTGAGCGATCCTGAGCGATCTGCAGATCGATGGCGGCCGGGATCACCTCATGCAGCAGCGGCATTTCGGCGCGGATGCGGTCCACCGTATCGATGACGTTGGCTTCAGGCGTTTTGCGGATCAGCAGCAGCACCGCCGGTTTACCGCGCGACATCCCGGCGTTGCGTACGTCCTGCACTGAATCTTCGACTGTCGCCACATCCGACAGCCTGACCGCCGCGCCGTTGTTGTAATGCACTATCAGCGGCTGATACTCACTGGCGGTCTGCAGCGCATCATTGGTACGCAACTGCCAGCGCTGCTGCGAATCATCCAGTGCGCCCTGCGGCCGTCGCTGATTGGCGTTGGAAATGGCGGTGCGCACCGCATCCAGCGAGACGCCCTGATTAAACAGCGCCTGTGGATTCAGGGCCACGCGGACCGCAGGCAGCGAGCTGCCACCCACGGTGACGTCGCCCACGCCCTCAATCTGTGACAGTTTCTGCGCCAGCTGGGTCGAGGCGTAATCGTAGAGCTGACCCGGATTATAGGTATCCGAGGTCAGCGTCATGATCATAATCGGCGCATCTGAAGGGTTCACTTTGCGATAGGTCGGGCGCGACGGCATCCCGGTAGGCAGCAGGCTTTGCGCCGCGTTAATCGCGGCCTGAACATCGCGCGCGGCTCCGTTGATGTCGCGATCAAAATCAAACACCAGAATGATGCGGGTGCTGCCCAGCGAACTGGTGGAGGTCATTTCACTGACGCCCGCGATGCGTCCCAGCGAGCGCTCCAGCGGCGTGGCCACCGACGACGCCATGATCTCCGGTGCGGCACCCGGCAGCGAAGCCGAGATAACGATCACCGGAAAATCAACCTGCGGCAGCGGCGCCACCGGCAGCAGCCGGAAACCCAGCATCCCCGCCAGTGCGATGGCCAGCGTCAGCAGGGTAGTGGCGACGGGCCGGTTGATGAACAGGGCAAAGAACTTCACTCTGCGGCCTCCGTGCGGGCAAAGCGGCGGCGGGTGGCGTGCGCCAGTCGATCAAACAGCAGGTAGATCACCGGGGTGGTAAACAGGGTCAGCACCTGGCTCAGAATCAGCCCGCCGACCATGGCAATCCCCAGCGGATGACGCAGTTCGGCACCGACGCCGGTGCTGAGCATCAGCGGCAGCGCGCCGAGCAGGGCGGCCAGCGTGGTCATCAGAATCGGGCGGAAGCGCAGCAGGCAGGCCTGATAGATGGCATCAACAGGCTTCATACCCTGTTCACGTTCGGCCGCCAGCGCAAAGTCGATCATCATGATGGCGTTCTTTTTCACGATGCCGATCAGCAGGATGATGCCGATTATCGCCACGATATCCAGCTCATTGCCGCTGAGCATCAGCGCCAGCAGCGCGCCGACACCCGCCGTGGGCAGCGTTGAGAGAATCGTGATGGGGTGGATAAAGCTCTCATAAAGCACGCCCAGCACGATGTACATCGCCACAATGGCCGCCACAATCAGCCAGACGGTGCTGCTCAGCGCCGCTTCAAAGGCCAGCGTGCTGCCCTGGAACTGCGTCATCAGCTCTGCGGGCATGCCAAGCTCGGCTTCAGCCTGCGACACCGCTTTCACCGCATCTTCCAGCGAATAGCCGTCAGCCACGTTGAAGGAGAAGGTCGCCGACGGGAACTGGTCGAGATGATTAATGCTGAGCGGCGTGTTGCGCTGTTCAATGCGGGCAATGGCGCTCAGTGGTACGCTGCCGCCGTCGCTGCTGTTAAGGCGAATCGCCTCCAGGCTCTCCATGCCTGGAGTGGCACTATTGTCCTGCTCCAGCACCACCCGATACTGGTTCGCCTGGGTATAAATGGTGGAGATGAGCCGCTGACCAAAGGCGTTGTACAGCGCGTTATCGACATCCGCCATGCTGATGCCGAGGCGGCTGGCGCTGTCGCGGTCCACTTTGACATAGGCTTCCAGCCCCTGATCCTGCCAGTCACTGCTGACATCGCGCAGCTGTGGCAGGGTGCTGAGCCGGGTCAGCAGCGCCGGAACCCAGGTGCTGAGCGAAGACAGTGAACCCGATTGCAGCGTGAACTGATAGGGCGTGCGGCTCGCCTGGGTATCGATGGTGAGATCCTGCACCGCCTGCAGCCACAGCTGCACGCCCGGTACCTCACTGACCTGCTGTTGCAGGCGCTGCTGAATGGCAGGAATGCGGTCGTCGCGTTGATCCAGCTGTTTGAGGTTGATCTGCAGACGCGCGCTGTTCAGCGAGGCATTGGTGCCATCCACGCCGACAAACGAAGTCATGCTCTCCACTGCCGGATCTTTCATAATGATGGAGGCGACATCGCGGGTGCGCTGCGCCATGCTGGCATAGGAGACCGACTGCGGTGCCTGCAGCGTGCCCTGAATAATACTGTTGTCCTGCTGCGGGAAAAAGCCTTTCGGGATGATCATCCACAGCACCAGCGTCAGCACCAGGGTGCCAAGCGCCACCGACAGCGTGAGCCAGGGATGATTAAGTACCCGTTTCAGGCCGCGGCCATAGGCGGCCACGATACGATCAAACATCGCTTCGCTGGCCCGCGAAAAGCGGTTCTGTTTGCGCAGCGACTCCGCGCTCAGCATCCTGGCGCACATCATCGGCGTCAGGGTCAGTGAGACCACCGCTGAAATCAGAATCGCCACCGCCAGCGTCACGGCAAATTCGCGGAACAGACGGCCGATTACGTCGCCCATAAACAGCAGCGGGATCAGGACCGCAATCAGCGAGAAGGTGAGGGAGATGATGGTAAAGCCGATCTCGCCGGCACCTTTCAGCGCGGCGGTCAGCGGCTTTTCCCCTTTCTCGATATAGCGTGAGATGTTCTCAATCACCACGATGGCATCATCGACCACAAAGCCGGTGGCGATGGTCAGCGCCATCAGCGTCAGGTTGTTAATTGAAAAGCCGAGGAAGTACATCGCCGCGAAGGTGCCGATCAGCGACAGAGGCACCGCAACCGCCGGGATCAGCGTGGCGGGCACGTTGCGCAGAAACAGATAGATGATCATCACCACCAGCGCCATCGCCAGCATCAGCTCATACTGCGTGTCGTTGACCGAAGCACGAATATTGGTGGTGCGGTCGGTGAGCAGTTTAACTTCCACCGACTTCGGCAGAGCTGCGGTCAGGGCGGGCAACATGGCACGGATATTATCTGCTGTGGCGATGATATTGGCACCAGGCTGACGCTGAACGTTGAGCACAATCGCCGCATCGCGGTTGGCCCAGGAGCCGAGCCAGCTGTTTTCTGCTCCCTGTTCTATGGTCGCCACGTCGCCAAGACGCACCGGTGCGCCGTTTTTGTAGCTGATAATCAGCTGGCGATAATCCTCCGCTGATTTCATCTGGTCATTGGCTGACAGGGTAACTGAGCGGGTCGGACCATCCAGGCTGCCTTTGGCCGAATTTACGTTGGCATTGCTGATGGCGGTCCGCACCGTTTCGCTGGTCAGACCCAGCGCAGCCAGCGCCTGCGCATTCATTTTCACCCGCACCGCCGGACGCTGACCGCCCGATAGCGTCACCAGTCCGACGCCGCTGACCTGAGAGATTTTCTGCGCTACCCGCGTTTCCACCATGTCCTGCACCTGCGTCAGCGGCATGCTGCGCGTGGTGACGGCAAGCGTCATGATCGGTGGATCGGCAGGATTCACTTTGCTGTAGACCGGCGGATTAGGCAGGTCGTTGGGCAGCAGGTTAGTGGCGGAGTTAATGGCAGCCTGCACCTCCTGCTCTGCCACATCCAGCGGCAGCGTCAGCTGGAACTGCAGCGTCACCACCGAGGCACCGCCGGAGCTTTGCGACGCCATCTGTTTCAGGCCAGACATCTGACCAAACTGGCGCTCAAGCGGCGCGGTGATGGAGGAGGTGACCACATCCGGGCTGGCACCCGGATAGAGCGTGACGACCTGGATCGTCGGATAGTCGACTTCCGGCAGCGCCGAGACCGGCAGGAAGCGGTAGCCCAGCACCCCGGCCAGCAGGATCGCAATCATCAACAGCGTGGTGGCGACCGGCCGCAGGATAAACTGGCGTGACGGTCCGCCACTGTGATCGGGAGGCATGACCTGCATTACTCACGCTCTCCTTTTGACGGCAGGGTGGCGCGGGTAGCGCGCGGTGCGTTGCTCTGCGGCGCGACCACCTCGACTTTTGCGCCTTCCGTCAGGCGATCCAGCCCATCGGTCACGACGCGTTCGCCCGCCTCCAGACCGGCGCTGACCACCACTTTCTCGCTATCCTGCAAGCCGGCAATCACGCTTTTCTTGCTGACCTTGTTGTCGCTGTTAACCACCCAGACAAAGTTGCCTTCGTTGCCCATCTGCAGCGCGGCAGGTGGGATAACAATCGCATCCTGCAGGGTGTTGACCTTCAGCCGCACATTCACGAACTGATTGGGGAACAGCGTGTCGTCCTGATTATCAAAACGCGCTTTGATTTTGATGGTACCGGTGGTGACATCAATCTGGTTATCGAGGCTCAGCAGTTTGCCATTGGCGATCAGATTCTGATTACTGCGATCCCAGGCTTCCACCAGCAGCGACTCACCGCTCTTCTGCGCCTTGAGTATGGAACTGATGCTGTTCTCAGCCAGGGTAAAAACCACATCAATCGGGTGCGTCTGGGTGATCACCACGATACCGGTGGTGTCGCCGCTGGTGACGTAGTTGCCGACGTCAACCTGTTTCAGCCCGACCCGGCCGGCAATCGGCGCGGTGATCCGGCTGTAGGTAAGATTGAGCTGCGCACTGGCGACGCTTCCCTCATCCGCTTTCAGCGTGCCGAGCGTTTCACTGACCAGTGAGCGCTGGGTATCCAGCTCCTGTTGCGAAACCAGCGAGGTTTTTGCCAGCTTCTCGAAGCGCGCCAGGTCACGACGGGCGTTAGCCAGCGTCGCCTGATCTTTCGCCAATTGGCCCTGCGCCTGCGTTAACGCCACCTGATAAGGCCGCGGGTCGACTTCTGCCAGTAGCTCGCCCGCTTTCACCTGCTGGCCTTCAGTGAAGTGGATTGCCAGCAGATCGCCATTGACCCGGCTGCGCACCGTGGCCGTGTTAGCCGCGGTCACCGTACCCAGTCCACTCAGATAGTGCGGCACGCTCTGGCTGGTGGCCGTAGCGGCCTGAACTGGCGCGAGGGGACGACGGGCACCGTCACCGCCGCCTTTGCCGCCACGTGGCGCAGGTGCGTCACTCTGACTGCTGCTCTGCGGCTGGGCATGGCGCTGCCAGGCATAATAGCCGCCAGCGGCCACGGCGATCAGGGCCAGCACGATAAGGGTTTTCTTCATAACAGGATGTCGGGTGCTCATGATTGTTGGTGCTCTCCAGCAGTGACGTAGTCCCAGGCGCAGGCATCAAATGGGTAGCCTGCAAACGACAGAGTGTAGCCGCCTCTGACGGGCAGAAGTTGAAGGAAATAAGGATATCTGTCAGGGCGGGGTAATTATGCCTGTTCTTTCATTAATCGCATCACAATCGTCATAAAGCCGTGAAATCACTTTGCTATGCTGAAAGACAGACGGTTTTTTCAGGCAAATAAGGAGCAGGAAATGAGTCAGAATCAAACCCGGCAGTTGGGTGACAGTGGTATCGCGGTGCCGTTGCTGACGTTTGGCGGCAACGTGTTTGGCTGGACAGTGGATCAAACCACCTCCTTTTCTCTGCTGGATGCGCTGGTTGATCGAGGCCTGTGGTTTATCGATACCGCCGACGTCTATTCCCGCTGGGCACCGGGCAATAAAGGCGGTGAATCGGAAACCATTATGGGTGAATGGCTGAAAAAAAGCGGCAAACGCGACCAGATCGTGCTGGCAACCAAGGTTGGCATGGAATTGTCGCCGGAGAAAACCGGACTCAAACCGCAATATATCCGTCAGGCAGTCGAAGATTCCCTGCGCCGGTTGCAGACCGACTATATCGATCTCTACCAGGCGCACCGCGACGATCAGGATACGCCGCTGGCGGAAACGCTGAGCGCCTTTGACAGCCTGATCAGAGAGGGCAAAGTGCGGGCGATTGGTGCCTCCAATTACAGCGCGGCGCGGCTGCAGGAGGCATTGCAGATCAGTGAAACGCAGGGGCTTGCACGCTATGAAACCCTGCAACCTGAATATAACCTTTATGACCGCCAGCCCTATGAGTCGGAGCTGGAGCCGGTGGTGATGGCGCAGGGTCTGGGCGTTATTAACTACTATTCACTCGCCAGCGGCTTTCTCAGTGGCAAATACCGCGAGGCGGCGGATGCGGGTAAAAGCGCGCGCGGTCAGGGTGTAGTAGATAAATACCTTAATCCGCGCGGTTTGCGGATCCTCGACGCACTGGATGCTATCAGCGAAGCGCATCAGGTGACGCCGACGCAGGTGGCGCTGGCCTGGCTGATCGCCCGTCCCGGTATCACCGCACCGATTGTCAGTGCTACCTCGCTGAAACAGCTCGACGATCTGACTGGCGCGATGCAGCTGACGCTGACCCCGGCGCAGATTGAACAACTGAATCAGGCAAGCCAGTAAACACAAGGGGCGATAGCGCCCCTTTTTACGCTGCACCTGTCAAAAAATTGGCATCCCGCCCAGAGAATAACCAATCAGCGATCCCGATCACAAATGCGTTAATAAACGGATGTTACGGGTAATTATGCGCACGTATTTACAAAAAACAGAGATTATCCAGCACTATCCTCTGCGCGTCATTTTCCGTAACTTACATAAGAATAAGCAAGATGAAAAACAAAAAAGCAGAGCAGCGTTTCCCGCTGCGCCGTGTGGCAACCGGCACCCTGATCCTGGCCATGTTTTCCGCGCAGGCAATGGCCGCTGACGCCCTGAGTCCGGACTCCGAATGGATGTTTGGTGACTGGGGCGGGTACCGAACGCAGCTGCAGGACGACGGCATTAAGTTTGACGTTAACTACACCATGGAAAGCGCCGCGAATTTAGGCGGCGGGGCAGATACCAACACCACCATGCGCTACAGCGATCAGTGGTCGTTCGGCACTAATTTCGATCTGCAGAAGCTGCTGGACTGGCAGGATGCCGAGTTCCAGATGACCGTGACCAGTCGTAACGGACAGAATCTTTCTGAACAGGTCGCGGATCAACGCACCGGTATGCTCTCCTCGGTGCAGGAAGTTTACGGTCGCGGCCAGACCTGGCGTCTGACCCAGTTCTGGTTGCGCAAAGGATTGTTTAACGATGTGGTCGATGTGAAAGCCGGGCGGGTGACGGTGGGGGAAGACTTCGATAACTTCGATGGCAATCTGTTCCAGAACCTGGCGCTGGGCAGCGGGCAGGCGGGTAACTGGCGCGGCGATCGCTGGTTCAACTGGCCGGTGTCGCAGTGGGGCGGCCGGGTGAAATTCAATATCACGCCGGACGTTTTCTTCCAGGTCGGTTTCTATAACCAGAACCGCGCTAACTACGATCGCGGTGATGGTTTCCGTCTGGATACCAGCAATTCAGAAGGAAATCTGGTGCCGGTCGAACTGGGCTGGAAACCGACCTTCGGGCCGGAGAAATTACCGGGTAACTACCGCATCGGCTATTACTATTCGTCGGTGGATGGCGATGTTTATGGCAGCTGGCGAAACGGCGGCTATCAGGATCAGGCCCATTCCTATGGCGGCTATCTGCTGTTACAGCAACAGCTGACCGCGCAGGATGGCGATGTGAATCGCGGTCTGGGCGTGCGGGTGCAGGCGGTGATGAACGATCACAAGACCTCAAAGACCGACAACTATCAGTCTATTGCGTTTACCTGGACAGGACCGTTTGATGCCCGTCCTCAGGATGAGATCGGCGTGGGCGCGTCACGTATTCATGTGAACAGCGACTATACCCGCTCACTGCGTCAGCAGAATCAGGCTAATGGCGAGAGCCGCTTTGACAGCCCGACCTATCTGCCGATTCAGGAAGGTTCAGAGTACAACTATGAGGTTTACTACAACGCTAAAGTAACTAACTGGATGTCACTGCGTCCTAACCTGCAGTATGTGGTTGCCCCTGGCGCAGTCAGTGAAGTGAAAGATGCGTTTATCGGCGGTATCAGCGCCAATATTGCATTCTGATTTTCCGGGCGAGCGAGCCGCAGTACGGGCCTGAGCACCTCTGCTGCTGCCGGGCCGTCCTCGCGCCGCTCACGCGGTACCTTCGGCTTTGACGTCGTG